>NZ_CP035687.1:358050-716100 GCF_009665255.1 Vibrio metoecus
ACGATTGGTGTCTCTTTTGAACGCGCACCCAGCGAAACTCAAACTGGCAGTGCAGGCTACTACAACAACCTCTTTTTTAAGCAATATGCAGAACAAGAAGGACGTATCGCCATCAACTTAGAGGGTGATGTGTTTTCTGCAGAAATGCGTGAACAAGTGGTTGAGGCAATTGAAACTTATTTTGAAGGCGAAGTGGATTTAGTGATCTACAGCATCGCGAGCGGCATGCGCCGCAAGCCAGATGGCGAATTTTGGCGCTCTGCCATTAAACCCATTGGTGAAGCGGTCTCCGGCGCATCCATTATGTTAGAGAACGATACTTGGATTGACACCACTTTAGAGCCCGCTACAGAAGAGGAAATCGAAGGAACACTACGCGTAATGGGCGGCGATGATTGGGAAAACTGGATTGATACACTCATCAATGCAGAATCACTCGCCGAAGGCTGCAAAACCATTGCTTTCTCTTACATGGGGCCTGACGTAACGCATCCTATTTATCTGGATGGCACCTTAGGACGAGCCAAAATCGATCTTCACCAAACCAGCCATTCACTTAATCTCAAACTCGCCAACTTCGATGGCGGTGCATATGCGGTGCTTTGTAAAGCCCTCGTCACCAAAGCTAGCGTATTCATTCCCGGCTTAAGCCCCTATCTCATTGCACTCTATCAAGTGATGAAAAGCAAAGGCACTCATGAAGGCTGCATTGAGCAGATGCAACGCTTATTTAGCGACAAATTATACGGACATTCCCGCATTCCTGTTGATAGCGAGCGTCTGATCCGCATGGATGATTGGGAAATGAATCCCGATACTCAAACACAAGTCGCGGAACTCCTCACTCAAATGAATAGTCATAATTTTCAGCAATTAGGTGACTATGTTGGCTTTAAGCAAGCGTTTATGCAATTGAACGGTTTTGGATTTGAGCGAATAGATTATAACCAATCTGTTGATATGCATAAGTTTATTAACAAATAAGTGATACCGCATTCTGTTTTAGATTTGAGAATTCGCACAAGCTAATTGAAATCACTCTGCCATTCTGATCGGCTTTTGCTAGAGTGACTAACCATTGAAGTAAAAGCATTACTTCTCAAGTACGGTCACTCTAACGAAACCAAAATCCAATGCCGCGCTATTTTCTCGGAAGAAGATAGCTGTTGCATGTATACCCCATTAACTTGCCGTTGAAGCCAGTTAGCGTAATTGATGGCTGTCCAATACCAAAAGACTGTATTGGATCCTGACATAGCGGGCATTACTGTGCGAGAAAAGCAAGCGATAGGTAACGTTTTACTAGCCAAACCCAAGGACTCATTAATGGCACCGATCCTTCCACAATCGATCCCCATCCCTTCGACGATGCTTGCGAGTTGGCAAAATATGCTCAATTTACTCGGCGAAATGCTTAAGGTGCCAGCCACCGTGATTATGCGACTACGCCATCACGATCTTGATGTATTTTGCTCCAATCAGGGACTCGATAATCCATACCGCGTCGGTATGACCGAACGATTAGGAAAAGGGTTGTATTGTGAAACCGTGATCAATACTCGCCAACCGTTGATAGTGAGTAATGCCGAGACTGATCCACTCTGGAAAGAGAACCCAGATATGGAACATGGTATGCGCGCCTATTGCGGAGTCCCCCTGTTATGGCCCAATGGTGACCTTTTCGGCACTCTGTGCGCCACTGACCGTAAAGAACACCATTTTCTTACCCTAGAAAAGCAGTTGATCAGCACCTTTCGTGAATCTATTGAAGCACAGCTCAAAACCCTCTATCAGCGTGAAACTCTGCTACAAATGAACCAAGATTTGCATTTCAAAGTCCGTAACAAAATGCAAAGCATTGCTTCACTGAACCAATCTCTTCACCAAGAAATAGACAAACGTCGGGCAGCAGAACAGCAAATTGAGTACCAACGCAGCCACGATGTAGGTACTGGTTTTCTAAATCGAAATGCACTTGAACAACAAATTGCCCTACAGCTCAATCAATTAGAAGAAAATGAAGAACTCGCTGTAGTCCATATTGGTTTTGCCAATGCTCGCCAATTGCAAGCACGGATTGGTTTTCATCTGTGGGATGATGTTTTAAAACAGCTACGCGAGAGACTTGGCCCTGTCACAGAAGGAGAACTACTCACTGCTCGCCCTAACTCGACCAACCTCACTCTACTTTTGAAAAGTAAGCAGTTGGATGGGCATTTAAACCAACTTTGTCATCGCTTGATTCATGCCGGTCAAGCACAATTCATTGCCGAGGGTTTGCCTTTGCATCTCAACCCTTACATTGGGGTTGCCCTTAGCCGAGAAACTCGCGATCCGCAGCAATTGCTACGCCATGCGGTCAGTAGCATGTTGGCGTGTAAAGATTCAGGTTATAAAGTCTTTTTCCATTCCCCCGCATTGGCCGATAACCATGCTCGACAAAATCAACTAGAAAATTACCTTTTACAAGCCGTGCGCAATAATGACTTAATGCTCTATTTTCAACCCAAGGTAAGCGTTAAGACACAACATTGGGTTGGCGCAGAGGCACTGCTGCGTTGGAAGCACCCGCTGTTGGGTGAGTTTTCGAATGAAACCTTAATCCATATGGCGGAACAAAATGGCTTAATTTTCGAGGTCGGCCATTTTGTACTGCACCATGCCATCAAAGCCGCTAGCGACTGGTTAACGATTTGCCCAACGTTCCATATCGCAATCAACATCTCTTCGGTGCAACTGAAAAACAGCCGCTTTGTTGACCAGATTCGTGAACTACTCACGCTTTACCATTTTCCGGCACATCAATTGGAGTTAGAAATCACGGAAAGTGGTTTGATTGTGGATGAACCGACAGCCAGTGACATACTCAATAGACTACATACACTGGGCGTAGCCTTATCATTAGATGATTTCGGCACTGGTTACGCTTCTTTTCAGTACCTAAAAAAATTTCCATTTGATGGCATTAAAATCGATAAAAGCTTTCTAGTACAAATCGAACACAGCGAGAGTGACCAAGAAATTGTGCGTTCTATGCTGCACGTTGCGAAGAAACTCAAACTGAATGTGGTTGTGGAAGGCATAGAATCCCCACAACAAGAGCAGTTTATTCTGGAGCATGGGTGCGACATCGGCCAAGGTTTTTTATACGGCCGGCCGATGCCAAGCGATGAATTTGAGCAGAAGCTAAAAAGTCACACTCAACCGCCACACAAGCCAGAATAAGTTCAGGGATGGTTGTCGCTCATCAAGAGAATGGCTTATCATTCCTTTACTCTTCAGTGGGCGCTACCTATAATCGCGCTCCTCTTTTTCTTTCCCTATGAGCGATAATCGAGATGGATCGACTAATTGCAACACTTAAAAAACTCGAAAAGCAGAACTATCGTGCTTATCAGCAGATCAAAGGTCAGTATGACTTTGGTGACTTTACTCTGTTCATCGACCACATTCAGTCTGATCCATACGCTTCAGCCTCTCGCCTGCGCGCGACCCGCGCTTGGTCGTTGACCGGTTTAGATTGGCTCAAAGAAAAATCGCCTGCGTATCAAATGGCAGCGCGTGATTTTATCGCTCGTGCTTTTGCAGAGTTCGCAAAGCAAGATAACAGTCTATCTATCGCGATCAGCGGTCAAACAGTACTCGACAGCACATCTGTTCTGTTTAATGAACACGGTATCGAACTGCGTTTTCGCATGAGTATGCCAGCGGAAGGACGTGATATTTTGGCTAAAAAAGCCCTGAATATCCTCACTTTCCATCTACCGAAGTACATTCGCCGTGCCACGTTGGAGCGCGAACTGGATAAAGCGGCCCTGCTGCAACACTGTGAAGTGGTGGAAGACCAAGAAGCAATGCGCGCACAACTTGACGACCTCGGTTTGGTCGCTTTCGTGGCTAACGGTAGCGTACTGCCACGTTTAGCAGGTAACTGCGATCTTCCGATGAAAGATGCCGTCCCATTCCAAGCGCCGCAATCCCTTGAAGTAACACTTTCTACACCAAACCAAGGTGAGTTGGTTGGCATGGGTATTCCGCAAGGCATTACCTTGATTGTCGGGGGGGGTTCCACGGTAAATCAACCCTGCTGACGGCACTCGAACGCTCTATTTACAACCATATCCCTGGTGATGGCCGTGAACGTATGGTGACCGATTTCAACGCGATGAAAATTCGCGCTGAAGAAGGCCGCTGCGTACACAACCTGAACTTATCCAACTACATCAACCATTTGCCTATGGGGAAAGACACAACCGATTTCAGCACGCAAGATGCTTCAGGCTCGACCTCGCAATCGGCATGGTTGCAAGAATCGATTGAAGCGGGCGTCACCACGCTACTGATCGATGAAGATACCTCTGCGACCAACTTCATGATCCGTGATGAGCGTATGCAAGCCCTTGTCAGCAAAGGGGAAGAACCGATTACACCGTTAGTGGATCGCATCGGTCAGTTGCGTGATGATTTGGGGGTTTCCACACTGGTGGTCATGGGGGGATCTGGCGATTATTTAGATGTGGCCGATACCGTGATTCAAATGCATGACTATCAACCGTTGGATGTCACAGCCAAAGCACGAGAAGTGATTGCCCAGCACCCAACTCAACGTCGCAATGAGTGTGAAACACCATTAGCCACTTTCAAACCTCGCGCATTACATTGTGCGACCCTGCAAAAGCTGCTGTTGGAAGGTAAATTCCGAGTTTCAGCAAAAGGGTTGGATGCTCTGCGTTTTGGTAAAGAGTTCACCGAGCTCACGGCTTTGGAGCAATTACAAAGCTCAAGTGAAGTGAATGCGATTGGCTGGCTGTGGTTCCAACTTGCGCAACTGC
Source organism: Vibrio metoecus (assembly GCF_009665255.1). Taxonomy (NCBI): domain Bacteria; kingdom Pseudomonadati; phylum Pseudomonadota; class Gammaproteobacteria; order Vibrionales; family Vibrionaceae; genus Vibrio; species Vibrio metoecus. Next base: position 362,883 of record NZ_CP035687.1, read on the forward strand.
CAGGCTGGACTGAAAACCCAGCAAAAGCAATGAGTAAGATGCTCGAAGGTGATTGGTATCAAGCGATGCCAAACCATGGTGATCTGGCGAAGCCTCGTATTATGGATGCCATGGCGGCACTCAACCGTATGCGTAAAGCCCAATTTAAAGCTTAAGTGATACAACGCAGAATTATCAATAACGCGACCAACAGGTCGCGTTATTGTTTCGCCGTCAGGGCTCTTGTCTTAACACGTTCCATGCTTCACATAAAATCCGAAAACGCTCGGCATTGCCATTATCTCGATCTGGGTGCCAGCGTAAGGCTAGCTTACGCCAAGTTTTGCGGATTTCTAGCGAACTCGCTTCCTCACTGAGCTCAAACAGACGTAAAGCCTGACCTCGGCTTAAATCTTTACCATTATGGCTACCAACAGAATGACGATAGCGAGTCCAGAATTCGTTGAGTAGGCGCTTAACCTCCCCTTCATCCGCTTCATAGTTCATCCACTGTGTGTAGTAATCTCGAAGTGGATCATTCACGTCAATATCATGAAATTCACTGCGCATCATCGGCATTAAAATGATGTTCATCGCCTCGACTTGTAACCATTTCTCTGGATGCAATGTTTCTTGCAATTGATAAAGCGCATTCATGATCAAAAAATTACGCTTAAACAAGTCTTTCTCCGGCTGAGTATCCAACACCGGCATAATCCCTAACTCACTTAAATGCGCGGCTAAGGTGTGCACTTTCCAGCCTGACGACTGATGCTTCAGTACCTCAAAAATTGGCCACAACAACGGATTTTCCATGTACGTTTGAAACGTTGCGGCAAGTTGGTGACTGTCTGACATAAAGCTTCCATTCCGACGAAATACCGTTATCAAGATCAATCTAACCCATTTATCACCACGGTGAAATGAGAAATCTTGAATGTGTGAAGATCAATCCGCATAAGGCTTACAGAGCATTTTTCTGACACAACAATAGCCAGATTTCTGGCGCATTGTCGGGGGCATCAACCTATCAATTGAACAATGTTCATTATAATGGCAGGATAGTCAGCATTCCATTGACGGAGCTACACCACTATGCCGCTATCACGACCACTCATCGGCTTGACCCTACTTTACAGTTTCGTATTTGTTTTTTCCGCCATTGCTCCCCATTCACGGGCAGTTTGGTTTGCAGAGATTATTCCAGCCGTCCTGATTTTAGGCGGGATTTGGTGGATATCTTTACGTTGGTCATTCAGCACCACGGCCTATGTTTTGATGTTTATCTGGCTCTGCTTACACACGATTGGTGCCAAATACACCTTTGCGGAAGTACCGTTTGACTGGTTCAATTCGATGCTCGGCTCAACCCGAAATCATTTCGATCGCGTCGCCCACTTTTCGATCGGTTTTTATGCTTATCCCATTGCTGAATGGTTAATACGCAAACAACACACCAAACCTTGGTTAGCGTACAGCTTCGCTCTCTTTAGCATCATGAGTTTGGCGGCAGGTTATGAAATCATTGAGTGGTGGTATGCCGCTGTCGCAGGTGGTGACGAAGGCATCGCCTTCTTAGGTTCACAAGGTGATATTTGGGATGCGCAAAAAGATATGTTATGCGACACGCTCGGAGCGTTGAGCGCACTAGGATTATTCCGCTTGCAACGAATTCGTCATTAAACTGTTATATGTTATTGAGCTTGGGATCACAGCATCTGACCAAGCTCGATAAGAATATGATCTGTGGCATGCAATACATGCAATTTCTATGAATTGCATCTCAACTTCGGAACAAATATGACAAAGCTGACCAACAAATCACCAGGAAGTGTTTATGCTAAAGACAAACAAAATAAAACATCCAAGCCAAGTGTTAACTTAAACACGAAGCGACATAAACACTCTTTTTGCTGCTGAGAATCAATAAATGAATAATCCACATGTAGAAGAAACCATCGAATGCTGCCCACTCTGTCAACACGACGAATTTTTCATTTCTGCGGATAAAGAGAAATTCTTCTGTGCGCAGTGTGGTTTTCACACCAATACACTCACCAGCATTCAACCAATGCTGGCAGCCAAAGCCAACCATCTCGGTAATCGGTTTGTTCATTCTGGGGTAAAAACACGTCAGTAAATTGATTCAGCGGAAATGACACCACATCCACCTCTCATGGTGGATGTGGTTTTTAGGGAGATAAACTGGATCCGATTTTTGGGCATTACGCCGATTGACGCAGCGGATGACCAGTTAAAAACTCAGCCAGTTGAAGCAAATTGCTCAGCACAATGACTTGACTGGAATCACTGCGGCTTTGTGCGTTTAAAGGGCTTAACTGGAACGTGAGCACCCCCGCATTGAGCCCAGCCTCTACACCTTTTGGCGTATCATCGACATACACACATTCGTCTAAGGTAAACCCCATATTCATCGCACAGTAGCGAATCAGATCCGGTTCAGGCTTCCAACTATTCGCATCAAAGGCCGAAAAAATCCGGCCTTTGAAGTAGCCGTCCAGTCCTGCCAAAGTGAGCGTCATTGTGATTTTTTCTCGCGGCGCGTTAGACACTACACAAAACTCTATTTGATTGCGTTTTAAATAATGCAGCAAAGCGCGCGCACCTCCCATTGGAGACAACTTACGACTGAATGTCGCAGCAACAATGGAGCGATAACGCTGTTCCAACAAATCAATATCTGCGGTGATCTGCGCCAGTTGACAAGCTGAATTGAGAATGTCAGCGATTTTTCCACCGGAAAAATGTTCCGCGACTTGCTGATAGCTTAGCGTGATTCCTATTTCGCCAAACACCTGCACTAATGCCTCACAGCACAAGCGTTCGCTATCCACTAAGGTTCCTTCACAGTCAAAAATGACACATTTCACTCTGGCTTCTGTCATCGCACATCCTCCGTTCTATTAGCAGTGTATATCCCGCTGACACACTAAAAAGGATGGAGTTAACAGAATGGTAGAAATCAATGCATGAGTGTGCATAACTTCTACCAAGGTCACTTTTTTCGAAACGGAATGTTAAAGCTCAATGAAAGGCAGAGCATCACTCTCGGTCATCGATTGCCATTTCGTATACAGTGCATCGGCAAACTGCTCACGCGTCCCAAAAGGGCTCCCTGCATGAACCACTAAATCGGAGAGCAGCACACTTTGCTCATGCTGGGTAACCATACCTGCGGCTACGGGCTCACCAAGGTGAAAGCCAATAAATAGCTGACAAGGTGGCGAATAGATGATCTGAGTGAAAAACTCAACCAAGCGATCTTGCTCATGCTTAGAAGTGCCACGAGTGGCCTGTAAAAGCGCAAACCATACCGTCAAACGGTGAAAATCAACCAAATAGATCTCTTGTAGGAGCTGCTCATCACAAGCATGTGGTTGGAACGGGGTAACTTGATTTTGTTGAGATAAGGTTTGGTATACGTCACGCCCTTCTAAACTTTCGGAGGTTGGGAACTCGACATCGACTTGACTGAGTAACCACTGGTTTTTGACCGTAACCACAGGCGAGGGAGAATAATTCATAGCGGGCTTCTTCTCGATTGGTGAAGCAACGTTGTCTTTGATATCCGTTGCAATAACGGCAGCATACTCATCCCGACCTGATGCGACAAGCATTAATCCTTTTTCTACTGGATTTGACCTGCTAATTCACCATTCTTCTTAGTCATGAGGCTGCACAGATACTAGAAAATCAGTATGATAACGACACTTAAACTGAACGGTACATTCTTATGCTTAACCCAATTCGCAGTGCCTTACTTCTTTCTTTCGCTTTCGTATTGAGTGGCTGTGATCGCTCGGAGGTTGGTGATGTAAGCCTTGGTATGTTCACCATGAAAGACATTAAAATCAATAATCTGACTGACCCCATTGTCACTGGTGTCACCTGCCATGTGGCCAGTATTGAAGCGGATTTGAGTCTCGCTGATCCTTCAGACTCATCCATTTCTTGCCGCCAAACGGGAGAGATCACTCCAGAAATGATCGCTCAAATAGATAAATCGACATCAGGTGAAGTTGTATTCCAGAAATCCAAGAGCATCTTTTTTAAATCAATGAAAATTCGCCGCATTTTTGATGCGAAAAACCAAACCCTGATGTATCTCTCCTACTCGACCAAAGAAACATCCGGCAGCTTTAAACACAGCCTTTCTACCGTGCCGCTGTGGGGCACTCAAGCCTATAACGCCTTCCCTGAAACACAAAACAAATAGCTTCATACATCGCAGCCTGAGGCGTGTTTTACATCACTTCAGGCTGCAATAAAAATGAAAGTAATCTGTCATATTTGTGATATGATGCGCGAAAATTTTCAATTAACACTTTCAAAATGAAGTTTCCCGGTCAGCGCAAATCTAAGCACTATTTTCCAACTCACGCTCGCGATCCACTCGTAAACCAAATTCAGCAAACACCCAAGCTCCACCGCCCGACGATTGTCGGTGTGGGCCAAACCATCGTCGATATTGAAGCTCGCGTCGATGACGAGTTTTTAACTCGCTACGAGTTAAGCAAAGGTCATTCGCTGGTATTGGAAGAAAGTAAAGCCGATGCGCTTTATAAAGAATTGGTGGAACGTGGCTTGATCACTCACCAATATCCGGGAGATACCATTGGTAACACATTGCACAATTACTCCGTTTTGGCGGACAGCAAATCGGTTTTGCTGGGTGTAATGTCAAAGAATATCGAAGTCGGCTCATACGCTTATCGTTACCTGTGCCGAACCTCTTCACGCATGAACCTCAACCATCTACAAACCGTGGATGGCCCAATTGGTCGCTGCTATACCCTGATTTCAGAAGATGGTGAACGCACGTTTGCGATCAATGAAGGGCATATGAACAAGCTACGCCCAGATAGCATTCCAGAAGAAGTGTTTGAAAAAGCTTCAGCTCTGGTGGTTTCATCTTACTTGATGCGTGGAAAACCAGAAGACCCTATGCCACAAGCGGTACAACGCGCCATTGAAATTGCAAAGGCACACGGTATTCCCGTGGTGCTGACTCTAGGCACAAAATATGTGATCGAAGGCAATGCCGAGTGGTGGCAAAACTACATGAAAGAACATATTACCGTTGTTGCGATGAATGAAGAAGAAGGCGCTGCGCTGACGGGTGAACGAGATCCACTGCTTGCCGCTGATAAAGCTCTGGAATGGGTTGACTTAGTTCTATGCACCGCTGGTCCTGTGGGGTTGTACATGGCGGGATACATTGAAGAATCAGCGAAGCGTGAAACTGAGCTACCACTGCTACCGGGTAATATTCCTGAGTTTAATAAGTACGAATTTAGCCGTGCTATGCGCAAACAAGATTGTACTCATCCGCTGAAGGTTTATTCACACATTGGCCCATATTTAGGTGGTCCATTGGAAATTAAAAACACCAATGGAGCTGGCGATGGCGCACTTTCTGCGTTACTGCACGACATGGCGGCAAACGCGTATCACCAACGTAATGTGCCAAATTCTGCCAAGCATGATCAGCCATACCTGACCTATTCCTCGCTCTCTCAAGTGTGTAAATACGCGAACCGTGTGAGCTATGAGGTGTTAACTCAACACTCTCCACGCTTATCACGCTCACTACCTGAACGCGAAGATAGCTTAGAAGAAACATATTGGGATCGTTAACTCCATTGTTGCACCCAGATCCTCATAAAAGTTATGACAATAATAAAGAAGGCGACCTATGGTCGCCTTCTTTGTTTAGTGGTTAATGAAATGCTTTATTTTTCCAATTCATAACTTTTTTGCGCGATGTAGAAATTCTCTTTAAACGCCAAACTCCCCCACATCGCATTAGCGTGTGCGCGAGTCACGATCGATTCATCAAGCTGAAGCGGTGTCATTTTATGCGTCACTGAATCATATTGATAGGTCGTGATATCTTGTCCTGGCTGCAATACAACCACTTGATTATCTGGTGTTAACCAACCGAAGTTTTTGTCACGTTGCATCATCGCACGTTGTTTTTCAACCGGAACATCTTTAGTTAAATCAAAGCCGATCATCGGGTTTTGACTGCTAATGCCGGCTAAAGAGAGAAGCGTCGGAGCTAGATCCAACTGGCTGAGTAAGCGGTCATCTTTACGCGCTTCAATGCCACCACCAAAAATAACCGCCGGAATATGGAAATATTCCACAGGGATTGGATTGGTACCTTGTGTACGCGCGTCATGGTCTGCGACAACAACAAACACGGTGTTATCCCAATAAGGGGATTTTTTCGCCTTTTCAACAAATTGCCCCAACGCGTAGTCAGCGTATTTCACCGCATTTTCTACCGTCTGTTTAGGTTCATTGTATTGAGTAATCACACCATCTGGATATTCAAACGGGCTATGGTTAGATGAAGTAAACACTAAGCTAAAAAAAGGTTTTCCTTCTTTTGACATTTGGGTGAACTGCTCATCAGCCTTGTTAAACACATCTTCATCCGATGCTCCCCACGATCCTACAAATTTCGGATTTGAGAAAGTAGGAAAGTCTTGCATATCCACAAAGCCATTGCCGAGGAAGAAACTCTTCATATTGTCAAAATGGCTCTCGCCACCATAAATGAATTGCGTGTGGTACTGCTGAGTTTTCAGCAAACCTGCAATGGAGAAGAAGTTATTCTGACTTTTACCTAGCTTCACTACAGAGCGAGCAGGCGTTGGAGAGAATCCTGTGGTTACCGCTTCAATGCCACGGACTGAGCGAGTACCCGTGGCATACATACGAGTAAATGCCCAGCCTTCGTTAATCAACTTGTCCATGTTTGGAGAAACATCAATACCTCCGAGGCTTTTCACATAACGCGCACCGTGGCTTTCCATCAACAAAATGACGATGTTTTTAGGTGCACCTTGGTAAATCGCGACATGATTGGCCAAAGATGGTTTTTCATCACTAATGAAATCTTCCGGAGCGACAGTCATCGAAGCACGAACTTGATCGATCACGAGTTGTTTATCCATTTTTGGATAAAACTCAAACGCGTTGGCCTCTGAGCCCATTTGCTTGGCTGCGAAAATAACTGAATATGCGGAGTTGAGCGCAAGATCGTTCATCAAAGGATCGCTAGAGAAAGAGACCATTGCTGGATTCATAGGACGATGCCCTAAAGAAGAACGAGCGCCTAAAATACCAATTGCCACAACAAGTACAGCAATCACTGGACGCCAATACCACTTAGGGTAACGCAAGTTAGAAACCAGTGTTTTACTCCATCGCCAGCCGAGCACAACCGTCAGTACACTCACGACTAGACCGATAAATAGCTCCAATTTATAGCCAGACCACAACATACCAAAGACTTCTTTCGGATAGATGAGGTATTCCACAAACAAACGGTTAGGCCGCAGATCGTACTCAATAATAAAAGGAGGAGTAGCCACTTCCATGTACACAACGATCCACAGACCTACGGTGATCCAAAGACGCAGAATCCAATTCCAAATGCGGCCTAAACAATGCTCACCGGAAATTAAGCTAGTCAAAAGTGCAGGTAAAATGAACAAATAGCAGATTGACGCAAAGTCCACCCGTAAACCACTGGAGAAAATGCGTACCCAGCCTTCTGCATCGGTCACGCGGTCAAAATGCCAAATCGCTAACCCTAAACGAGATAGCGTAAAAATGGCTAACAAAGCAAGAAGGGCGCAAACAATAGGATAAAGAGGGCCAAAGAGTCGTTTTAGTTTATTCAACGTCGTTACCTAGGATCGTTTATAGATTAAAAGAATGAACTGCGATAATGTCAGATTCGCACCTAAAATCAAACCGCCCTTAAACATAAAACTCAAATACTCAGCTTGTTGCCCCGAATAATGCTCAGCCCTCCCAACAAGAAAACCAAAAACAAAGAACCTGCGCCGCCACTCGCTGAGCTTTCACTCACCGTGGTCGCCGTAGTTCCTCCTGAGGTCAATGTACGCACTCCGTTGCTTTCTGTGACGTAATACTTCGGCGTTTCTAACCCATTCATCACTCGTAAAATCCAGTTGTAATAGTCGGAGACTTCCGTGAATACCGAAGTCACTGGCTGAGTCGAATCACCACAAACGGATGGACCAAAACTGGTGATCCCAATTTGTACATAGCCTGAGCCACTATCGAAGTAGACGGGTCCCCCTGAATCACCCGAACAAGTGGAGTTTTTATATCCGCCAGTTACCGGACCAGAAAAGCAGACATGTCCTGAACCTAAATTTGCACCGTAATAAGCCGAGCAAGTCGAAAAAGGTACAAAGTCCAAGGTCGTTTCTAGCAATTGAGTCCCTCCTGCTACGTTGCTATACACATAGCCATGCCCCACCGCTTTATAGACGCCACTGACGTCATAGTTGCCATTGATCGTACTATTGAGCACCCCTACAAAATTACTCACGTTAAGGTCATTTTCTAATTTAATGATCGCGATATCATTCGGCCAATAAACGGAAGATGAATTCACATAGTTGTCTGGATAATAGAACTCTGAACCACGAGCAAACTGAATATTGCCATTCGGGAAATCGCTTTCATCTTGTAACTGGGGGATGGCTACCGTGTAGAGCATGGCGTAACTATCACCATAAATGCAGTGTGCCGCGGTGAGGATGTAGCGTGAGTTAAGCACCGTCGCACCACAGTAGGTTCTAGAACTATATTGATAGGGAGAAATATAAATTGCCAAGCTAGCAAAAGAAGGGTAATTCGCAACATTCGCATTTGTGCCATTCACGATATAGGGTGAAAGGTCCACGGCCGCGACTCTCGTCGCTAGCAATAAAAGCATCCATAGCCATTTGCGCATGTATCACCTCATCGGTTGAATTGATTGTTCTGCTTATTTATCACCCGTTTAAAGTGTAGCAATGAAATGAAAGTATGCGATGCAGATAATAAAAAACCGCCTTCTTAGAAGGCGGTTTTAATATAAGCCCCCTAAAAGGGGGCCACGACGCTGTTACTCTCTCAATAACTCTAACTGCTGCTCTTGCTCAAGCTCTTTTTTGTCTTGATGCCGTACATACCGTCTAATGATTTCTTCATTTACACCTACCGTATCCACAAAATAGCCTCGCGCCCAAAAATGATTTCCCCATAACTTTTTCCTGATATGTGGAAACTTGTTGAATAGCCTAATTGCACTCCTACCCTTTAAAACTCCCATCAACGTCGAAATCGATACTTTGGGCGGAATTATCGCAACTAAGTGGACATGATCTGGCTGAACATTGAGTTCCAATACTTCACAATCTTTCATATTACAAAGAATGTAGATCGAACGATTTAGCTCTTTGGCTACATTACCTTTTAAGATCTTAAAACGAAATTTTGGTGTCCAAACGATATGATATTTGCAACGCCAATAGACGTGTGATGAACTTCTGTAGTCGCCCATGTTATTTGAATCCTCTTACTTATGGTGAATAAGAGTTTGTCTTCTAACATGGGCGCATTTTCGGGCAAAAGCCCCTAGGGACAATCACCACCGCTAAAAGCGGTGGTTTAGGGATGACAACAAAAAACCCGCAGTTTTACCTGCGGGTTTATCAATTCAAATCACTTTAGTGAATTATGCTTCTTCGCGACGACGGCTATGGCCACGCTCACCACGGTAGCTACCACTGCTCTCACCACTACGGTTACGTTCAAAACGACGCTCACCTTCACGGAAAGGACGGCCTTCACCACCACGGCCACGACCACCTTCGCGGCCGCCTTCACGACCACCACGGAAACCGCCTTCACGGTTGCCTTCAGGACGACGACCACCGTCACGACGTGGGCCACCTTCACGACGAGCACCACCACGAGATTCGCGGAAGTCATCGAAATCACACACTACAGCACCCACTTCTTTCTGGCGGATACGCAGCTTACGCAGCTTGCTAGAAACGTCGCTCGACATCGCTTTTGGCAGCTGAACAAACGTATGGCCTTGAGCCAGTTTGATCGCACCGATAGAACCTTTAGTCAGACCCAGTTCGTTTGCGAGTGCACCTACGATGTCTTTCACTTGAACGCCTTGGTCACGGCCAACTTGCAGCTGGTAAGTGTCCCAATCGTGGTTCTCTTGATCACGACCACCGAATTCACGGCGAGCAGGACGATCACCATCACGGCGGTCATCACGACGCTCACGACGACGTGATTTTTCACGCTCCATCGCTTCGATCATTGGGTCAGCACCAACGTAGAATAGAGGACGCTTACCTTGCTGACGTTTCAGCAGAATCGCAGCCAGTGTGGTTGAGTCGATTTCCAGTGACGCTTGCAGTTTTTCAACCAGCTCAGCGAAACGCTCCAGTGAGCTGAACTCTTTATCTGCCGCCAGCTCTTGACCCAGCTTAGTCAGACGAGATTCAGCCACTTTATCGCGGTGTGGCAGTTGGATCTCTTCCATAGAAGAACGAGTTACACGCTCGATAGTGCGCAGCATGCGAATTTGGTTAGTACGAACCAGCAGGATCGCCTTACCTTTACGTCCAGCACGACCAGTACGGCCGATACGGTGGATGTAAGATTCCACATCAAATGGAATATCGTAGTTGTATACGTGAGTGATACGAGGAACGTCCAGACCACGTGCTACTACGTCAGTCGCAACCAGAATATCAATCACACCTTGCTTGATATGATCAACGGTGCGCTCACGCAGAGACTGAGGGATATCACCGTGCAAAGCTGCAGCTTTGAAGCCACGCGCACACAACCAATCCGCTAGACGCTCAGTATCCTGACGAGTACGTACGAATACGATAGAAGCATCGGTTTCTTCGGTTTCAAGCAGACGAGCCATCGCTTCATCTTTCTCTACACCTTTTACTACCCAGTATTGTTGCTCAACTTTAGCCACAGTTTGGTTAGAACCGGCTACGTCAACACACTCTGGATTACGTAGAAAACGCTCAACGATCTCTTTTACCATTGGAGGCATAGTTGCAGAGAACAGTACGCGTTGTGCTGATTCTGGAGCTTGCTCCATGATCCAAGTCACGTCATCAACGAAGCCCATTTTGAGCATTTCGTCTGCTTCATCCAAGATGAAAGTATGACATTCGTCTAGGTGTAGACGATCACGCGTGATCAGATCTTTTACGCGGCCTGGAGTACCCACAACAATGTGAGCGCCAGATTTCAGAGCGCGCATTTGATCAAGAATTGAAGCACCACCGTAGATTTCAAGAACCTTCAGGCCTTTGATGTTTTGGCCAAGGTTTTTGATCTCAGCCGCTACCTGAATCGCCAGCTCACGCGTTGGCGCCATAACAATAGCTTGTGGCTTGTGTTGAGACAGATTAAGTTTGTTCAGCAGAGGCAGTGAGAATGCCGCTGTTTTACCCGTACCTGTTTGCGCTTTACCCAGTGCATCACGACCTTCCAGCAGAACAGGAATCGCTGCTGCTTGGATAGGTGTAGGTGATACAAAGCCCATTTCGGTTAGGGCAGAAAGGATGGCGCTGTTCAGTGCTAAATCACTGAATTGAATTGCAGTATCTTGCATGGGGATCCCACTAAATGAAGAAATAACCAAGGTCCCACGTGCTCTACCATTTCCAACCAATCCAATGAATTGCTGAGTCCGTTCAGATGCGGATAAGTATTAAAACGCATCAAGCCGCTAGGGACATATAAGGGACGCGGATTATTCCTTAAAAGCATAAAAAAAGCTAGGAAAAATTGAATTTCATCACAAAATTTTCTTAGCAAAGGAAAAATGACGCCTCATTGACCGAAAAAACCCTTCAAAACACCAAATTTGCTGACAATTTCAGCGAATAAATAAACAGCCAACGATGCTCGAACTCACGTTTTAGGTAGTAATCCAGTCCCTCAATGATTATAGTGTGCCCAACTTAAACGGTTAGATAAAAAAGATGTTCCAAGACAATCCGCTCCTCGCGCAGCTTAAGCAAAAAATCCAAGAAACCCTGCCTAAAAAAGAAGGCACCATCAAAGCCAGTGACAAAGGTTTTGGCTTCCTCGAAGTCGATAGCAAAACCAGCTACTTTGTTCCGCCTCCTTATATGAAGAAGTGTATGCATGGCGACAAAGTCGTGGCTTTCATCCGCACCGAGAATGAACGTGAAGTTGCAGAGCCTTCTGAGCTTATCGAACAATCACTGACTCGTTTCATTGGCCGCGTAAAGCTATTTAAAGGCAAACTGAACGTTGCGCCCGATCATCCACAACTGAAAAAGCTGTCGCTGAAGGCAAAAACTAAGAAAGGCCTCAACGAAGCTGACTTCCAAGAAGGTGACTGGGTGGTCGCTCATCTTGTCCGCCACCCTCTTAAAGGTGACGACGGCTTCTTCGCGCAAATCTCACACAAAATCACCGATGCTAATGACAAAATTGCCCCTTGGTGGGTGACATTAGCGGAAAACGATCTGCCTAACAGCGAGCCAGCGGGTATTGACGAGTGGCAACTGAAAGATGATGCAGACTTGGTTCGTGAAGATCTGACCGCACTGCCTTTTGTGACCATCGATGGTGAATCAACCAAAGATATGGATGATGCGCTTTACGCACAACAATTACCTAACGGTGATTTTGCGCTGACTATCGCGATTGCCGATCCAACCGCTTACATCACGCCAGAAGATGAGATGGATAAAGTGGCACGCGAGCGTGGCTTTACCATTTATTTGCCAGGTCGCAACATTCCAATGTTGCCGCGTGATCTGGCTGATGAGCTTTGCTCACTGATGGAAAACCAAGTTCGCCCAGCGCTGTGCTGTTCGGTGACCATTAGTAAAGATGGCGTGATTGGCGATGATATTCGCTTCTTCTCAGCCAACATCAAATCACATGCACGTCTGGTTTACGACCATGTTTCTGACTGGTTGGAAACTGGCAGCTCGGAGCAATGGCAACCAAGCGAAGAAATCGCCCAAGTGGTGCGTGATCTGTATGCCTTCTCACAAGCACGTGCTAACTGGCGTGAAACCCATGCCGTGGTGTTCCCAGATCGTCCAGACTACCGCTTCGAACTGAGTGCCGATAACGATGTGGTGGCGATCCATGCGGACATGCGCCGCACTGCTAACCGTTTGGTCGAAGAATCGATGATCACTGCGAACATCTGTGCGGGTAAAACGTTGCAAGCGACGTTCGGTTTAGGTGTTTTCAATACCCATGCTGGTTTCAAAGCCGAGAAAATGGCCGATGTGGTGGAGCTAATGGCAGCACACGGTGCACCGAATGCCGATGCTGAAACGCTGGCGACGGTGGAAGGCTTTGCCGCTCTGCGCCGCTGGCTAGCCACACAAGAAACTAGCTACCTCGATAACCGTATTCGTAAGTACCAGAGCTACAGTGAGATTGGCAACCAGCCTCTCCCCCACTTCGCGATGGGGCTTGATGTGTACGCGACTTGGACTTCACCGATTCGTAAATACGGCGACATGATTAACCACCGTCTGCTGAAAGCACACATTCTGGGCAAAGCCCCTGTGCAGACGCCGGATGAAACGGTTGGTGAAGAACTTGCGCTGCATCGTAAGCACCACAAAATTACCGAACGCAATGTGGCAGATTGGCTCTATGCGCGCACTCTGGCCGATGAGCCAGCGAAAGAAACTCACTTCCAAGCCGAGATCTTTGACATCAACCGTCCGGGCATGCGTGTTCGCTTACTCGAAAACGGCGCAATGGCCTTTATTCCAGGATCTCTGATCCTCGATAACAAAGAACGTATCGAGTGCAATGGCGAAGACGGTACGGTACTGATTGATAAAGAAGTGGTGTACAAACTCGGTGATGTACTGGAAATCGTTCTTGCTGAAGTGAATCAAGAAAACCGCAGTTTAGTGGGTAAGCCAACGCAAGTATTTGCCGACCTAACCACAGAAGCAAAGCCGAGCATCGAAGATAAGAGCGAACCTCAAGCGTAATCCGTTAAGCTCAGGCTTTCTCCCTCTTACCGAAAAGGCATTCTTAGGAATGCCTTTTTATTTCGCCAACCACACGCTATATCACTGAAACTACACCCAGAAATAGGCTTTCGGGTCTTTTTCTACTTCACGTATCATTGCCGTCAAATCTTCACTACGCGCTAAAAATGGGTAAGGAATCCAAGGTTCATTCGTAGATTGCTCTTCATCATAAGTATAAAGAATCCACTGTTTTGAGGCCTCTTCCCACACAATTTTCGCCACCAAACTTTCATAATCACAATGGCTAGAATCCAGTTTGTAATGGCATAAGATAAATTGCACACCATTTTCTATCGGTTCAAAGCTCGATTTGCCTAGCTCAGCTGGCAGGCTCTGATTGCGGCTCATGCAAAGCAGTTCCGCACGACGCTCGAGTTGTCGCTGTAGAAGGTTGACAATCATGTTTAACCTCACTGTGACTTGATATATCCAGTATGGAGATCTGCACACAGTAATTCTATGATCCCAACATCATTTGAGTATAAGCAATCGCAACAATCTCTATTGATTTCACAAATCCAACACTAATCCTAGGAATGCATTCACATTTTTGTCATACGTTTCAGGCATACTACTTAAGATTTTTTTGACAACATGGGAGCTACTTTATGTTTAGGATGGCACTTGCCGCCGTTTGCGCATTTTTCTTTTCTATCACTGCGATAACACCGTCTGCGCAAGCAAGTGAAATTACCGTTTCGGGTTCCACTTCCGTAGCCAGAATTATGGATGTACTGGCTGAAGAGTATAACAAGACGCACCCAGAAACTTATGTTGCGGTACAAGGCGTAGGCTCCACTGCTGGCATTGCATTACTCAAAAAAGGGGTCGCCGACATTGCAATGACATCCCGTTATATGACGGAAAGTGAAAGCCAAGAGAACCTCAATAGCTTTATGCTGGCTTTTGATGGCATGGCGGTGGTCGTTAACCAAGCCAACCCTATCAGCAATTTAAGCCGTGAACAGTTGTATGGCATCTATAAAGGGCAAATTACTAACTGGAAACAAGTCGGTGGTAATGATCAAAAGATTGCGGTGGTGACTCGTGAGGCTTCATCAGGTACCCGCTACAGCTTTGAAAGCTTAATGGGGTTAACCAAAACGCTTAACAAACGTGAGGTTTCGGATATTGCACCAACCGCATTAGTGGTGAACAGCAACAGCATGATGAAAACCTTGGTCAACCACAATACTCAAGCGTTAGGCTTTATCTCAATTGGCTCGGTAGACAAATCGGTTAAAGCGTTACAGTTTGAGAAAACGGAGGCTACAGCTGACAACATTGCAAAGCACCGTTATCAACTCTCTCGACCTTTCTTAATCCTGCACTACTCGGATAAGGCCGATGAACAAACCAAGCAATTCATTGCGTTTTTACAGTCGGATCAAGCGAAAAAATTGATTGTTGAATACGGCTATATCATGCCAAGCGATGTGGAATAAATCCTAATCGTCGTTTCAACACGTTGGAAAGCAACAAGGAGAGCATTCGCTCTCCTTGTTTTATGTTCTGAATACATTTCATTAAAAATGCAGCTGGATAACCGAAACCACGACACAGCCAGGGCGTCGAACACCTTCAATCTCGACTTTGATTTCACGCTCGATCTCAAGACCTTTCTTGATTGGCGTTACTTTTGATAATGTGCTCACGGCACGAACTCGGTTACCAGCTTTGACTGGATAAGGAAAACGCACTGAATTGAGACCAATATTGACCACCAACTTCGCCGTTGGGAACAGAGACTTCTCTTCGTCAACACTGTCGGTCAAACGAGGCAACAGCGCTAGAGTCAAAAAACCGTGGGCAATTGTTGTTTTGAACGGAGATTCCAGCGCAGCGCGATCAGGATCCGTATGAATCCACTGCATATCTTCAGTGACTGTACCAAATTGATTAATACGCTCTTGATCAACGAGCAACCAGTCCCCCGTATGGATGACTTCTCCCACTTGGGATTGTAGCTGCTCATACAAAGCCTGCGCTTCCGGTTTGAGCACAATCGGTTCTGGGATCGGTGTTTCTTCATTGGCAGGCAGGTGCAGATCTTTCACCCACGCAAACAGCGGGCGACGATTGGTTTTGGTCAAAATATCATCCCAGTACTCACGTACAGACGGAGACATCCACTGTTTAAATTCAGTGTGCTTAACCAAGTTTTCAGCTCGATGCTTTAGAAGATCCGCGACTCTCATCAAAACCTCATTCTTAACCAAGAAGAAATGGAAACGCCCTAATTTTGAAGTACTTCACAGTAAGCTGCAATGACTTTCGGGCGTACATGCGTAATCCGTAAGTCATAAAAATCTATAAAAACAATGAATTATCAATAAAACATTATTTTATTAGCCTTTCAGTCATTAGAGCAAACACACCATTTCTTTATGCGATTTTGTCGAAGCGTTAGCTTTACGCTCACCCTGTCATGGGATAATCCGCACAAGCACAAGCTTTAAACCCAACGTCTGACTGAAAATACCAAGCAAATATTGCGCCGAGTTGTCGTATTCACGGATTTTTAATTGTTGTTACAAGTTATCTATCTGGGCTAGGTAGGCATCGGCGGTCGCTAAAATCGCCTGTTGATCGATGTTCGCCATCTTATCCCATGTTTTATATAGCATCCCAATCCGAGGATTGTTAGCGAGGTGTTCACGATGTTGGAGCATAAAGCGCCAATAGAGTGAATTCAGTGGACAAGCCCCTTCACCGGATTTGAGTTTCACTTGATAAGGGCAAGAAGCGCAGTAGTCACTCATTTTATTGATGTAGGAACCACTGGCGGCATAAGGTTTAGTCGCAATCAATCCCCCATCGGCAAACAGTGCCATTCCCCGCGTATTCGGTAGCTCGACCCATTCAATAGCATCAATGTAGATGCCCAAATACCACGCATCGACTTCATCAGGATCACAGTCGGTGAGCAGGGCAAAGTTTCCTGTTACCATCAATCGCTGAATATGGTGTGCATAGCCAAAGTCCAGTGATTGTGTGATCGCTTGTTGCAGACAGCGCATCTTCGTTTGACCATTCCAGAAGTAACTGGGCAAAGGACGCCGAGCACCAAAATGATTGCGAGTTTTGTAATGAGGCATGTTGCTCCAGTACATACCGCGTACGTACTCTCTCCACCCCAAAATTTGACGTACGAAACCTTCGACTTGTGCTAAAGAAACTTCGCCTTGGGCAGCTCGATAGGTATCAATCGCGGCACCAATTACCTCTTGTGGGGAAAGTAATTTGCAATTCAGTGCAAACGATAGGCGGCTATGATAGAGGCTCCATCGATATGGATGCTGCGCCGTCATTGCATCTTGAAAGCGGCCAAAATTAGGCAAACAGCATTGGCAAAAATGCGCTAAGAGTGACAAGGCTTGCGCGCGATTTATCGGCCATAGTAATGACTCTCCAACGTTGCCAATCGACTTTACGTTATGCCGTTCAAGCCGTGATTTGATGGATAAAATCGGGTTATCAAAACGAAGCGGTGTGGGTAAGTACAGTAAATCTTGGGCTTTCAGCTTGTTGCGGTTATCTGCATCAAAATTCCACTGCCCGCCTTCTGGTTTGTTTGGCGATTCCATCAAATAGCCAAACCGTTTACGCATCCGGCGATAAAAATGTTCCATCAAAACCGATTTTCCGGCAGGAAACTGTTCGGTGATTTCAGAAAATGGTAATAGAAAGTGCTCGGTATCCACACAACCAATGACCACGTTAGGCAAACGTAAACTTGCCAATTGTTCAAGCAAACGATATTCATCAGGTCTTTGGTACTGAAAAGATCGGGCTTGAACTTGAGAACATACCTGACCGATCAGATGCGGCAAATCGGCAAACTCTGCGGTGGCATCCAGATCCAGATACATGACGTGATGCCCCTCTGCCGATAGATAGTCGGCAAATGCTTTCATGGCAGCAAAAAACGCACACTGTTTCTGAATGTGGTGACGCACATACGCCTGCTCCTGATGCAATTCCGCAATCAAGTACAGCACCTCCTCTCGTGGTTCAGTAAACCACGAGTGAGCATGATTGAGCTGATCGCCCAATATTAATCGTACAACCGAGTAACGCATTATGCCCCTTTAGCCGCATTTTTATTCATGTCGGGTATTTGCTTTATCAATAGTCACACTATTTACGAGTGGCAAGCTACTCCGATCACGCGCTCACTATTCTATTTTCGAAATAGGGCCACCCTATCCACCTTGCCAATCAAATCAACACCTGACATTTTGTAGGTAAATTAGTTATTTAACTCTAAAAATTAAGCCTGAGAGCTTCATTCCACAAACGTCTTCTTCACTTAGCCTTATTAACCAAAGTTAGTTAAATTTGCTACCGATCACATTTCGGCAAACCATTTGAAAAAATGGGACGCAAAGCCTCCGGTCTGTCGGTGCGAGAAAAGCTCAACAAACGGTTTTCTCAACCTATGATAGCGGGGTCGCCATAACCATGCTGCATAGTTATGCCTTGCTGAGTGTGATAGGACTCGGAATACCTCTGAGTTCTGTCAGCCAACAAAAAGAGTCTGTGATGAAAAAGCAACCTAAAATTACCGCTATCGCTCTGATCCTTTCTGGTATCAGTGGATTGGCGTACGGACACGGTTATGTGTCAGCAGTGGAAGACGGTATTGTAGAAGGGCGCGTTACGTTATGTAAATTTGCCGCTAATGGTACTGGTGAAAAAAACACTAACTGTGGTGCGATTCAATATGAACCACAAAGCGTTGAAGGCCCAGAGGGTTTTCCGGCTGCAGGCCCACGTGATGGTAAAATTGCCAGCGCTGAAAGTGCACTCGCCGCAGCGCTTGATGAACAAACGGCCGACCGTTGGGTAAAACGCCCAATCCAAGCGGGTCCACAAACCTTTGAGTGGACGTTTACTGCAAACCATGTCACCAGAGACTGGAAATACTACATAACCAAGCCAAACTGGAACCCAAACCAAGCTTTGTCACGCGATTCTTTTGATCTGAATCCATTCTGTGTGGTGGAAGGCAATATGGTGCAACCACCGAAACGTGTTAGCCACGAATGTATTGTGCCAGAACGTGAAGGTTACCAAGTCATCCTCGCGGTATGGGATGTGGGCGATACTGCGGCCTCTTTCTATAACGTGATTGATGTCAAATTTGATGGTCACGGCCCTGTGTTACCCGATTGGAATCAAGCCGGACAAATCATTCCAAGCATGGATCTCAGTATTGGCGATACCGTGTACACACGTGTGTTTGATGCGACAGGTGAAAACCCAGCTTACCGTACCGAGCTGAAAATTGACTCTGAAACGCTAACCCAAGCTAATCAATGGTCTTACGCTTTGGCGACTAAAATTAACCAAACGCAAAAACAGCAACGCGCAGGCCAACTTAATGGCGATCAATTTGTTCCAGTTTACGGCACCAACCCGATTTACCTGAAAGAAGGCAGCGGTTTGAAGCGTGTTGAAATTGGTTACCAAATTGAAGCGCCACAGCCTGAGTATTCACTGACGGTTTCTGGTCTAGCGAAAGAGTATGAAATTGGCGAGCAGCCTGTTCAACTTGACCTGACTCTAGAAGCACAAGGTGAAATGACCGCAGAACTGACGGTTTATAACCACCACCAAAAGCCGCTAGCGAGCTGGACTCAAGCGATGACGGATGGCGAGCTGAAATCAGTAACCTTAGAACTGAGTGAAGCTAAAGCGGGGCACCACATGCTGGTTTCGCGTATCAAAGATCGCGATGGCAATCTGCAAGATCAGCAAACGCTTGATTTTATGCTAGTTGAGCCACAAACCCCGCCAACACCGGGTGAGTATGACTTTGTCTTCCCTAACGGTTTGAAAGAGTATGTTGCTGGCACCAAAGTGCTAGGTTCGGATGGCGCAATCTACCAATGTAAGCCGTGGCCATACTCTGGCTACTGCCAACAATGGACAACCAATGCCACTCAGTACCAACCGGGTACAGGCAGCCATTGGGAAATGGCGTGGGATAAACTCTAATTTCCCCTCTCTAAAACACAAAATCCCTCAGCCACGCTGAGGGATTTTTTTGAGCTAGAGAAAAATCTCATCGCCACACGCACATAGAGTCACTGGATTAAATCTGTTTTACTCTTCATCCATTTCGCAATCAGTACAGCTTTGCAGAGCGATTTCGTGTTCAAAAACAATCGCGCCATTGCCTTCTGCCACAAGTTCTGCAATTTCATCCGCGACTTCTTGCTCATCTTCCGCTTCTACTTGATTTGCCAGTTCTTCTTCTGAGTAACCGTAGAAGTTCAGTAATAAGTAATCGCGCGCTTCTTCTTTAGTACAAGTCACGTTCACGGAAAGGTCCGGCTCCACGTTGTCTTGCGCAAGAATCTCGGCAACTTGAGCTAACACATCCTCTTTCATTGCAGCCGTTAACCAGCCCAGATCCGTGCTTACCGTGGTTTTCTTACAGTCAAAGCAAGGCAGTAGATGAAAGTAATATTGAAAATTGGTCATAGGTTATTTCTTCTTTCAGAATGAGTAGCAAGATTATGCGCGATTTCTCGCAAATTACTATCTCAATGTACCCAAAACAACACTTGACCTTCCCCTAGGGTAAAGCTTTAAATTACGGCTAAGTTTTTCATTCAAGGCACAAAATGCGCTTATCTCCTGTTCGCATCTTCTGGATCTCCATCATCAGCATGTTTGCCATACTGAGCTCCAGTTTTGCTTCAAGCGCGCCTTTAATGACTTGGCAAATGATCAGTGCCTCCACTCACCAATCTGAAGCTGAAGCACCTTCCGGTTGCGTGATGATGGATAGCAGCCAAATGTCTCACACCATGCCGATGAGCCACTCCTCAATGGAGGAAACTTCAAACCATTGCATGAGCGATGCTCCCTCGATCCATAACTGCTGTACCGCTGCATGCGTGAGTGTGTTCGCGTTTTTACCGCAAACCGCCTATAGCCTACCTGCACAATACCAACTGGCTCTGATTCCCTATGAATCCGCCAAATCCGTGGTGCAAAGGCAGCAATCCCTCTATCGACCTCCAATAGCTTAATTCAATCACAAATTCGTCGTGTCACTGTGCTCCTGTGAGCCGTGATGTGTGTTTTCACGTCTTTTTTGACGTGCAGATTGGATTAGAAAAATGAAACCGAGCCTATTGGCGCTGTGTATCAGCGTTTCCGCTCTGGTCGTAACGCCTGTGATGGCGCAGTCTTCTGCGACTTCTTCAGGTCAGTTGCTGTCCCAAAGCGACCCTTTGACTCTGCTTATTGAACAAGCGCTCGCCAACGATGCAAGCCGTAAGCAGTTTTATGCCCAATCCCAAGCCATGCGAGAAACCGGCGTTGCCGCGACTACCCTCATGGACCCCAAACTCAAAGTCGGTTTTGGTGGTTTGCCGGTCGATAGCTTCAAATTTGATGAAGATGCGATGACCAACATTTCCGTTGGTTTAATGCAACAATTTGAGCGCGGCGATACCTTAGATTTGCAAGGCAAAAAAGCCTCACAGCAAGCCGATGGTATGGCTTTGCAAGTCGAGAATCGGGAGCGCGAAGTCGCCAACGGTATCACTCAACTCTGGTTGGAGTTGGGTTATCAGCAGCAAGCGGAACGTGTGCTGCGTGAAAATCAGCGCTTAATGCGCGAGCTGGAAAGCTTCATCAGCACCAACTACTCCATCGGTAAAAATGAAGCGCAAGATCTGCTGAATGCTCAACTGCAAGTCAGCCAGTTAGAAGAAAAACTGCAAGCGAACCAACAAATGCAGCGGCGGCTTCTCTCACAAATGTCCGAATGGTTGGGCAATGAATGGCTCACTAATCAAGTTCAGTTGAAAACCAGTAATCAGTTGGATTGGCAAAAGCTGGATGATTTGCTCGAAACCACGTCATCAGGCCAGTATTTCCCACTCTTGGCTCAGCACCCTATGGTGCGTATGGCCGATGCCAATATTGCGGTGAACCAAACTCAAGTGGAATTGGCTGAGCAATCGTACACACCACAATTTGGGGTGGAAGTGATGTACGCCTATCGCCAAGCCAACAACATGAAGGGAGAACCCGCTTCCGATCTGGTGAGCGCCTATTTAACGATGGACATCCCGTTATTTACGGGGAATCGCCAAGATCGCACCCATGCCGCCGCGCAATACCAAGTGGGTGCTGCCAAATCGCAAAAAGATCTGCTCCTTGCGCAGATGAATGCCAAGGTCAATGCCCTATTGGTTGACCGAACCAATCTTGAGCAACGCCTCGAACGTTACAAAACCACTTTGCTTGATCAAGCCAAAGCGCGCACCAAAGCAGTGGAACGTGGCTATCAAAATAATACTTCGCAGTTCAACGATGTGATTACCGCCACTCGTGATGAACTGGCTGTCGAATTGGAATGGCAGCGTCTCATCACTGACTACAACCAAGTCAGCAGTAATTTAGCCATGTTGCTTGGCGGGTTTGATTACTCCGTCACCCAACCTGAACTGAATGCTGAATCCAGTCGTCGCTCATCTGCCAAGGAATAACCTCATGAAAACATTAAAAACCACAACCATTACTTTACTGATTGGCGGCGCACTGGGCTTTGCGGCTAACCAATACTTCAATAGCCACGATATGAGCGCGATGGCTTCCACTGCCGATAGCAAAGGGGCGAATGAGCCACTTTATTGGGTTGCGCCAATGGATCCGAATTACAAACGTGATAAACCGGGAAAATCACCGATGGGGATGGATTTGATCCCTGTTTATGCCGAGGATTCGGCGAACAGTAATGACAAACCGGGCACAGTAAAAATCGATCCAGCGGTCGAAAATAATCTGGGCGTGAAAACCGCGCAGGTCGAACTCAGCAAATTGTCACCTCGTATTGAAACCGTCGGTTATATCGCGTTTGACGAAAGCCAGCTTTGGCAAACCAACGTGCGCGTTTCCGGTTGGGTAGAAAAGCTCTACATCAACGCCGTAGGCGAGCAAGTGAAAAAAGGCGATGTGCTGTTTACCCTCTACTCTCCCGAGTTGGTAAAAGCACAAGAGGAGTTGTTGAACGCGGTGCGAACCGGTCGTGAGGGTCTGGTCAAAGGGGCAACGGAAAGACTCAGCTCACTTGGCGTAGATCGTGAGCAGATCAATCAAGTGATTCGTCGTGGCAAAGCTTCCCAAACCATCGAAGTGAAAGCGTTAGCCAACGGCGTGATTGCCAGCCTGAATATTCGTGAAGGGGGATATTTATCTCCAGCGCAAGCCGTGATCAGCGCAGGCCCTCTCAACGAAGTGTGGGTGGATGCCGAAGTGTTTGAGCGTCAGGCTCACTGGCTAAACAAAGGTAGCCAAGCCAGCATGACTTTGGATGCCCTACCCGGCCAAGAATGGCAAGGCAAGGTGGATTACGTTTATCCCATCCTTGATCCTAAAACGCGCACACTTAGAATGCGCCTGAAATTTGCTAACCCGAATGGCGAACTCAAGCCCAATATGTTTGCCAATATCACCTTGCAGCCAGTGAGTGACTCCAAAGTGCTTACCGTGCCGAAATCGGCCGTCATTCGCTCCGGCGGGATGACTCGTGTGGTACTGGCGGAAGGCGAAGGCAAATACCGCTCAGCGCGTATTGAAATTGGCCGCGAAGCGGATGACAAAGTCGAAGTGCTGCAAGGCTTAACGCAAACCGATCGCATCGTCACCTCCGCGCATTTCATGCTCGATTCAGAATCAAGCCAAACGGCCGATCTTTCGCGCATCAATGGTGTTGAAGCCCCAGCAGAAACCGCATGGGCCAAAGGTGAAATTACCGATGTGATGGCCAATCACGGCATGTTAACCATCAACCACCAGCCGGTATCTCAATGGAATTGGCCCGCCATGACCATGAACTTCAATGTCGCTAAAAGCATTGATCTGAACGGACTGAAAAAAGGTCAGCCGATTGAGTTTGAGATGCAGAAAAACGACTCCGGCCAATATGAGATCATCAATCTCAAAGCCGGCAACTCGCAAGTCGCGGGGGAAATGTGGATCAACGGCGATGTGTCCACCTTAATGGCCGAATTCGGCATGGTGACGCTATCGCACCTTCCGGTTGCCGAATGGAGCTGGTATGCAGGTCAAATCAACTTTTCCGTGGGCGATAACATCAACCTTTCCGGCTTTGAAGAGGGTCAGAAAGTCCGATTTCTAGTGGCTAAAAATGGCTCGGAATACTCACTGAAACAACTGGAAGCCATCGGAGGTCAACAATGATCTCAGCCATTATTCGTTGGTCTCTCAACAACCGATTTCTCGTGCTCATCGCTACCCTTTTTCTCACCTTGGGTGGTCTTTATAGTGTGAAAATGACGCCGGTGGATGCATTGCCGGACCTGTCGGATGTGCAAGTCATCATCAAAACCAGTTATCCCGGGCAAGCACCGCAAGTGGTAGAAGATCAAGTCACCTATCCGCTGACAACCGCCATGTTAGCGGTGCCGGGGGCAGAAACCGTTCGCGGCTACTCGTTCTTTGGTGACTCGTACGTTTACATCATTTTCAATGATAAAACCGACATGTACTGGGCACGTTCGCGCGTGTTGGAGTATTTAAGCCAAGTCGCCCCGAAACTGCCTGCCAATGCCAAACCGACACTGGGTCCAGATGCCACTGGGGTGGGCTGGATTTACAGCTATGTGTTGCAAGATAAAACCGGCAAGCATGATTTAGCCCAGCTCAGAAGCCTGCAAGGTTGGTTCTTAAAATACGAACTGCAAACGGTGGAAGGGGTATCAGAAATCGCCACCGTTGGCGGCATGGTCAAGCAGTATCAAGTGCAGATCGATCCGGCAAAACTGCGCGCCTACAACCTGACCTTACAACAAGTCAACATGGCGATTCAAAACGGCAACCAAGAAACCGGTGCATCGGTCATTGAGGTCGCCGAAGCGGAGCACATGGTGCGCACCACGGGTTACTTAACCAGCATTGAAGATATTCAATCAGTGCCACTTAAAGTGACCGATAAAGGCACGCCACTGCTACTGGGCGATATTGCCGACATCAACATCGGCCCACAAATGCGCCGCGGTATTTCCGAGTTTAACGGCGAAGGTGAAGCGGTAGGCGGCGTCATCGTGATGCGTTTTGGTGAAAACGCCAGTCAGGTGATCGACAACGTCAAAGCCAAGTTGGCAGAACTGCAACGCAGCTTGCCGGAAGGGGTAGAAATCGTCTCCACCTATGACCGTTCAACGTTAATCAATGCTGCGGTTGAGAACCTTTGGAAGAAGCTGGCGGAAGAGTTCATCGTCGTGGCGATTGTCTGCGCGCTGTTCCTGTTCCACATTCGTTCTTCCTTGGTGATCGCGCTGAGTCTGCCTGTCGGTATTCTTTCCGCCTTTATCGTCATGCATTGGCAAGGTATCAACGCCAACATCATGTCACTGGGGGGATTGCGATTGCGATTGGCGCGATGGTGGATGGTGCGATCGTGATGATCGAAAACGTTCACAAGCATATTGAGCGAACGCCACTCACGGATAAAAACCGCTGGCAAGTGATTGGCAAAGCGGCAGAAGAAGTCGGCGCGCCACTGTTTTTCTCGTTGCTGATCATCACCTTAAGCTTTGTGCCTGTGTTTGCTCTGGAAGGTCAAGAAGGGAAAATGTTCTCTCCCCTCGCCTTCACCAAAACCTACGCGATGGCGGCAGCAGCTGGTTTGGCCATTACTTTAGTGCCAGTACTGATGGGATATTTCATCCGCGGGAAAGTGCTTTCTGAGCAACTAAACCCAGTCAACCGTGGTTTAGTTGCTCTGTATCGCCCGCTTTTAAACCTCAGCCTGAAATACCCGAAATCCATGATTGTGTTGGCCTTGGGTTTGATGGCCTCAGCTTACTACCCCACCAGCCAACTCGGCAGTGAGTTTATTCCACCATTGGATGAAGGCGATTTGATGTACATGCCCACCACATACCCGGGCATTTCGGTTGGTAAAGCACGTGAGTTGCTGCAACAAACCAATAAGCTGATCAAAACCGTGCCGGAAGTACAAACGGTATGGGGAAAAATTGGCCGTGCGGATTCCGCCACCGACCCTGCGCCACTCACTATGATTGAAACTGTGATTCAATTGAAACCTCGTGACCAATGGCGTGAAGGTGTTACCACTGAATCGCTGCGTAAGGAGTTTGATAATCTGGTGCAGTTCCCGGGCTTAACCAACGCTTGGGTTATGCCGATTAAAACACGTATCGACATGCTCGCAACCGGTATTAAAACGCCCATCGGGATCAAAATCTCAGGCCCTGAACTGAAAGAGATTGAGAAAATTGGTGCGCAACTTGAGCCAATCCTGAAAAGTGTTCAAGGCACAGCTTCTGTTTATGCCGAGCGAGTGGCGGGTGGACGCTACGTGACCATCGATATCAAACGCCGCGCCGCCGCACGTTATGGCTTGAGCATTAAAGATGTGCAGCAAGTCATCTCCACCGCTGTTGGCGGAATGAATGTGGGTGAAACCATTGAAGGACTGGAGCGTTACCCGATTAACGTTCGCTACCCGCAAGATTACCGTGACTCGGTGGTAAAACTGCAAAACTTACCACTCGTCACTCCAAACGGTGCGCGTATTGCGCTGGCCGATGTCGCTGACATCCGCTACGAAGATGGCCCACCGATGATCAAAACCGAAAACGCACGCCCGAATGGCTGGGTGTTTGTGGATATTGATGGTCGCGATCTGGGTACTTACGTACAAGAAGCGCAGCAAGCTGTAGCCAATCAGCTGGCTCTGCCTGCCGGTTATGCGCTGACTTGGTCTGGCCAATATGAATACATGGAACGCGCCAAAGAGCGTTTAAGTGTCGTGGTGCCAATCACGATCGCCATCATCATGCTGCTGCTGTATTTCAGCTTCCGCCGCGTGGGCGAAGTGCTGATCATTATGGCGACACTCCCTCTGGCGATGGTGGGCGGACTGTGGCTGATGCATTACCTCGGTTACAACTTCTCCATTGCGGTGGGGGTCGGCTTTATCGCACTGGCCGGAGTGGCGGTGGAAATCGGCGTCATCATGCTCGTCTACCTCAACCAAGCATGGCACTACAAAAAGTTGGATGCCGAAGAGAATCATCAGCCACTGAGCATGAAAGATCTCACTGAGGCTATTCGTGAAGGGGCCGGTTTACGCGTACGCCCAGTCATGATGACGGTTCTGACGGTGATCATTGGCCTTATCCCCATTATGTATGGCGAAGGTACAGGATCGGAGGTGATGCAACGCATCGCAGCCCCAATGATTGGCGGCATGGCATCCGCACTCTTGCTGACTCTGCTCGTGTTGCCCGCCATTTTCAAACTCTGGAAAAGCAAAGAGCTTCCAAAACACTAGGATCGCGGGGCAAACCGCCCCGCTCAATAACCTAAAAATCAAACAAAGCGAAACCCAAAAAAGGAACATAACAATGATGAAGAAAACACTGATTGCGATGGCACTGACTTTCACCGCAACCACCACTTTTGCTAACACCATGGATCACTCCAAAATGGATCATGGCAACATGGGCAAATCTGAAATGAGTGGCAAAATGGACCACAGCATGATGAACATGGATCATTCCCAAATGATGGGTATGGAAGGCATGTCTGATGTAGGAATGCCAGCTCCGGGCGCAAAAGCAAACAAAGTGGTGCACGTCATCTTGAGTGATGACATGAAGATCATGTTCAAGAAAGACGTCGCCATTGAACCTAACGATGTGGTTCAGTTTGTGGTGATGAATACAGGCAAAATCGATCACGAATTTTCGATTGGCTCAGCCGCGGAGCAACTGAAACACCGTGAAATGATGCGTCAAATGGGTAACCATGAACACGACAGTGGCAGCACTGTCACCGTAAAACCGGGCAAAGCCAAAGAGCTGTTATGGCATTTCCAAGGTGACAACAAAGTGGAGTTTGCTTGTAACATCCCGGGGCATGCTGAAGCGGGTATGGTGAAAAGTATCGAGTTATAACCGCTTGACCTCAGTCCATATCGGCAATGATTAATCCACTATTGGCAGCAAAGGAGAATGTAAAAACAGACTTTGCTGCCAACTTCCCTCCTCTTTCCTGTTTGTTGACACTCGGATTACAAATCAAATTACAAAGCCATTACTATGCCTGAAATTGGATTACCTCAGCACTGGCGCAACAACAGGAGAAGAAAATGGATCGTCATCCCTGCATCAAACATTGGAGTGAACTACAGGAAAAGGAGCCTCGTTACTACTCTGGTAGCCAAGAGCCGCTGTCTATTGGCTGCGCGCTTGGTCACTATTTTGGCTTCGCGCGGATCGGCATTCATCATGAAATTGTCGAGCCCAGACATCGCACCAGTTGGCCTCACGCGGAAAAAACGGAAGATGAATTTGTGCATGTATTGGAAGGCACACCCGATGTCTGGTTGGATGGCGTCCTCTATCGACTACAGCCGGGCGACTCAGTTGGCTTCAAAGCGGGTGATGGCCTCGCACATACCTTTATCAACAATACCGAACAGATCGTCCGCTTATTGTGTATCGGAGACACCGAACGAGAAGATAACCGCATTCACTACGCCGTTCATCCCGAACGTAATGCGCGCCTTGGCAAGCTCAACTGGCATGATGTGCCCGATCGCGAGCTGGGTGATCACGATGGTCTACCGGACAGACTTCGTGCTAACAACGGGCCATTCTAAGCGATCACGGCGTTTGACCAGCAGATTTGTTGACACCCAAATTACAAATCTTGTGATGAAGCGGCTACTATTGGCATGAACCCAATTCTAAGTGTTTGGATCATGACGTTGCTGCTGACTCACCGCTGGTTAAGCCTCTTACTGTGTAGCTTATGGGCAGTGCCCGCAAAGGCCAGTATTGACCTGCCTGAAACTCAGCGCTGGTCGATTTTTTATCGCGCAGCGCTTGAGCAGCAAAGCACTCCACTGGTGGCGAGTCAAACCCTCAATCAATACCCGTTTGCGCTACTCAGCAGTCACAGTCAATATCCTGATTTTACTCAATATACGTGGCAAGACATCGCAGATTTAGCCGCCACGGCCAAGCAGTGCCAGCCGCTAAACTCCTCTTCGCCGTATTTGGCGAAAGCGGTCGAATTTGAGTTGGCGTTATGTCGCCAAACCCCGCTCGGCGCAGAGTGGTTTCAGCGTGTTGCGTGGCAACATCCGGCGGGAGGCAGCTACGCAGATCGCTATATTGAGTATTTACCGGATGCAGAGCAGGCAAGCTTTGCTTCGGCGCATCCAACACGTTTCACCTTGGCGAGCCGCTATCATCCGTTGCATGCCTTGTGGCAACGACCGGGCGCTGCGGGGGTAGATGCACTGCTCAACGGTTTTCGTCTCTATCTTGCGCCAAATGATGAGCTGTGGCTAAGCAGCGAAGCGGGCTGGCATGTGCTTTCGAGTGTGCAGTGGCGCGCACTCACCGCACCACTGCCATTCACGCTTGAGCCTTATCAAGCGCAAAAGCCTTGCGATGAGCGTTACAGCAACCTCTGCTTTAATCAGCGCGTGAGCAGTCATGCGTTGCTGTATAGCGGTTTGGTGATCGGCGTGTTACTTGCGTTTGGCGCTGCGCTGCGTTCACTTTGGCTGCGCTATCAAGAAGGGCGCGAGCGGCGCTTTATTTTGCAACTGCTGACTCACGAACTGCGCACGCCCATTACCAGTTTAGGGTTTACCGTCGAATCACTACGCAACCAATTTGATGAGTTATCCCCCAAGGCGCAAGAGAGCTTATGGCGATTAATGGCCGATCATCAGCGGCTAGCACAACTGAGCGAAACCAGTCGCCACTACTTGAGCCCGAGCCACGACAGCATGGCGCGCCATCCAGCGCAGTTGAGTGACTTCATCGAGCATTGTATCGAGGGCTTTGAGGTTGAGCTTTATCTCAAACACGACCCGATACTCGAACTGCCCTATTACTGGCTTGGACTGTGCGTCACCAACTTACTCAGCAATGCCAAACAACATGGTGCGCCGCCCATTCGCCTGACGGTGAGTGTGGTTGCACAAACGCTGCGCATTGAAGTGGAAGATTGCGGTGAATTTCCTTCTTTCTACCAACGTCTGTGCAAACGACTTTCGAGGCATCAAGACACTCACTCTCGCCCAAACACAGATAACATGGGCGTTGGCTTACAGTTGGTGCGAAAACTCATCACCCAAATGGGCGGCAAACTGGTTATCCGTCGTCATCCAACCCGTTGTATTTTGGAGCTGCCGCTATGAAGCGTATTTTGCTGATTGAAGATGACACCTTACTCGGCCAAGGTCTGCGCGATTATCTGCATGACCATGGTTATGCATGCGAGTGGGTAACGCAGAGCCAACAGGTCGAAAAGCACTGGTTCAGTACCGATCTGGTGATTTTGGATCGGCAATTACACGATGGTGACAGCTTGAAACATCTGCCGCACTGGTTGATGCTTAAAGCCCTGCCAGTGATCGTACTGACCGCCAAAATTGAAGTGGAGCAACGGATTGAAGGGCTCAAAGCGGGGGCGAAAGATTATGTGCTCAAGCCCTTTTCCCACCAAGAGTTGCTGGCACGCATCGAAGCGCAACTGCGCCCGCTCGGCAGTAGCTTACTCAGCTACGCGGATATTGTGGTCGATGTGGCCAATCGCTCTGTACTCAATAACCAAACTCCGGTTGAGCTCAAACCGAAAGAGTTTCAACTACTGCTGATGCTATTGCAAAATCCGGGGCGCGTTTATCACCGTGATGAGCTGCTCAATCTTATTTGGGGTTATCAATATTTCCCAACCACGCGCACCGTGGATAACCACATTTTGCATTTGCGACAAAAACTGCCACAACTGGATATAGAGACCCTGCGCGGCGTGGGTTATCGCCTTAAAGGAGCCGCCGTATGATCTGCGCCTCTTTTCGCAATCACATTGTGCGACTTGGCATACTCAGCGCATTACTAAGCGGCGCCGCGATAGCGGAAACGCCGCCAAGCCCCACCCATGCTTGGTTTCGCACCACACCGCTGCAAAGCAGTTACCAGCTATTGGTTGAGGGGCATCCCACGCAAGCGTGGCACGAGCTCATCCACACACTGTCTACCACGCTCGTAGCCGAGCCTTTTTGGCAACCCATCAAAGAGGCCATCCTCAGTCAAACCCAATGCGGACAAGCACTTCCAAGCACATCGCCTAACGATCTCACGATTGCGGTGACTTTTATTCATAAGTTCAATCAAACCTTTCAAGGCTACCAAGTGAGGCTGAGCGCCGAAAACCTCACCCAGCCGCTGGCGGTGCGTCTGGCTTCTGCGCAAGGTGCAACCTTGTTAGCGGCAGAGCTTGCGCCGGCCGATTACGCCGAAGTGGAAAGTCGCGATCTGCTTTCGCCGTATGCCGCAGGTGTCTATTGGCTCACTCTGGGCGAGCAGCGCATGGCGCTGCTGATTTCGGCCCCTTCCAACACACCGTGGATTGAACAATCCAGCACGGCCGATCTCACTATCCGCTTCCCCGCCACGCCTTCGGGCTGCGCATCGTCACTGGCTCGTTGGCAATTTTTTGATCAAAACTTTACCCTGCTGCACTCACAAACCGTCGACCGTGATCAGCCTCCTGCCCCACCTTCTGCCCCTTCTCAAGCGCGCTGGCGTAGCCTCAGCGTCACTCAAAGTGAATACCAAGGCACTATTCGCGTGGAGCAAATGCAGCGCCTGACGATACCGATTGACTAAACCACCTTTCACTTTGTTCAGGCAAAAGTGGGAAAGACATACTGGTGACAAAACCTATCGATAGACAAGGTTAAATATCTGGGTTACTCGATAGGAGACCGATATGAAATTGACCTTTTCCTCACTGGGGCTACTGCTGCTGGTGAGCGCGCCGAGCTTTGCGTTGACCTTAAAACAGGGCGATCAGTACTGGCAGATTGACCCCGACACACTGGCCATCAGCCTCAAGCAAGACTCACAGACTTTCGCCATCAACCAAGGCAGCCTACAGATTGGCGGGCAGACACAACAGGCAACGCAAGTAACCCAAAGCGCCGAGCAAGCCACATGGACACTCAAGCCAAGTGGCGTGCAAGTGTCTGCGCAGTTGCAACAAGGGTTGAACATCGATTTTCGCTGGCCAAGTGCTCGTGGGATTGAACGCCAAGCACCTCAAGCACTGCGCTGGTTTGATCTCAGTGAAGCATCGACCCAAACGCTGTTACTGCCGTTTGACGAAGGAATGCGAGTGCCGACCGATAACCCGACTTGGACACGCTATTTGATAGACAATCATTCGGGCGCCAATACCACGCAAGATCTCAAAATGCCGTTCTGGAGCGCGCAGCAGGGCGAACGCTTCATCAGCTATCAACTGCTCAACGCCACCAATAACCAGCTGCACTTTAGTGAGCAGCAAAATAAGTTGGACTTACAAGCGGAGCACTGGTTTACCCTGCTGAACCAAAGTGAGCCTTTTAGCGTGCGCATCACCGTGGGCGATGAGATGCTGGCCGGAGCCAAAGCTTATCGCGACTGGCGCGAAGCCGCGGGGCTGCGTGTTTCACTTGCGGAAAAACGCAAGGCAAATCCGCAGATCGAAAAAATGATTGGCGCAAGCCACGTCTATCTATTCGGGCGTGATTTAATCGCAGTGCAAGATGTGGTGGATTGGTGGGGGCTGCGCGATTGGTTTTGGCGCTCTGAGTTTACCCCTTCACCAGAATTACAAAAGGAATTGGCGAACCTAAAAAAAGGCCAAGCCTGGCTTAATCAGTATCAGAAAAAATTGCTGGTCGGTGAGATAAACCAAGCCTTGAACCAGAAGTTCAACGCCGATCCATCGTCGATTCAAGCGCAGTACCAAGCCGCGCAGCAGCGCAAAGCGTGGCTGACTGAACACGCTGGCGCATACCTCAAACCAAGCGATCAATGGGGACAAGGGTTAGCGCAACCCATGATCAGCACCCTTCAGCAAGCAGGATTAAGCAAACTCTGGCTAGGTCTCGATAACTGGATGCCAGCCTTTTATCAGCCGCAAGTGGTCGATAGCGCCAAGCAAGCCGGCTATTTGATTGGCGTGTATGACTCATACAATACCGCGATTGAAAAAGGCATCAACGACAGTTGGCTGACCGCGCAGCTGCCGGATCGCATGCGCGAAAACTGCGCGATTGAAAAAGCCGATGGCACGTTACAACTGGGCTTTCGCGGTAACGGCTTTTATCTCAATCCCGCCTGTGAACTCGGTTACGTTAAACAGCGCGTGCAAGATATTCTCCATTTCGGGCGCTTTAACAGCCTGTTTCTCGATGTGGATGGTACCGCCATGGCGCGGGAAGATTACCGCTCGCGCAGCAACGAAACCGCGATGCTGGCTGCGTTTAACACCCGAATGCAGGATATTGCAAACACGCCGAAGCTGATTTTGGGATCGGAAGATGGCAATGCCCTGACCACTCAAGGGCTGGTGTTTGCTCATGGTATGGAAACAGTCGGCTTTGGCTGGACAGACCAAGCGATGAAGAGTGACAAGCAGTCACCTTATTATTTGGGCAACTGGTATCCCGATGAAAAGCCGGATTTTTTCTTTAAATCAGCGCAAGTCAAAGAGCCTTATCGCAGCTTACTTTTTGCCCCAGAGTACAAAGTGCCGCTCTATCAAGTGGTGTTTCATGATGAGCTGATCAGTAGCCACCACTGGCACAGCGACAGTTTGAAGTTTTCGAATGTCAAATCCGTGCGTGATTTGCGTGCCATGCTGTTTAACACCCCTGCGATGGTGCATTTAAGCCGCGATGAAACGCATAAAAACTCCGCGCGTATCGAGCAGCTTAAGCACTATCAACAAGGTTTTTTGCCCTTGCATGAGCAGTTGTGGGATAAAGCCTTGGTCGATTTTCGCTGGCTGGATAAGCAAGGCCAAGTGCAGCAAACGCGCTATAGTGATGGCTCGATTCTCAGTGCGAATTTTAGCGCGCAGCCGTTTAAGCTCGCAGGAGGAGAAGTGATCGCGCCACACAGCCTATTGGCTCAATTGGCGAATGGGCAAACCCATCAATGGCAACCCAAATAGAAATCGTGTGAAAACGGCTAAATGGGCAGTTAGATTAAGGCTGTGACCTTATGGGTTCACAGCCTTGTGATGAAGCAATGAAAAGCTAGCTCAATGGGTTATGCGGCTCGGCATCATATTGGATGACCGCTTGCTTGAGCGCCGCCAAATCCGATGCGCATAAATACGATTTGAGCGCCGTAAATTTCTCCGGCGGCCAGTCGTACACTTTCAACGCAAGCAGCTCGTCAATCACCTTTGTGTCAAAACGGTACTTAACCAACTGGGCTGGCGATCCCGCCACAACGCTGTAAGGCGCCACATCTTTGGTCACGACACTATTGGCCGCCACAATCGCGCCTTCACCAATCTTGACACCCGGCATGATCATAGCGCGCATCCCTAACCATGCACCATCACCAATCTCGGTATTCCCTTTTCCTACGTAGGCTTGTTCAATCACATCCATAAATGGATAGAGACAGAACCAATCGGCTCTATGGGTATGATTACCGCCCATTAAAATCACGACTTCCGCCCCGATACAAACGTAGTCACCAATCACCAGCTGATCGATTTCCCATAACGGGTCCCAACGTTGGCTAATCTCATCGCCATGTAAATAGCGCACCACCGACGCTTCAAAACCGGCATCCCAGCAATCGCTGTAATAGCTGTGTTTACCTTTGATAATGATGTTTGGATTTTTCACTACTTCATGCAGCAGTTGGACTTTTGACCAATGCTTTTGACTCATATTCCACCTCAAATTCGTGGTGTGCAGACGCTTTCTACTTGTTCTCTCAAATAGACCTATTCAGAAAAAATGATACGAATAAGCAAAGTCAATGAATTCGGGGCTGTTTTAATAACGGGATGAGTTTCATAACGGTTTTAATCATGGATGACGCTCAAAGATAACACAGGCTCACCATTCTGCCTCTTAGAAATCCCTCATATCCGATAAGTCACTCAACAGTAGGTTATAACAGCCAACCATTACGTCACAACCACACACATTTACGCAAATTTACTTACACAAACGGTTCACAACACCTTCAAATCGCGCATAATAGCCATGACCTTATGAAACATGTGGAAATAGATTATGGATAACACAAAAACCTATTCGAAAACCTCAGTTGCTCTACATTGGATTGTGGGTTTCGCGTTTATCGGCGTATTTATCGTTGGCTTATACATGGCCGACTTACCTCGCGGGCCTGAAAAAATGGAGCTGATGGCACTGCATAAATCCTTCGGGGTGCTCATCCTACTGATCGCGCTAGCGCGAATCTTCCAGCGAGTTAAAGAAGGGGCGATTCCCCCAGCTTCGGTGATGCCAGCATGGCAAGAAAAATCGGCGAAAGCGGTTCATGGCTTGCTACTGCTCGCCACCTTAGTGATGCCAGTTTCAGGGATTGCCATGAATATTGGTGGTGGACGTGCATTGGAAGTGTTTGGTTATACGCTGGTTGCAGCAGGTGAAAAAGTGGTTTGGTTGCAAGAGTTCGCTTCGGAAGTTCACGAAACGGCACCGCCCATTATTATCGCTCTCCTTGTGCTGCACATTGCTGCAGTGCTTAAACACCAAGTGATCGATAAAGATATCACCATGGCGCGCATGTTAGGGCGCAATTAACTCCCCCCTCTCATAACGTCACGCCATACCATCACACTCGGTGGCGAGTTAGAGATAGAGAAAAAGCCCCCCATTATGGGAGGCTTTTTCCATTACGTCTTACAAGAAGGCTTTGTAAGGCAGTTCTGGCTCATTTTTGAAGATATCTTGGAATCCGCGGAAATGCTGGTAATGCATGCGTCCTTTATCGGTTGGGTAGGTGTATTTACCGCCAACTTGCCAGAAGAACGGCGCAAATTGGTACTGTAAGCGATCTTTTTTCATATTCCACAGCACTTCGATTTCACGCGGATCATTTTGGAAGTTCGCCCAGATATCGTGGTGGAATGGCACGACAACTTGGCAATCGAGCGATTCTGCAGCGCGCAATACATCCGAAGAGGTCATTTTATCGGTCACTCCGCGTGGGTTCTCACCGTACGACAGCAGCGCCACATCAATCTGGTAATCGTTACCGTGTTTCGCATAGTAGTTTGAGTAGTGTGAATCACCGGAGTGGTACACAGAGCCACCCGAGGTTTCGATCAAGTAGTTGACCGCTCGCTCATCCATACCATCCAAAATCGCTTTGTCGTAAGACGATACGCCTTTCGGTAGCGTCACTAACGCCGTGCGATCAAACGAATCCAGAACGCGAATCTTAACATCGCCGATTTCAAGCACATCACCGACTTTTGCCACAATGCAGCGCTCCTGCGGTACACCCCATCCTAGCCACAAATCAACACAGGCTTGTGGGCCAATGAATTTTACGTGCTCACCGCAGTTTTGCAGCACCGCCGCTGCAACGTTAACGTCAATGTGGTCAGCGTGATCGTGTGAAGCCAGCACCGCATCAATCTCTTTAATCGCAAACGGATCGAGTGGGAAAATCGAGGTACGCAAGTTCGGTTGCAACGCTTCCACACCGCCCATACGCATCATCTGATGCTGGGTATTCATCAAGCGGTTTTTCTGCGTTTTTTTACCGGTTCCGCACCAAAAATCGATGGAAAGGTTGGTGTTGCCAGCACTCTTTAGCCAAATCCCCGTACAGCCTAGCCACCACATCGAAAAGGTATTTGGCTCCACGACCGTTTGTTCAATCTCTTCATTTAGCCAAGTTCCCCACTCAGGGAACGTACTCAAAATCCAGGATTCGCGAGTGATTTCATTCACTTTACTCATAACAACACCTCTTGTTTCACAACGTTAAGATAAATTTTGGATGTAGGGAGCCGAGCGCCGAAATCCTGAGGATTGGCACTGGCCAGTTGGGTTAGTTTTTTAATTTGGTAAAAGTGAGTGAGACGCTACACTAAAATCACTTGCGTCCCTTGCGCTTCAATGGCTTTCACCACTTCAGCATTCGCATTTTTACCTGTGATGACGATGTCAATTTTGCTGGTAGGACAAAACAGCATACCGGTACGCTGCCCTACTTTTGAGCTGTCCACCACTACGACTAGCTTATCGATTTGCTCTAGCATCTGCTGTTCAGCAACCGCTGTGAGCATATCGGTTTTGTACAATCCTGCTTCGGTTAGCCCTTTGCCAGAGGTAAACATCCATTTCCCCGCATAACCGCCAAGAGAATCTGGCGCGGGGTTGAGGAAAATGCTTTGCGCTCGATTGTATTGTCCGCCAATGATGATCACATCATCGTGATCTTCATTGATCAGATAGCTCGCCAAAGGAAAATAGTTGGTCACAATCTGTACATTTTCGCCACACAACTGCTGGCCCAGCAAAAAGGCGGTCGAACCACAGTTGATCACCACGCTATCACCTGGTTGGCACAGCTCAGCCGCTTTCAAGGCAATCAGCGATTTCTCTTCATAATGCTCTGTGCTGTTGATATTGAGCGGTGACCATTTTCTTTTTTGATTTTCAATGCGCTCTGCCCCATTGCGCACTTTGCGCAGTTTACCTAGCTCATCAAGCTTGGCGATATCGCGCCGCGCCGTGGCTGGAGAGACATTAAAGCGCTCAATAATGTGCGAAACGTTAATCGCTTGATTCTCTTCAAGCAGAGACAAAATACCGTTATGTCGTTGGACTTCATTCATACCATCACCTAACTGAGAAAAAACTCACCGAATGTCGACTTAGTGATTATTTGGTGATTAATCTTGATTGAATTTGATTCTATTAATCATCGTAAATCTTGTCAAACTTTCTGCACATAGAAATCATACATTTATCACAATTAAATTTAAGTTATTGATTTTTAATCAAATAACAAAAACCAAAGTGATCTACCTATCATTTATATGGTTTTCTTTTGGGCAAAATTGATAAAAATCAAAATAATCACAAATGAGCATTGAATGATTACTTTTGATTGTTAAAGTCTATTCCGTGAGCAAAAGGAGCGATTTTACGCACCACCAAAAATCACTCTTCCTACATCAAAACAACTAAGGGTAGAGATATGGAGTTCTTGTACGACGTTTTCTATATTTTTTACAGCCAAGTAATGACCAAAGCCCCTTTGCTGCTAGGGCTAGTCACCTTAATCGGCTATTGGCTGCTAAGACGCGATGCGACAACCATCATTAAAGGTTCAATCAAAACCATTGTCGGTTTTATGCTGGTACAAGTGGGCGCAGGCACACTGGTCGCCGGCTTTAAACCTGTGATTGAAAAGCTGTCGCAATACCACGGTTTAACCGGATCAGTGATTGACCCCTACACCTCGATGATGGCCACCATGGAAACCATGGGCGATAACTATTCATGGGTCGGGTACGCCGTGCTGCTGGCGTTGGCGATCAACATTCTGTTGGTGCTGTTTCGCCGCTACACCGGCATTCGTACCATCATGTTGACTGGACACATCATGTTCCAGCAAGCGGGGTTGATTGCGGTGTTCTACTTTGTGCTCGGCGCTGGCATGTGGGAAACCATCATTTATTCGGCGGTATTGATGGCGCTCTACTGGGGCATCTCTTCTAACATCATGTTCAAACCGACCGAAGAAGTCACTGGCGGCGCGGGTTTCTCCATCGGCCACCAACAGCAAGTCGCTTCATGGATCGCCACCAAAATTGCTCCCAAACTGGGGGATAAAAAAGACAGTGTTGATCACCTGCAACTGCCTAAATGGCTGCATATTTTCCACGACAGCATCGCTGCCACCGCGATTGTAATGACGGTATTCTTCGGCATTATTCTGCTCTCTTTCGGTCTGGATAATCTGCAAGAGATGGCGGGTTCCACTCACTGGACTATCTACATCCTCGAAACGGGCCTTAAGTTTGCCGTCGCGATCCAAGTGATTGTGGCCGGTGTGCGTATGTTTGTCGCCGAGCTCTCCGAAGCGTTTAAAGGCATCTCCGAGCGCGTTATTCCTAACGCAGTACTCGCGATTGATTGTGCGGCGATCTACGCCTTCTCCCCCAATGCCATGGTGTTTGGCTTTATGTGGGGCGCACTCGGCCAGTTTGCAGCAGTCTTAGCCATGCTGGCGTTTAATGCGCCAATCATGATCATTCCCGGCTTCATTCCTATGTTCTTCTCCAACGCAACGATTGGCGTGTTTGCGAACCATTTCGGCGGTTGGAAAGCGGTGATGAAGATCTGTTTTGTGATGGGCATTATCGAAGTGCTCGGCTCGGCATGGGCAATTCACCTCTTCACCCAACAAGGCACCGAATTCAGTGGCTGGATGGGCATGGCCGACTGGGCTTTGGTCTTCCCACCGATTATGCAAGGTTTGTCCGCCTCGAAACTCTTCTTCTTCGTACTGGTTGCACTGGCGTTGGTCTACATGTTCTTTGCCTCCAAACAGTTACGCGCCGAAGAAGATGCACAAGGCAGCATCACGGTCAGTGACGAGCCGGAAGTGATTGAAGCGGTTGAACAAGCTCTGCAAGCCGCGCAAGGCACTCGTCCAGTGAGCATTCTGGCAGTGTGCGGTAACGGCCAAGGTTCATCGATGATGATGAAGATGAAAATCGGCAAGTATCTGGAACAAAAAGGCATTCCACACGTGATGGATTCTTGCGCGGTGTCTGATTACAAATCCAAACTCGCGACCACCGATATCATTGTCTCCTCGAAACACCTCTCAGCCGAGATGGAACCGGGCGAAGGTAAGTTTGTGCTCGGGGTGCAGAACATGCTTAACCCAAACTCGTTTGGCAATGAACTGCTCGACATTATCCATAACCATTTTGTGAAAATTCGCTAGCTCGACAGGAGGTGGGCAGCCGCACCACTCTGGTTGCCTACCGCCCCCTACGACAATAAGAAGCTGGTTTGATCAGCTCTACTCTGGAGATAGAACCATGGGACTCAAACAATCCTTAATCGAGAACAACTCAATCCAATTGCAAGCCAAAGCCGATAACTGGCGTGAGGCGATCAAAATTGGCACCGATATGTTGATAGCCTCTGGCGCGATTACGCCAGCCTATCACGAGGCGATCATCGCCAGTGTCGAGCAGCTCGGCCCCTACATCTGCATCGCTCCTAATCTTGCCCTGCCCCATGCGCGCCCCGAAAACGGCGTGTTGAGAACTGCTTTTGCGCTGGTGACCTTACAAGAGCCGATCTATTTCGAAGGCGAAGATGAGCCGGTGGATGTGCTGATTACCTTAGCCGGCAGTTCCTCCGATGAGCATATGGAAGGACTGATGGAAGTGACGCAAGTGCTGGATGATGAAAACAGTGCCAGCGGAGTCGATCTGGATAAGCTGCGCCGCTGCCGCGATAAACAGCAAGTGTATGCGGTGATTGACCAAGCACTCTCACCCCAAGCGACTACCCAACCCGCATTTGCGCACACCGCGTAGGAGGGAGTATGTACAGCGAACTGAAACAGCGCGTATTCAACGCCAATCTCAAATTGCCCAAATACGGTTTAGTCACTTTTACCTGGGGCAATGTGTCGGAAATTGACCGCGAACGCGGCGTACTGGCGATAAAACCGAGCGGCGTGGAATACGATGCGATGCGCGCCGAAGATATGGTGATTGTCGACCTCACGGGCAAAGTGGTGGAAGGCAAATTGAATCCATCGAGCGATACCGCAACCCATATTGAACTCTACCGCGCCTTTCCAGACGTCGGCGGCGTAGTGCATACCCATTCGCGCAGCGCCACGATTTGGGCTCAAGCGGGCATTGATATTCCCGCGCTCGGGACAACCCATGCTGATTACTTTTACGGCGACATTCCCTGCACGCGTAAGCTTTCGCACAGCGAAATTGCTGGTGAGTACGAAAAAAACACTGGCCTAGTGATCGTCGAAGAGTTTCGTCATCGCCATATCGATCCGATGGCGGTACCGAGTGTGATTGTGGCCGGACATGCGCCTTTCTCTTGGGGCAAAAATGCCGAAGATGCGGTGCACAACGCCGTGGTGCTGGAAGAGATCTCCGCAATGGCACTCGCCACTCGCTCGCTCAATAGCGGCATCAAAATTCAGCCCGAATTATCCGATAAACACTACCTGCGCAAACACGGCGCGAACGCTTACTACGGCCAGAGGTAATCGCTATGTATAAAGTGCTCGCCTTGGATCTTGATGGCACTGTGCTCAGTGACGATCACACCATCCATCCACAAGTCAAAGACGCGATTCGCGCAGCTCAGCAGCATTGCCATGTGCTTATCGTCACAGGTCGTCACCACACCGCTGCGCGCCCTTACTACGATGAACTGGGTCTGACCACGCCCATCATCTGTTGCAACGGCACGTATGTGTATGACTACGCAAGCGAAACGGTGCTGGAGCACAATGCGATCGATAAGCAAGATGCGCTGACCTTTATCGATCTGGCCCAAGAGTTTCAGCTCAAGCTGGTGATGTACATCAAAGATGCAATGACTTACTCGCAGCGCAGCCCCATCGCGTACATGCAAGCATTGGAAAAATGGGCGCAAGCAGCTTCTCTCTCTCATCCGCCGCAAATCTTTGCGATTGACTCCTTTCACCAAACTGCGCGTGACTCTGAGTTTGTGTGGAAATTTGTCGTCGAAGGTTTACCAAGCTCGGTCGAACGACTCCTAGAGCATCCGTGGGTGAATACCCGTTTTAATGGTGAACGCTCTTGGTCAAACCGCATTGATTTTGCCGCCAAAGGCAACAGTAAAGGCCAGCGCCTTGCGCAATACGTCGCTCAGCTTGGCTACGCCGCCAACCATGTGATGGCGATTGGCGATAACCACAATGACATCTCCATGCTGCGCTATGCGGGCCACGGCGTTGCCATGGCCAATGCCGATGACACCGTGAAATCTTACGCGCGCAGCCTTTGCCCTACCGATAACAACCAAGCTGGGCTTGCCCAACTGATACGTGAACATATTCAAGGATAAACAGTATGACCAAACCAATGATTCAAATCGCCCTCGACCAAACCAAACTAACCGATGCCGTGGCCGTAGCAAGTAATGTCGCCAGTTACGTCGATGTGATTGAAGTTGGCACCATTTTGGCTTTCGCGGAAGGAATGAAAGCGGTGTCGACTCTGCGCCACAACCATCCGGATCATATTCTGGTGTGTGACATGAAAACCACCGATGGCGGAGCCATTCTCTCGCGCATGGCATTTGAAGCGGGGGCCGATTGGATCACCGTCTCAGCCGCCGCGCACATCGCGACCATTGCCGCGTGTAAAAAAGTGGCGGATGAGCTGAATGGCGAAATTCAAATCGAGATTTATGGCAACTGGACGATGCAAGATGCTAAAGCGTGGGTCGATTTAGGCATCACTCAAGCCATTTACCACCGCTCGCGTGATGCAGAATTGGCCGGTATTGGTTGGACGACGGACGATCTCGACAAAATGCGCCAGCTCTCTGCGCTAGGCATTGAGCTTTCGATCACCGGCGGCATCGTACCAGAAGATATTTACCTGTTTGAAGGAATCAAAACCAAAACCTTTATTGCCGGACGTGCATTAGCAGGCGCCGAAGGCCAACAAACCGCGGCGGCTCTGCGTGAGCAAATCGACCGTTTCTGGCCATAACAGGAGGCCGCATGTATCAACATTTACTGCGCCACCGCGTTGGCTTGTATGAAAAAGCGCTGCCCAATCACTTAAGTTGGGAGGAAAAACTGGCCTGCACCAAAGAGCTCGGCTTCGATTTTCTGGAGATCTCGGTGGATGAAAGTGACGAGCGCCGCAGCCGCCTCGATTGGGATGATGCCACCATTTATTCATTACGCCGCCTTTGTGAGGAGTATGGCGTGCCGCTGCAATCGATGTGCCTTAGCGCTCATCGCAAGTTTCCGTTTGGCTCGGCCGATCCCGCGCTGCGCGATGAGGCACTGAAAATTATGCAAAAGGCGATCACCCTCGCCTACAAACTGGGCATTCGCACTATCCAGTTGGCGGGGTATGACGTCTATTATGAGCCAGCCAACCAAGCCACTCATCAGCGTTTTATTGAGGGCATGCAACAAGCCGCCCGTTTAGCTGAGCGCGCTGGCGTGATGTTAGCCGTCGAGATCATGGATACGCCTTACCTCAATGCTCTGAGCAAATTTGAAGTGCTGAATCGGCAGATCCAATCGCCCTTTTTTACGGCGTATCCGGACGTTGGCAACATCTCAGGCTGGAATTATGACTTGCTGACCGAACTCTCGTTAAGCAAGCCCCACATCACTCAGATCCACCTCAAGGACACTTACAAGGTGAGCGAACAGTACGCCGGACAGTTTCGCGATTTAGTGATTGGCGAAGGCGACGTCGACTTTGATGGACTGTTCTGCCGCTTAAAAGCGCTGGATTGCGTGGTGCCATTAGTGATTGAAATGTGGGCGCACGATGAACAGTGGCAACAGCATATTCACACCGCGCAGTGTCGATTAAACCAAGCTTGTGATCGCGCCGAACTCCCTCGCTTATTCCCTCATCTTTAAGCTCCTTAGCCGCGCAACGCGGCACGTCCCGAACAGGGAATGTGCGGTAGGTTTCCCCCGACCTACCGCACTTTTTCAAGCTCATCTTCATGGTTGACTTCATCCCCACCTTGACGCACAGTGGCGGCTGTTTGTTTGAAATTCCAACCGGTTAGCATGAAATTACTCCACCTTCAGTTGTTTTGGTACGAGAAGCACCACACCCTACTTGAATTAGAGGCCCTGCCACAACTGAGCCCAGCACAACAGCAAGAACTCGAAGAGTGGATCAAAACGCGGCGCAAAATTCTCAGTTATGAAGTGCATCAACACGCGTGGATTAAGGTCAACACCGATGGTTTTTCATCACTGCTGACCTTTAAACCCAACGGCACCTTGATTGAAAAAGACATGTTCAGCGATAAAGCGCTGCATGGTTTGTGGAAAGTGATGGATGGTTTTTTGTTCGTCAAAGTGATCAGCGGCGAGTTTATTGTCGAATACCAAATTGTCGGCCACCAACCTCACCCAGTGCACTGCGGCATTGAATACATCAATGGCCGCGTCAGTAGCTACAGCAAGTTTGCCCAATTGGCGTCAAAAGAATAAGCGTCTAGTCATCAACCTTAGCCATTACTCAAATCGGCTTGCGCTTAAAAAAGGCGTTAGGCCAAGCGGTCGAGGCAAACCCAAATCGCGCAGATCGCCACTGCGCCACTCATCCATAAATTACGCAGCAGCATGGCACGGTGAAACACGCGACTTTGGGTCGCGATTTCATTTTTGCGCTTTAGAATTTGCTGGAGCAACAACCATAACCCCAACAAAGCAAGCGCCAGCTGCAGTGCAGAAAACAACCCAATTTTGATCAGCAGTAACATACCTGCCGTTAACGCTAACGAACTGCGAGTCCACGCCAGTTGCGTTCTTTCACGCTGCAAACCGGGATCACGCTCTACCTCAGTTTTCATCTCACTCATAATGCCCAAAGCCCGATCAACACAGCGAAAGCAATGACCACACCTGTCATCACCATCAGGCTTTTGCTGTATTTAAACGGCCCTTCAAGCCGCATCGCTTTCTCATTTTGGTACCAGCGCAGAAATGCCCAAACGGCAGTGGCAAATGCAACGCCCGCCAATGCCGGAGTTAGCCACTGGCTGTGGCTTAATATTGCCGAATCGTGCGTCGCGCTGAGCAGATCTATCCCCACCGCAGTAGCGAGAAAAGCTAATGCCGTACGGATCCAAGCCAAAAAAGTCCGTTCATTCGCCAGCGAAAAACGATAATCCGGATCTTTACCCATTTTCATTGTGAAAAACCTTAATCTGCAATCACTGTTGTATGTGTTGAATCGAGCTTAGTGCGGTA
Source organism: Vibrio metoecus (assembly GCF_009665255.1). Taxonomy (NCBI): domain Bacteria; kingdom Pseudomonadati; phylum Pseudomonadota; class Gammaproteobacteria; order Vibrionales; family Vibrionaceae; genus Vibrio; species Vibrio metoecus. The sequence goes on from NZ_CP035687.1 coordinate 407,674, forward strand.
TGCATACTGAACGAATCTGTCAAAGTAATGAGTTTGAAAAAGACGATGTCAAACGCCGCCATTTGCAGCAGTTGTGGGGTCACCATGCCTAATTGAGAATGTTCTTCGGTGTAACTATAAGGGATCACATAATCCGCCAGTTGCGCCACTTTATCGCGCCCATAGCGTGTTAAAGCAATCACTTGCGCGCCGTTTTGTTTAGCGCGTTCAATCGCGGTCAACACTTCTTGGGTATTCCCCCGCGCAGAAACCACCAGCAGAACATCATCCGCTTTGAGCAGCGAAGCTTGCACAATTTGAATGTGATAATCCTGATTAAACTGCACATTAAAACCTGCGCGAATCAGCTTGTGGTTGATGTCTGCCGCGACGATGGCTGAAGCGCCAATCCCCGCCAACGCAATTTTGTTGGCTTTCAACAATTGCTGCGCACACAGCTCTACCGATTTCGCATCCATCAAACCAATCGATTGTTCTATGGTAGAAACAAACAGATGCTTGGCTTTTTCAATAATCTGCGCCGTAGAATCACCAGTTTCAATACTGGCATAAACAGATTGAGCCGTACGTGCCATCTCTTGCGGTGCTTGTGCGGCGAGTTTTAACTTCAGATCAGGAAAGCCGCTACAGCCGAGGCTTTTCGCATAGCGAATCACTGACGAATCACTGATACCAAGCAGCGCGCCAACTTTCGTCGCGCTCAACTCCGATAAATCGAACTGTCGTTCAACAATCAATTGTGAGAGCTTTTGCTCATTTTGATTACTCGAATGTACTAATGTTTTTACCTTGTTGATGAGTTTATCCATCGAAGACCCTTGTTGACTCAAAAAGCCGTCACACACTTCCGCGGTGACGGCCAGATACTACCCGATTCTACTGGTTTTTTTCGACTGGCTCAGTGAAGCCAAGCAACATAGAGGCAATAAAACCCACCACCCATGCCGCCAATACAGCAAACAAGAAAGAAGGAATTTGCCCTTCCCCCACGAGCGGGATCAATGACAAGCCAGCCGTACCAAATGGAATGATGATGCCCACTTTAAAAGCCGCCATCATAGCGCCCCCTGCAAAACCGCCGATGCAACCTGCGATAAAGGTTTTTCCAAGCGGAAGCGAAACACCAAACAGCAGCGGCTCGCCCACACCAAGAATCCCTACAGGTAAAGCGCCCGTAATGGTTTTCTTTAAACGCTCATTTTTGGTTTTCAAGAAAACATAAGCCGCCGCCCCCACTTGGCCCATGCCACCCATGGCCAAAATAGGGAACAGATAATTGAGGCCAAACGTTTCTAGAATTTGCGCATGGATTGGGATCAGCCCTTGGTGCAATCCGGTTAACAGTAGGAATAAGAAACCGCCACCTAGTACACCACCAACAGCAACAGAACCCGCGGAGTCATTAAGCAGTGCAACAGAAACCAGATTGCCTAACCAAACATTGACGGCGTGCGCAATCGGCTGTAATACCAACAACGCAACCGCAGAGGAAACCAGAATTGTCAGGGTTGGCGTGAGAATCAGATCAAGGCTTTCCTTGCAGTGACTGCGAAACCACAGTTCGAATTTGGATGAAAACACACACACCAGCAATACGGCAAACATACCGCCACCGCCCGGCACTAAAGTATTTCCAAACAGTTGAATATTAGCCAACCCCGGAGCCGCTAAAATGGCCGCCATCACTGCGCCAATGGCGGGTGAAGCGTGCAGTTCTTTCGCAGTGTTCATCCCGATCATCACAGATAACACGGCGAATACCGCTTTACCCACCACAGTGAACAGGTCAAAAATTTCTGGGTAAGCGGCCACGAATTCAGGCGATACCAGTTTAAAAATGTTAACGATACCTAAGACCAAACCACAGCCGATCAACGCAGGAATGGTTGGGACAAAAATCGCGGCTAAAGTGTTCAGCGCACGACGAACCGAAAAAGGCTGAGCGGCTGATGGAGCACTGGTTTGAGTTCCCGCACCACTGCCTGAGATTCTCTTTTGCAGCACACCCGTTACCTTCGCTGCTGTACCCATCCCCACAATGATTTGATACTGCTCGCCAGCATCTACCACGCCTTTAATGCCGTCGACTTCACGCAGCGCTTCCATATGGAACTGGCTGCGATCTTTGAGCACAAGGCGAACCCGTGTCATGCAGTTGGTTAAGGTCGCGACATTCTCAAAGCCACCAATATGGCGTTCAATCTCGTCGGCAATGATTTCCAAATGTTCTATCTTGTTAGCCATATCAGATTCCTTGCAATAGCTGCTGTTTGAGGGATTGGAAAGGTTTAGAGGCGATAAGAAGAGCTTGAGATGGCTCAATATCCAACCAATGCAGCAGCACCGCAGCGCGCACATTGTAATTGACCTGATTGAGTAAGGCTTGCGCCTCATCCCTCTTCACATCACAGATTTCACTGACAATGCGCTGAGCTCGCACACGTAATTTCTCGTTGCTGGCTTTGACATCAATCATTAAATTGCCATGCACTTTACCTAGCTGAATCATCACCGCCGTGCTAATCATGCCAAGCAACATCTTTTGCGCGGAACCACTCTTCATTCGCGTAGAGCCTGACAGCACTTCTGCACCAACATCGGGCGCAATCACGACATCCGCCAGTTCGGAGATCAAGCCCCATCCGCGAGTACTCAATGCAATGGTTTTAGCACCTACTTGTCTTGCGTATTCGAGCCCGGATAGCACAAAGGGTGTGCGTCCACTTGCTGCAATGCCCAGCACCACATCCTGCGCATTGAGCTGTCGAGATCTTAACTCAGCAGGTGCAGACTCTCGACAATCTTCGATATTTTCTACTGCGCTTAGCATCGCCGCATGACCACCCGCAATAATCGCCTGAACCAATTCTGGTTCGGTGCCAAAAGTCGGAGGGCACTCCGCAGAATCCAGCACACCAAGACGTCCACTGGTCCCCGCCCCGACATAGAACAAACGGCCACCTTGGCGCATTTGCTCAGCAATCACGCGGACTGCTTCCTCGACTTGCGGTAATACGCGGCGAACCGAAAGTGCCACGCTGGCATCATGTTCATTCAGTAATTCAAGAATTTTGAGCACTGGCAGATCCGACAAATTCAGGGTCGCAGGGTTTAACTCTTGGCTGACAGTGGATAACAACTCACTCATAATTCTCTCCGTTGATTTTCGACATTGAAATGATAACCAAATGTCGAAATTCGACAAATGACTTCGCAATAGAAGTCGAGATGCGTCACAAGGAATTTAATTAACGATGCGAGTTGGTGTCGGTAATCCACCTGTATTGGCAATAAATTTGCCCTAGAATGATTAGTAAAAAGCGAGCCAATGGCTCGCTTTTTACTAATCTATCGTTGTACCAACTACAGCCATTCAACCGACTGCTGAGCACTTATAGATTCTTCGTTGACTGAGTCTATTCGTATCTATTAACAGGGATATAGACACAAATGAGTGATACCCATTACTGATGCAGTGAGTGACGGGCTATTTCTGGTAAGGCAGCACAAAACATTTTACTTAGGACATCAAAAACCATTTTTATGCTATCTGACTATCTTGATGTAACAACGTCACTCCAATTTATCAAAGTGGTTTAGCATTTCCTCAATTGAAATCTGATTTCCCATGCGTCCACGATCCACATATTGATGTTTAAAGCTAACCGCACCTTTGGAACGAACTAATGATTCAAAGTCTTTGATGAAACTTTCTTCAAACTTACTGTTAAAGGTATTGAATAGGACAACATCTTTACCTGTGAAGTCGCTATTTTTAGCAAACTGCCATATTGGTGGTGCCGGACTGTATAACCAGATAGGCGAGCCTAAATAAACCGTTTCATAAGTTGATAGGTCAATAGTTTCAGGACTGATATCAGCAATATTGCTGCGAGCATCCTTCAGCGCACTTATCCACCCCGGAATGCCAAGATCATAGTCTTTTGCGGTAATCTCGTAGAGGCGTCCATTCTTTTTCTCTGCGATATGTTTTGCTAACACACCAGTACTTCCAGAGCGAGAAAACACAATGACGGCAACGTTTGATTCAGTCGTAACGGAAAGAGGGCCGAATTGCCTTAATTGCTTATTCTTTGAAGACTGAGAGTTTTCTACTCGCGTTACCACAAAAGCAACAGTGAAGGCCGCCACAATAGCGAGTACTGCAATTATAATTATCCATCGTGTCATATTACTGACCTACCCACTTCAAACTAAATCTTACAGAGTTAAAAAAGAAGCGCTTTGTAACCATACAAAACGCTTCTAACTTATTGGATCACTTTAGGTGTGTTTCAAGGAATGCAGAAACCTTGTCCATTGCCATATTTACCGCTTCAGGATGGTCATACAACTCATAGTGAGACCAGTTTTCCAAATTAACCAGTTGTCGATCTTTTGATTGAACAGATCGGCCATAAATTTCTTGTCCATCACGATAGGCACCAAATGCTCCTACTTTTTGGCCCACCACGGCCATAACAGGCTGAGTCAATAACGTTTCTGCGAATGCAAAAGCATCCCAGCTCAGTGTTTTCTGTGCATGTGAGAACAACATACGAGTTGCACCACCTTCGGTTTGTCCACGTGGCGTTTTATAGTATTCGGTCGCTTCGAACACATCTCGTTCTGTTAACCCATTTTCTTTTGCAAATTCAACACTTGGAGGAAGAAGATCATTGATTTGTAACTCTGAGCCACGAGCTTCGGCTGTTCGCTGTGCAGCCATTGCTTCAAGATTGGCGATAGGGTCGTACATACTGAAGCCTTCACGGAACAAACGACCTACGTTGACTGGCGTGATACCTACTACAGCTTTCAAGCGCTTTTCGGTTAGGGCTGAATTGATGATGTAAGCACCACCGCCGCAGATACCGAGACCACCAATTCTATCCTCATCGACATAAGGTAAAGTTACTGCATAGTCGATAACGCGACTGATATCTTCAACACGTTGACTTGGGTCTTCTACGTAGCGAGGAAATCCTCCCGATTCTCCTTGGAAGCTTGCGTCAAATGCGATCACCACGTAACCCAACTCAGCAAGCGCCTTACCATAGACAGCGCTGGATGTTTGTTCTTTACAGCTACCAAAAGGATGAACACTTATCATGGTTGGATAGCGTTTTGATTCCTTGAAGCCTTCTGGAAATAAAATTAATGCAGACATATCCCATGCCATATCCGCATTTCTGAAAGTAATTTTTTGCATGTTCATAATCCATACCTTGAGAGTAAAAAGCCTTGTGAGTAGAAAGCCATGAGAGCAGAAAGGCTCAAAGCAATCGAGCCTTTCATGGGGAATATTAAAGAGAGCGTTGGAAGAAAGATGAAAGTTGGGATACGGCGTCATCGACGTATTCGGCAACATCATAAAGCGACATATGGTTCGCACCATCAATGACATACAGGGTTTTATCTGTACTCGCCGCACGCTCAATCAAGTCTTCACTCATCCATTTACTGCCGGCAACGCTGCCTGCAATCGCGAGAATTGGTTGAGTCAAAAATGCTTCTGCTTTGTGGTATGCATCGTAAGTGATGATCTGGTTTAAGTTACGGGTTAGAGCAAAACCCGGAGCATTAGGATGTTCACAACGCGGAGTGTGGTAATACTCCCATGCCTCTCGCAGCTCTGCGTTTGGCGCATCTTCTTCACGCATCGGAGCTAGAGGGATAATTGCGTATTCAGAACCAATAGCATCAGTGGTGCGCGCATTCGAACCAAAATCTAAGTAACCAACGGCGTCAGCATCCTTCACTGAATTATCCCAACCATTACGGAACATTTGGCCGATATTTACCGCGCTCACCATACCCAGAGCTTTGATTCGGCGATCATTAATTGCTGCATTTGCGCTATAGCCAGCACCAGCACAAATACCCATTGCACCAATTTTATCGTTATCGACATATTCTAATGTCGTTAGATAGTCGACGACTGCACTCACGTCTTCCGAACTAATGTATGGGTTTTCCATTTGACGCGGTTGGCCAGTACTTTCACCTTGAAATGAGCGGTCAAAAGCAATAGCGATTAAACCATTTTGTGCAAGTTTGCTCGCGTATAGACCTGCGGTTTGCTCTTTTACCCCACCACCAGGATGCGAAACCACAACGGCTGCATATTGTTTACTTGCATCAAAATCTTTAGGGAAGTTGATAACCGCAGAAATCTCAATACCTTGACCATTTAGATTTTTGAAAGTGACTTTAGACATAACGGAATTCTCCTGAGGGTGGTTAACTGTTCATCATGGGATGGCGTAAGCTTCGAAGTAATCTTAATGAAAGGACTGTGTCTGATAAATATCGTTTCACATACATAACTGTTTAGATATACTTTACAAAAATTGCTTGGCTAACCCTTAAAATGCCCATTGAACCTTCTCTTGTTGCTTCGTTGACTTGGTTTGCACATGTTGCTCGTCATCGCAGTTTTACCAAAGCCGCCTCTGAAATGGGGGTAACGCGTGCAGCCTTATCACAGCATCTGAAAGCGTTAGAACAACAGCTACAAGTCCGATTAATCAATCGTACAACCAGACACATGTCGTTGACGGAAGAAGGCCAACGTCTGCTTGATATTTGGCAGCCTTCGTTGACGAGCATTGAGCAAGTCGTCAATCAACTTAACGACTCCCATGTTGAACCTTCGGGATTAATTCGTATCAGCGTATCGAGAACCGCAGCTCGGCTGCTTATTGAGCCTCACCTCGGTGAATTTCTGTCTCTCTACCCCAAAATACGTTTAGAGTTAATTATGGATGATGGGTTTTCTAACATCGTTGCTGAAGGGGTTGATGCTGGCATTCGCTTAGGAATAAGTTTGGATGAACACATGGTTGCCGTTCCTATTACGCCACCTTTAACTACAGCAATCGTTGGCTCTCCTGAATACTTTAAGAGAAAAGGAGTGCCTCAAACTCCTGAGGACTTAGATGTACACAATTGTCTTGCTTATCGCTTCACCTCTAGCGGAACCATCGATCATTGGTCACTAACCAGTTCTGATGCCGAAAGGCACACAGTGGTATTCGAGCCTAAAGGAAATGCCGTTTTCAACGACGACCACAGTATGTTACAGGCGGCAATACAGGGTGTGGGTTTAGTGAAGCATATTGATTTATGGGTAGAAAAATACATCGATGAAGGAAGATTAAGCCGTGTGCTTGCACCTTGGTGTAAATCGTTTCCGGGGTTTTACTTATATATCTCTTCGAGGGAACATATGCCTAAAAAAATCCGCGTGTTGATGGATTTTTTAATCGAGAAACGTGAGCTTCTCAAACCGAAAGAGTAATGATCAGATTACTTTAAATAGAGACTCATGGAACAAGAGACCATTAACCAAGCTCGTAATGGGGCATAAACAAGCCAACATAAAGATCTAAAAAAGCGAGCACGAGGCTCGCTTTTATCGATATTTCGTCGTAATTATTACAATAACTCAACCGACTGCTGGGCAATCACGAATTCCTCGTTGGTCGGGATCACCATGGCTACGGCGTTAAGCAGCTCAGATTTTGCGATAATGCCCGCTTTACCAAAACGCGCAGCTTCGTTGCCTTTTTCATCTTCAACGAAACCAAGCAGTTTTAGGTTGCCGAGAATTTCGCGGCGAATCGGCAGTGAGTTTTCACCAATACCACCGGTGAAGATGATCGCATCCAGATGATCTAACGGGATCAGGTAAGAGCCGATGTATTTGGCGACTCGGTAAGTAAACACTTCAAACGCCAGTTTCGCCCCTTCGTGACCGTTTTCCATCGCTTCCAAAATACCACGAGCATCTGAAGTCAGGCCGGATACCCCCAAGAAACCGGATTTCTTGTTCAGGGTTTCAAAGACTTTCTCTTGGCTCCAGCCTTTTTTCATCAAAAATTCGATGATGCCGGGATCTAAGTCGCCAGAACGTGTACCCATCATTAGACCTGCCAATGGGGTGAAGCCCATGGAAGTATCGACCGATTGACCATTGCTGATCGCACAAACTGAAGCGCCGTTGCCCAAATGAACCGAGATGAAGCTCGCTTGTTCAATTGGCTTGTTCAGCATCTTGGCCGCTTCACGGCTTACATAATAGTGGCTAGTACCGTGGAAACCGTAGCGGCGGATACCGTATTGTTTGTACAGTTCATGAGAGATAGCACCAGTGAATGCCTTTTTCGGCATCGTCTGGTGGAAGGCGGTATCAAACACAGCAAACTGTGGCAAGCTTGGGAAAGCCGCCATCGCCGCTTGGATACCTTTCGCACCGGCTGGGTTGTGGAGCGGAGCAAGATCGGACAAGCTTTCGATTTCTGCCAGTACTTCTTCATCAATACGAACGGTCGAGGTGAATTTCTCACCGCCGTGCACAATACGGTGTCCTACCGCTACTAAGTCTTGAGCGAAGCCCAAGCTTTCCATTAAGCCCACAATGCGGTTGATCGCATGTTGGTGATGATGATCGGCGGCGGTAATCGCCTCTTCCGTTTTTTCACCTTGGTATTTCCAACTGATCACGGCTTCAGGCATGCCGAAGCATTCGCCAAGGCCTGAGATCAGCGCTTCCCCCGTTTGGGAATCAATCACTGCAAATTTCAATGATGAGCTACCAGAGTTTATGACCAACACATACGAGTTCGACATGGGGGCTGTATCCTGTTTCAGACGTTAAGGGGAAGCGTTTTCGCTTCGTCATTATAGAGATAGCATTATTCAATAATTTTTGAATCTTTCAACTTTGTTTTAGTTTTTTGTGCGATAGAAACGTTTTTTTGTTGATCTTAAGCAAGAAGAGATTTCTTTTTAGCCGAGAAATATTTCAATTTTTCATCAAAGAAAACAGCGTTCGCCGAAGATGACGAACGCTGATGCAGTATAGGATGAATGCCGAGAGGCAAGATGATGCAGAGCCACTATGCAAGCGGTGTCGTTTGCCATTCCAGTTCAATGGATTCTCGGCGTGAAAACATATCGATATGCGAATCGATCACCGCGCGTTGTGCGGCCACATTTTTCTCGCTGTCCCCCTGACAAACAAACGTCAGCGTTTGGTTTTTCTCGCACACGGTTAAGGTGGTCACTCCCACAGGAAACTCGATTTGCCCTTGTGTTTCATCCCAAGTCGCAGGGACTTTGCGGGCAAAATGGCGACATAAGGTGACTAAATATTTGACCACATGCTCAGAGTGCAACGTGGCTTGGGATTGGTACAACGCTTGAAATTGAGACGACATAACAAAATCTCCAGTGCAAAAGCCCGCACAAAGCGGGCTTAAATAGAGTAAGAATGATTAGAATTGGTAAGCGGCGGATAACTTATAGCTGCGTCCCGGCTCGTAATCATCGGCTACAAAGCTTTTCGCTAAGCCAACACGTGAGGCATGAGACACATAAAGCTCATCAAACACGTTATCCACGCCGAACGTCAGCACTAGGTTCGGGACTGAATATGGCGTCCACTGAGCATACAGGTTATGCACGTCATAGCCTTCTTTCTTGGCGGCGCCAGCCACTACGTTGTCTTCATCCAGAACCACTATTGAAGTCCAGCCAAACAGGGTATCAATCGAATCCGCTTGATAACCTAAGCTGAGCGCGATGCTGTCACCCATATCGGCGCTGTTACCAACGGAATTGAGCATTGGGCCACCATTTGTAACATCATTCGCATCCGAGTGCGCGTAAGAGAGCTTGGCGCTCGCGGCTTGGTAAGCGTAGGTTGTGCTCAGTTCAAAACCTTTGATTTCCATATCCCCTACGTTACTGATCAGGTAACTGTTACTAGTACGAATATGGTCATCAATCTGGGTTTTAAACAGGGTGAAGTTGGCACCCACAAAGTGATCGCCATAAGTTTTATCAAAGCGCACACCACCTTGAGTGTTTAAGCCCGTTTCTGGTTTGATGTTATCCGCTAAGCGAGCTTGATCTTGGTAACGAACAAAGGTCTCCAGCAGCTCTGGGCCTTTGAATAGCGAGCGGGTGTTGGCAAACAGCGTCCAATCACTGGTCACATCCCATTCCGTACCCAGTGACCAAGTCACCTCATCAAAATCTTTCGTGCCTGTCATAGCTTTACGTTTGAAATCATCAAAACGCAGACCGGCGGTCACTGACCAAACGTCATTTACATACAGTTTGTTCTCCGCAAACACAGCGGTAGAAACTGCAGATTCTTCCATAAATGGGGTGCTGCCGTAGGTCGCTTTGCTGGTTTGATCGACATAATCCATACCATAGCTTACTTGGTTACGGTGCGCGGCCAGTTCGTAGTCAGATTGGAAGAGCGCGTTAATGCCAACATTGCGGTTTGTCGCCGTATTGCGTGAAAGGCGGTTGCCCGGCCAAACACCCGCCATCACACTTTCATCACGATCAATTTCGGTTTGGCTACTGTAGAGGGTGACTTTACCGCGATGCTTATCTTGCTTGAGTTCATAAGAGCCAGTGATGGTATCGCGGTCATAATGCGTCGGAACCAAACGGTTTTTGCTCAAACCTAGGTTGGCGCTTCCTGCCATATCAGGGCGTGGGCTATAGTCCCCTTGATCACGATAGACATCATAGGAAACTTGGAATCGATGACCAACAGCCGGTTCAAAGCCGACTTTTGCAAGAACGTTATAGGTATCCCCTTTCACGCCAAAAGTTTCTTTACCGGCACCATCTTCAAAGTTATCGCGTGAGATCCCTTGACCATAAACCATGGCGTCAACCGTTTCGCTCAATTGACCGTAAACCGTGAGTGAACCTTGTTGGTTATCGTTTGAGGCATAACCGCCGAAGATACGGGCACCAAACTGCTCACCACCCACCAGCAGATCTTTCGCATTCTTGGTTTCAAAATAAACCGAACCACCGAGGCCACTTTGGGTCACCGAGTTGTTACCCACCTGCACATCAGCTGATTTCAAAATGTCTGGGTTAAGCGTTAAGTTACCAATGTGATGGAACATATTGGCGTGCTGTGAAGCGCCATCCAAACGAATATCTAGGTTGGTTTCACCCAATCCGCGAATGTTAATTCGTTGGTTAACCGAGTGCGTTCCGCCTACATCAACCCCGGGAATATCACGCAGCAAGTCCGACATGTGATCGGCTTGTTTGAGTGATAGATCGTCCGTGGTGAGAGATTCCGAGTTGCTCGAGACTTTCGTACCCCAGATCACCACATTTTCCTGCTCCGGTGTCGCTTTCTGCTCAGCAACCGCGTTGGCCGACATCGCGGCAGTGATCGCAAGCCATAACGCAGACTTCTTGCAAATATCCATACTGACTCAATTCCTCAAAAATACAAATGATAACAATTCGCATATATGTTAAGTTGTGCTCAACCAATAGAGAAGTTGAATTGATTATGCAAAATCGCACATCCGTTATGGGAAATGAGCAAAAACACAATAAGGTCATAATGAAACACGGGGCTCGACATACGGTCACCTTGGCACGCCATGTTATCGCTGAACACAGTGAACAGATTGTGGCGCAAAGTGTGAATCAACCTGTGATGGCACAAGGTCACTTTATTGAATACACCAGCCCCACAGGCTTTACTTTGCATGGAGGATCCAGTCATGAACTCGCTGATTGTGATGTGATGACCACCAGTGCTCCCGCCCTTGTCATCATTCTTTTGTTGGAGGGCACCTTACGTTTCGCCTACGACAACCACAAATTCGAGTTATGCGCCAACGAGCAGCCACAAGCCATGATGGTGAACTTACAGCAACCTTGCATTTTTCATCGACGGATACATCAAGGAATGTCGGTGCGCAAACTCAACATCATTTTGGCACCCGATAAATTACAACCTTTTGCGCAGCAAGAGTGTCCGCTGCACCATTTTATACAGCAGGATAAAGCCTTTCTCCGCCTCTCACTGCACAACGAAAGCTGGCAAGCTGTAGCAGAGTTACTCAACACGCATGGGGCAAAAACGGTGAGTGCGCACATTGCTCGTGAAGCGTTGGTTTGGCGTTTAGTCCACGAGGCGATCATGCAATGCCCAGAACAAGGCGGCACGTCCCTCCCCGCTCACCATGAACACACCGAAAGCGTGATTAACCCACTCCTGCATTACATTGACCAACATTTGTATAGCGAAATTTGTTTAGAAAAACTTGCTGAACAGCATGCGATGAGCGTTTCAAACTTACAGCGTAAGTTTAAATCTCGTTTCAATATGACGATTGCGCACTACATACGACACCGACGTTTACAACTGGCTCGTCAGCAATTAGAACGGGGCTTAGTCAGCATTACTGAAGCTGCGTATGAGGCAGGCTATTTACATCCGTCCAACTTTACTGCCGCCTTTAAAAAAGCCTTTGGTATTTCTCCGCAGGCTTTTCTCGATCAAAAACAGCAAGTACAAAATCCAATTAATCGGTAGGCAGCGTATAAAGGCACAAACGCTGCCCTTGCATCTCAATCACATTAAACGGGGTTTCGTAAATTTGGCTCAGAACATCGGATTGGATCACTTCCGATACGGAACCGGTCGCCACCACCTCCCCTTTTTTCAACGCGACGATTTTATCGGCGTAGCAGGAAGCAAAGTTGATGTCGTGGATCACCACCACCACAGCTTTATTCAACTCGTGAGCTAAACGGCGCAACGTAGACATAATTTGCAGCGAGTGTTTAATGTCCAGATTGTTTAATGGCTCATCGAGGAACACGTAATCCGTATCTTGCGCCATGACCATAGCAATAAACGCCAACTGACGCTGGCCGCCACTCAGCTCATCCAAATACTGATATTGAATGGTTTCGAGATCGAGATAGTCAATCGCCTGGTTGATGATCTGCTCATCCTGCGCAGTCAATTTCCCTTGGCTGTAAGGAAAGCGGCCAAAAGCCGTCAGTTCACGTACCGTAAAGCGCATGTTCAGCACGTTGGACTGACGCAACACTGCCAGCTTTTGAGCCAGCGCTTTGGTATTCCAATCCACTAACTCACGTTGCTCAATCCAGACTTTACCGGCATCACGGTTAACTAAGCGGCTCGCCATGGAAAGCAACGTACTTTTACCCGCGCCATTGGGGCCGATAATTGCCGTCACCTGCCCTTTGTCAAACTGGGCACTAGCGTCATGTACCACCCGCTTGGTACCAAAATGTTTGGTGAGATTATCCAGTCGAATCATTGCTAAACCACTTTATTGCGAAGTAATAGCGAGAGGAAATAGATCCCGCCGATGAAATTGATCACCACACTTAAGGTAGTGCCGAAATGGAACACTTTCTCGATCACCCACTGCCCAGAAAGCAAAGCACACACCGACATCGCCGACGCTGCAATCAGCAACGTAGAATGGCGATAAGAGTGAAACCACTCGCGAGTCAGGTTCGTTACCAGCAAACCGAAGAACAGAATTGGTCCCACTAGCGCCGTGGAAATTGAAATCAGCAGTGCACTAATCAATAAAACCTTGCGCGTCACCTTGTGCACATCCACACCTAAACTGACGGCATTATCTTGATCTAGCCAAAAGACATCGAGCACACGATGCTGACGGAACAACAGCACGCATGCTAACAGCAGTAACGGCGACACCACATACACCAATTTCGTGTTGACGTTATTAAAGCTGGCAAACATATTGGCTTGTACCGACGCAAAATCGTTCGGATCCATTAACATCACAAAAAAAGAAGCGATATTTGAAAAAAGCTGCCCCAGTATCACGCCAAGCAACAGCAGTACAATCAAATTGCGATGCCCAGTGCGAAAATAAAAGGTAAACAGCAGAGTTGAGAAACTCAGCATCGCCGCAACCGAAAGCGAAAAATTCCAGTACACATTCATCGCAATGCTGCTCATGCCCCCAAACAGCACCACGACCAACACTTGGGTGAACATGTACAGTGCATCAAATCCCATGATACTCGGCGTGAGAATCCGGTTATGGGTAATGGTTTGAAACGCCAATGAAGATTGCGCAATCGCAATGCCCGCAAACACCATCGCTAGCACTTTCGGCACACGGCGCGATAAGAAATATTGGTAGTTATCCGCATTGAGCCCTACACCAATAAATAGCGCGGCAAACAACAGCGAAATCACGATCAACAGCAGTAATTTAGTTCTATCCTGCATGACGTTGTCCTCGCAAAATCAGAACAATAAATACTGAACCACCCAAGATGCTGATGATCATTGAAATAGGAACTTCATACGGGAAAATGATCACGCGTCCGACCAAATCACACACTAAAACAAACAACGCACCAAAAATGGCAGTGCGCGGAATGTTCTTGCGCAAATTGTCACCGTAATATTGACTCACCAGATTGGGAACGATTAACCCTAAGAAAGGGAGCTGCCCCACAATCATTACCACCGTCGCCGACATCATCGAGACCAATGCCACGCCGATAACCATGACTTGGTGGTATTTCAGGCCAAGGTTGGTTGCAAAATCTTTCCCCATCCCCACCGCGGAAATACGTGCCGCATACAGGTAACTGAATATGGCTACCGGAATTGCCAGATAGAGCAGCTCAAAATCGCCTTTAAGCAAATTGGCAAAATTTGCCACCGCCCAACCGGAAAGGTTTTGAATTGCATCGTATTTATAAGCGATAAACGTCGCGAGGGAATCAATCACATTACCAAAAATAATGCCGATCAACGGGACAAAAATAACGTTTTTAAACTGGATACGTTGAATAAAAAACACAAACACTAAGGTGCCTAACATAGCGACACCAAAAATCAGCCATAAGTTTTCGCCATGGCCAAACAGCACGAGGCTCAACACATAACCGAGCATGGCACACTCCACCGTTCCGGAAGTGGAAGGGGCCGCAAATCGGTTTTGACTCACCTGCTGCATGATCAAACCCGCAATGCTTAAACCCGCACCAGAGAGAAGAATGGCCAATAATCTTGGTACTCGACTGGTCAGCAGCAACTGCCATGCGGCAGCATCACCTTGAATCAAACCGGCGAGCGGTAAATGCCCCACGCCAACAAACAGTGAACAAAAACTCATCACGCCTAAAACAAGCAATAACTTTTTCAAAGCTAACCTCAGCTTGTCAACCAGAGGAGGGTTGCCCCTCCCCCGCATTTACTACTGCATACCTACCGATGTTTTCATATCGACAACCATTTGCTCTGTGGCTTTCACGCCAGAGATAGCGATGTACCAAGCATTCACATCGAGGTAAGCAATATGGCCGTTTTGGTATGCGGTGGTGGCTTTAACCAGATCATTTTCAAAGGTTTGACGAATATTCGACTCGGCTTTGCTCACCACTTTATCGCGGTCAACCACCAACAAGGTTTTGGGGTTATGTTCACGGATATACTCAAACGAGATCAGATCACCGTGGCCACTCTCTTTGCTCACTGGCACAGTCTCGCGAAAGCCAAAATCTTTATAAACGGAGGAAAAACGCGAATTGGCGCCAAATGTGGTCAGGTTGCCACCAGAGCTCATCACCAACATCGCATCACTTTTATGTTGTTGGTTGTATTGCATGATGGATTTAAATTGCGCGTCAACTTGTTCAATTTTGGTTTCTACCGCAGATTCAATCGCAAACACTTTTCCTAGGTTGCGCCACTGCTGTTGGGTACTCTGCCAGTAACCTTGATCGGCTTCAGCCGCAAACACGATGGTCGGAGCAATCTTCGACAATTCGTCGTAGCTTTTCGCCGCACGCGGGCCAATCACAATCAAATCCGGCTTTTGGGTGTAAATCGTTTCAAAGTCAGGCTCAAATAAGGATCCTGCACTTGGGTATTTATCACTCTTATATTTGGCCAAATAGTCAGGAGAGCCATCAAACTTAGAGACGGCAACGGGCTCAATGCCAAAACTATCTAACGCATCCAGCGCACCCACACCAATCACAACCACTCGCTGTGGTTTTTGTTCTAACGTGGTTTTACCCAAGCGATGTTCAATCGTAACGGTCTCTGCTTGTACAGCAAATGAAGCCAACAATCCTAAAATAGCCCAATGAAGAAGAGGTTTCATACGTTCCTTCCGACGGTAGTTGAGACGGCAAAGTAAATTATTTTGATATTCATTCTCATTAAGAGAGTGCGTACTATAATCAAAACTGACTTCGCAATGCAACTGTGTGAAGGAAGATATCGTGTCACGGTGTAAAAATAACAAACCCTTGCTAATTCCTATCAATAGCAAGGGTTTGCGATATTAACGAGATGAATTTCTGCTTAAATCGTATGCGGTTGACATTCCGCGCCAAGAACATGGGTGATGGTTTGTGGCTCCACAAGCAACCAGTTTGGGCAACCATCCAAAGGTTCTGAGGCTAAAATAATCCCATCTTGCCAAGGTTTACGGTAAACCGTTGGAGGCTGACCATCACTACTGTAACGAACCAGCCAAAACTGCTGCCCATCAGAAATACAGATAGAAGCTTTAAAGGGTAGCTGCACACTTTTAGTTTGCATCAATACTTCGATTTCACTAATCGTTTGTCGAATCGCCGCCACCGGATCACGCTCCAAACCGTTTTTGAGCATCAGCAGAAAA
Organism: Vibrio metoecus; assembly: GCF_009665255.1. Taxonomy (NCBI): domain Bacteria; kingdom Pseudomonadati; phylum Pseudomonadota; class Gammaproteobacteria; order Vibrionales; family Vibrionaceae; genus Vibrio; species Vibrio metoecus. The sequence continues at coordinate 424,182 of NZ_CP035687.1, forward strand.
ATCAATTCACTGTCTGTCGTACCGGTCCGGCGAATATAAAGATGCTCAGGCAGTGAACGCTCCAGCTCATATTTGACTGCACAATAATCACCAATTTGGCCATTGTGTAAAAACATCCAGTGGTTATAGATGAAAGGATGACAATTCGAACGCGACACTTGAGTGCCGGTGGAGGAACGAACATGAGCCATAAAACGGTGTGAACGAATGTGGTGAGCCAACGAGCGTAGATTTTCATCTCCCCAAGCGGGTAATACTTCATGAAAGCGTCCTGGCGTACTGCGCTCAGTATACCAACCTAGCCCAAAACCATCCGCGTTGACTCGTGTGACCGCTTTACGGGCCTCTAAACTTTGATGAACTAATGAATGCTCAGGTTGATAAACCAACTGCTCTAGATAGATTGGGCTTCCTTGATAAGCCAGCCAGCGACACATAAACCACTTCCTGTAAAAAAGTATTTCTGATTTCAATAAAGCATGTTTAGTTGCGGGGTGCAATACGGGCTGAAAAATATAACGTATTTCGAGCTAAGGCTTGTGGTATAAGGCTTTCATGCTCACCATTTTGGGGCAATACTCACCTTTGCTAAGCTTAAAACAGTGCTCTTTTTGTCCCCTTGTTCCCAAATCTTATCTTTCAACACGCCATTAGGCGGTAAATGCTGATTTAAGTGCCTATTTCTCTACTTAGGTATCTCCCAAAGAGATTTCATCAAACAATAAATAAGTGAAGCAAGATCAAATTATTAATTTTTATTTAAGCATGACTCCTTTCTTTATTTTCAGCATATTTCAGTAAGGTTTTTATTTTCTATTGAAACTGGCCGTGGCAATTTTTACTCGATTTACTTAACACAAGTAACTTTTCCCATATTTTATATCGACATCAATATCATTTATTCATGTAATCATAGCGAATATTTAACTGTTTTATTTATAATTAAGGCCAGTGCCATTTCGTTTACTAAATTTGTTGTAAATGTGACCTTATTTCAAACGTAGAATAATTCACACTTGCTATCAATTCCCCTCAATCATAAATTGTTACAAATACTTTACATATGGATATGTTGTATGCGCTTTCTATTGGGGTTAGGGATTCTTTGCCATTCAGGCTTATTGTTTGCGAGTGTACCACCTAACGATGAAAAGCTAATCGAATCCTTGATTGAACAAGGGGTTATTTGCCAAGGCTTATCTTATGAGCAACAGCAAAAAGCCTTATCGATATACTTACAAAAGAGAGTCGGGAAAAGAAAAGAACCGACAGAATCACGCCCAAATACAGAACCAGAAACCTCTTCACCTGAACCTGTGGGTGAATTAAAACCAAACTGTATTAATCCAGATTCTCAATAGTATCACCCTATCTGGTTAACTGAGCCGTTTCAGTTAGCTTTGTCATACCTTAAATAAGGAAATATTAAGGAAATAAAATGAAAACTATCAGAAAAACGCTATTAGCGACCGCGGTAGCGACTTTTTTTAGCAGTGGCTTATATGCTCAAACTCCCGTTGATTTAGGCGTGGTGAATGAGGATAAATTAATTGAGATGTTAGTGCGTACTGGGCAAATTTCTGCTGATGCGTCTGACAGCGATAAACGTATTGCACTTGAGCATTATTTGGATGACAAAATTCGCTCTGGTTTTAAAGGCGATGCTCAATTTGGCAAAAAAGCCCTCGAACAGCGTGCGAAAATCCTTAAGGTCATTGATAAGCAAAAAGGCTCACACAAAGCACGTGTATTCGCCCTAGATGTCAGTGCCAAGCGCACCGACAAAGTGTTGGCTTTATTGATTGATTTCCCAGATCTTCCTTGGGATGACAACCGTCTAACCAAAGAGCATACAGAAATGCTCTACGATCGTTATGAAGCTTCCCACTATCAAGATTTGCTGTTTTCTGATAGAGGCTACACTGGGCCGAATGGGGAAAACTTTATCTCGATGCGTCAATACTACGAGAGTGAATCCGGCAACACATACAGTGTTGCAGGCCAAGCCGCCGGTTGGTATCGCGCTTCGAAAAATGCTGCGTATTACGGTGGCAACTCACCGACCACCAACAGTGATTTACATGCTCAAGAATTAGTGCGTGAAGCACTCGATCAACTGGCACGTGACCCGAGCATTAATCTTGCTGACTACGATATCGAAGATCGTTACGACTACAATGGCAATGGCAACTTTCGTGAGCCCGATGGCGTGATTGACCATTTGATGGTCTTCCACGCTTCTGTGGGGGAAGAAGCCGGTGGCGGCGTATTGGGGGCGGATGCCATATGGTCACACCGCTTTAACCTTGGCCGTTACCATGTTCTTGAAGGCACGAAAAGCAACGTTCCTGGACGCTTCAATGGCCAATTCGCAGCATTTGACTACACGATTCAACCCATTGATGCCGCGGCAGGCGTTTGTGCTCACGAATACGGTCACGATCTAGGCTTACCCGATGAATATGACACCCAATACACAGGAGCCGGTGAACCCGTATCTTATTGGTCTATCATGTCGTCTGGTAGTTGGGCCGGTAAAATTGGAGGCACGCAACCGACCGCGTTCAGCTCTTGGTCAAAACAATTTTTACAAAATGCCATCGGTGGCCGCTGGATCAACCATGAACAGTTGACGATCAATGAATTGGAAAAAAATCCTCGCGTCGTCACACTATTCCAAACCACCGACAATTCACGCCCCAACATGGTGAAAGTCACTTTACCGATGAAACGCGTGGACGGCATCAAGCCGGCGGAAGGCGAGTTTTCTTTCTACTCAAACCGTGGCGATGATTTGAAAAACCGCATGAGTCGAACACTAGTCATTCCAGCGGGTAGCCATACCACTCTGAGTTTTAAAGCTTGGTTTCAAATTGAAAAAGATTATGACTTTGCTCGTGTGCTGATCAACGGCCAACCGATCGCAGGCAGTATCACCACGATGGATGACCCATACAATACTGGCCTAGTCCCAGCGATTTCTGGTGATTCTTCTGGCTGGGTGGATGCACAGTTTGATCTTTCTGCTTGGGCAGGACAAAGCGTTGAACTGGCGTTTGATTATGTCACCGATGGTGGTCTGGCGATGGAAGGCTTGTACATCGATGACCTACGCCTGACAGTCGATGGCACGGAGAGTGTACTGGACAACGCCGAGGGTGATTCCAGTTTTGCTTTCAATGGCTTTACCAAAAATGGCGGCTTCCACGAAGCTAATCATTACTACTTGCTGCAATGGCGTAGCCACAATGACGTTGACCAAGGCTTAGCCAATTTGAAACGCTTCGGGCAACTGATGTCATTCGAACCCGGCTTGCTGGTGTGGTATGTGGACGAATCTTATGCGGATAACTGGGTGGGCAAACATCCTGGTGAAGGCTGGCTAGGCGTTGTCGATGCGGATCAAAATGCCTTGATCTGGTCAAAAACGGGCGAAGTGGCACAAACGCGTTTCCAAGTGCGTGATGCAACCTTCTCACTGTTTGATCAAGCGCCGCTCAAACTGGTCACGGCCGATGGCAATACGCTGGAAGATATGAACTTAACTGCGAATGCCTCGTTCTCGGACGATCAAGATTACAGCTCACCACAAGCACCAGATTCTGGCCGCAAAGTGATGCCATTTGGTCTGAAAATCGATTTGCTCTCACAAAGCAAAGAGAATGAGTACGGTGTTGTTCGTCTGTCCAAAGTCAGTACAGCAAACATCGCACCGGTAGCGCGATTTGAACTGAACGTAGAAGGCTTGAATGTCACTGCGCAAAACACCAGCAGCGATAGTGATGGTTCCATCGTCAGCTACTTGTGGGATTTTGGTAACGGTCAAACCAGTACCGAAGCCGCTCCAACTTGGTCTTATACCAAAGCGGGCAGTTACTCTGTCACCTTAACGGTGACGGATGACAAAGGTGATAGCGATACTCATCAACAAATCATCAAAGTGGAAAAACCAAACGCTTTACCAGAGGCGAATGCTCACTACATTCACCTCGGTCGCTGGGTCACCATGTGGTCAACCAGTACCGACAGTGATGGCCGCATTGTCGACACGGAATGGACACTGCCGAATGGCAAAATTAAGCGCGGCCGTATGTTTACTGCCATTTTCCCAAGCTATGGCAAGCATGATGTGCTGCTAAAAGTGATGGATGATCGCGGTGCAGTCACCACCAAAACCATTAAAGTTAAGTTGTAATTTCCCTTCTCTACCATGGATTTGGGCACCTTCGGGTGCCCCTTTTTTTGAGGCTCCTACCGATACGAAAAGCCTTATTCCCCGCTATCTTTCAGCCGTTCTAACGCATCAATACGTCGCCACTGCTCAGGCGCAAAGTGCTGCTCTCGTAACTGCTGAATTTGGATTTGCTGCTCACTGGCAGAGAGTTCGTTGCGAACTAATATTGCCGCCCGCGCTTGGTAGTAGTGCTGAAACTGTTGTTCAAATGTCGCACGGGAATCATCGAGCTCCGCTAAACGCTGCGCCCCTTGCTCACCCACCAAGGCAACGCGAGCCAAATAGCGTTGCTGCGCATCCCCCTGCCCTGCTTGAGTTAACTGCGGCAATAGCTGTGCGGCCGCCTCACTGCGCTGAATAAAATCGGGCTGCTCGGCTAGCAGTGCTTGCCAAGCTCGCTGCGCCTCTTCATTTTGCCCATATTGCTCGTAGATCAATCGCTTTTGAATCGCGAGTTCACGCAGCTGATTCTCTTCAGCAAATAACGCTCGTTGCTCAACAGTAAAATACTGCGCTTGAAGCTCCAATAATGCTTGATGTAACTGCCACCATGCTTGTCCAGTTAGCCCTCCATCAACATCGGGAAAACTCAACTCCGCTACGGCAGCTTTGTAATCGACATACCGATCAAACACATCGCCATCAAGCAACAAACCTTGTGTTTGCTGCTCATACTCTTGTACCTGCCGCTTAATGGCAGGTAGTGAGGATTCCCCCATGCCAGAGAGAAAAAATTCTAAGAGATCTCGTGGACTGGATTGATCGGGCTGAATGTCTTTCTGCGATAGTGTACCTAGTGCTGGCGGCGTACTGCTTGATAACCCGAAGATCGCACAGAGTGCGCCAAGGGTAACTAATGTTCCTACACTCCATACGATCTTCTTCATCATCTGCTCCTACAAACCTGCGAGTTTGAGTCGATTGGCATGCTGACGATACAAAGTGATGGGATCGGTTTCTAACAGAGAGTGGATACCCAACAAGCCGTTAATTTCATCGAGATGGTTCATTCGATAATCATCACGGATCACCTTACCAAGGTGAGTGCTACAGGTCGCGACTAAACCATCGTTCGGCTCCGAAAACACTAGACCCAATACGCCCATCGCCACATCACTCGGGTCCAACACATTGGTCACGGTCGAACTGCCACTCCATGAGTAGTAACGCACCCCATTCACTTCATACGCACCTTCTCCACACTTGGATGTTGGAACGCCTTCTGGATAGTATTGGTTGAATTTCAGTGAGCCTTCTGTCGTCAGCGCGGCAAGTGATGCGAGAGGATCTTGTGGATGAGGTTCTCCGCCAGATAAAAGATCAATTAAGGCAACAAAACCTTTGGTCAATGCAACAGCAACCTGCTCACTATTTGATCCTGGCGGAATGGTACCACGCAATAAATCCGCTACTGCCGAACCTTTATGAACGCCACCAATGCTGGTCACCGAAGCGACTAAATCAGGACGCACAGAGGCCACATAGCGAATGGTGGGGCCACCATGACTATGCCCAATCAAGTTCACTTTTTTCGCTCCCGTTACCGCCAGTAAGGATTCCACCTGAGCTAACAACTGCTCACCTCGACGCTCAGAGCTGTTGGTCGCTGAAACCTGTGCCACATACACTTGAGCGCCATCTCGGGTCAGTGATTGCGGAATACCGTGAAAATAATCCATCCCCGCCAAGGTGTCGAAGCCAAATAGACCATGAACTAAGACTATCGGATAACGGGTTTGGGTATAACCTTGTTGCGATAACGCGTGAGCACTGGCTCCTGCCCAAATTGAGGAAGAAAACAGTGAGAGAGCGATTAATATAATGATTTTATTCAAGAGATATTCCTTCTCGTTCTTGCCTTCAATCCCTGAAAACCTCAGACGTTGCGCCACTTTCATGAGGTGAAAGCATAAGATTCATGAGCAAGAGATCCGACCTCTTGCTGTGGTTTAGGCTAGAAGAGAAGTGAACGAATACCGAATGACAAAAGTTCAAAATGTGAACAAGACGAGCAAATTAATAACAATTAATTAACAACAAAAAGACAGCCCCAACGTAGGTTGAGGCTGAAATGAATCGAGTTCACTCTTTATTGACAGAGACAAAAGAATAAGGCTTACAACTCAAAGCCTCCAACCAATTTATCCAACTGCGAAGAGAGACGTTGCAAGTTTGTACTGGCACGGCTTAGTTCATCGGCCACGTGTGAAGTTTCTGTCGTCAGTTGGTTGATGTCTTCAACGTTGCGATTGATGTCTTCCACCACGGTTGATTGTTCCTCTGTCGCGGTCGCAACTTGAATATTTTGATCATTAATTTGATCAATCTGACTATTAATTTCGGTTAAAGACTGGTTCGCTTTAGCGGAAAACTCAACGACCACATCACTTTGTGAACGGCCTTTTTCCATCGCCTCCACCGCACGATTCGATTCACTCTGTAGACGGTTGATCACTTGTTGAATTTCTTCCGTCGATGCAGCAGAGCGGCTTGCCAAAGTACGAACTTCATCTGCCACCACCGCAAAACCACGACCTTGCTCACCAGCACGCGCAGCTTCAATTGCTGCGTTCAGAGCCAGCAAGTTGGTTTGTTCAGAAATACTGCGAATGGTATCAAGAGTTGAACTGATGCCATTGATCTGTGTGGCAAGAGAAGTCACCACTTGAGTTGCATTGTCTAACTCAGTAACCAGTGTTTGAATACGAGTTTGTACCTCACCCACCACTTTTTTACCTTCGCCAGAATGCTGTGTTGCTTGTTTCGCCACATCCGCGGCCATCGCCGCATTAGAAGCAATTTCCGATACCGTGGCACCTAGCTCATGAATCGCCGTCGCCACCTGTACTGTTCTGTCACGCTGTGACGCACAGTTAGTCTGTGTGGTATGGGCGCGTTGTGAAACACTGGAAGCCATAGAAGCCAATTCTTTTGAGTTTTCTGCCACCTCTTCAATCGAGTGGTGCACTTTGTCAATAAACGCATTAAAGCTATTGCCGATATCGCAAAGCTCATCGTTACCATCCAACTCAATTCGCGCACGCAACGACAAATTTGCCGCTGCTGAACTCATTTTGTCCTTCAAATAAGACACTCGACTACGTAAGTTCGTAATGATGACCAGTGAAGTGATAAATGAAATGATCAAACCTGCCGCAATGATCACCATTTGCTGGGTGCGTCCAGACTCAAAGCTCTCTACACTTGCACGGTTTTGCTGTTCTGCTTGCTGCAAAAGCGTATCAAGGATCTGATTCGCTTGTTTGCGCATTTCACCATAAGTAGGTGCGTACTTATCACGGTACAGGTTTTGTGCCGTGGTCATATCGTTATTGGCAAAGGCTTGCAGCATAGGCTCTAACTCTTCACGCACCATTTGTTCAAAACGAGCTTGAAGTTTGCGAGCCTGCTCTTTGAGTTCCGGATTCACTTGCGAATCCACCGCAACTTGCATTGCTTGACGCATTTCTGGGATATCTTCGGTTCTTGCCTCTTCGACTCGTTTGAGAACCCCTTTCGCATCTTTGAGCGCCGTTTCTTGCAGTAGCATCATATCGATACCGACACGCATCCGAGGAATACGTGAGGTTGCTTCAGCCATGGCACGCATTGGTGCAGCCGTGTTGGCATACAAGCTGTTGGACTGTGCTTGCATCACTGACATGGTGTTTAGACTGGTGAAAGCCACAAACAACAGTGCTATCGCAGGGATGGCGACGGCAATAGCCAACATCCATTTAAGGGAAAATTTATTGATGATCATGTCTCGTACCTATCGTTCAGAAAAAAGAGTCTGCTGACCTATAAGGGTTGTAGGGATGTCAGCAAACTGGACTTACGCTGTCTCGCGCTTAGTATTGTGATTGCGTACTTTTACCCTAATGTGAAAGGGAATTCTGTACACCTAAATAAGTTCAGCCTTTGAAGTAGTATGGCAAAATTATTCTGTTTCTGAATTGTTAAGTCGATAAATGACTAAATAAAGAACATTAAATACATAAAATGCCCTGAAATTTCAGGGCATGCTTCCATTGTTTAATGGCTATGTTGACGGTCTACTTTTAGTTCAAATCAAATTGAACCCCTTTCACCAACCAATCGTCAGCCCAAATTTTCAGTTGAGTGATCTTAGCGGCATCCGGTAAATCGAAACGATCTTCATGAGCATTGCTGACATACGCTTTCGAGCCTACCGTTTGCTGACGCCCATCTTGGTAGGTGAATGTCAGCGCCACCAACTGCTGACCGCCATATTGGAAATCGCCAGAGGTTGCCGTGATGGATTTCACGCCGGACAGCTCCACCGAACTCAAGCTACCACCGTTGCCACCAATCAATAAATCGGAGGCGGCCCCTAATGCATCAATCGCAGCACCCGCTCGCACATACAAACGATGATCTTGTCCCACACGCTGCTGATTCATTTTTCCTTGCGTGTAACCCAGAATCGGCGAACTTTCTTGTGCATTAAACACATCGGTATAGGCGGTGATGGTACGTAAACTTACCGCATCGTTGCTGCTCGCATACAAACCAAGCTCACCCGTTTGTTTGTCATGTCCAAGGGACTCGCCGCTGTAGACATTGGTCAATTCATCTGTGCCTTTACGCCACTCCCAACGCTGAGTCAGGTTTTGGTTACAGGGTTGCAATGCGTCTAATGCCTCACCATCAAGACAGAGCTTGGTGTTACTCGCACTCACATAACGACCAAGCTGATCATAGATGAAAGATTGCGCTGATTGCTGGCTATCGCACGTATTGGCCGCCAAGCGACCTTGAGCATCGACTTGAATACAGCGGTTGTTAAAGCTGGCAAGTTGTAGGTTGACCGGGCGGCCACCCGTGAATACTGGGTGATCCCAATCGACCGTAAAGCTTGCCGATTTCGTGATTCGACGACGTGGGGTATCTTCAAAGCCATGGTAGGACTGATGAGCACCGACCACATAGTAGTGCTTATAAGCACCGTTATAGATTGGGCGGATATTGACCGAAGAGTCGATGATAAAATCCGTACTGCCTGTCTCTGTGGCTGAGGCTTTATAAATCACATCCATTTTCGGCACAAAACTCGCGTAGCTCAGCGGGCTAATACGGTTTACATCTACCGGGTAGGTATTCACCCACAAAGCATCGGTCGAACGATTGAGTAGCGATTCTGCTGTCGCGTATTGTTGACGATTCCATGTAAAGCTAACCGCTTGCGCATTCTTCGCATTACGCTCAATACGATAGTCTTGTGTGTTGTAGGTTAACCAGCGACTCTGGGTATAACTTGCTCTCGCCTCTAGTTTGGCTTTCGGGCCATCTCCACTGACTTCCACCCCACCAGTCACCCCAAGCTCAAAACCTGAAACCTCTTTACGCTCAAATTTCTCGTTAATGTTATCGACAGGAAAGGTTTTCAGGATCTGCGCTTTATTGTTCGATGCGTTAAACACGAAGCGATAATCTTGGGCAATCGCATCGGTTGACCACTCACGGAAATAGGCATCTAACGTCGTATAACTGGCACCAAACTGACGATAACCGAGTTGATCATTCAGATGAATGCCGGCTCCCGTGCTGTCATCATCTAGACTGATACGCACAATTTTGGCATCCGGTGTAGCGGAACCCACAATGCCGTATTGCAGCGAACGCTCTAGGTTAACCCGATAAATCAATGAGATATTGGCATCTTTACAGAACGGACGACTGCCCTTTTCGTTTTTCCACAACCAAGAGTTGTTGAAGGTACATTCTTCATCGCTGATCGCACGGTTGACACTGATGTAGAAAGCCACATGCGGCAAGGTATTTGTTTCGCTGTTTGCCGGTGCCGGACTTGCAAAACCAGAGCGCGCTAATAAGCGAGCGGTACGCGGCGCTTCGAGTAATTGAGGGTCAACCTCTTGTGCCTGATCAAAAGGTGTAAACAGCAGCTCCCCTTTATGTTCAGTGATGACAATAAATTGATTAGCAAAGCCTACCCCATAAGCCTTTCTGAATTGGGCTTGCATCTCTGCTTGACCTTCAGCATCACTGATCTGACTGAAATCAACCAAAACGCGTTTTTGCTGGTTAATCACCAAATCGCGTAGTTCAGCTAAGCTCGGTAATGCGTTGTCTTCAGCTTGCCAATCAGCAGCATTATAATATTTTATTGCATGACTATCAGCGACTTGACTAATAATATCCGCCGCTTCACCATTTGGTTCATTGATATTTGCCAACAGGGTTGGACTGGATATTGCGCTTAATATTGTGAATATCGCGATTGCGCAACGATTGAGTTTTGGCATATAAACCTCACTGACTCTGTTATTTTTAGTGTTATTACAAGAGAGATTTCCAAACAAAGTGACTTATACTCAAACTACTGAAACAACTAGCGATAAACAAACTTACTCAAATGAATAGGCATCAATCACCCATCGTTAATTCTCCGAGTAAAAATGAGAATACCAGTTTGCTTTAAGTAATCAGAACATACCCATTTTGATTGCGTCTCATGGGGTACCCTCGTCATCCTTGATGTGTTGCATGTGCCGATGGTGCTAAGTAGCTGAATGCAGCTCCATTGAACAGTGGTCGATAAAAATATTATTTTTCACAAGATATGTTTCTATATATTTATTACCACTGCATACTTACTGAAATATCACTGATATTTCTAAATGTAAAATACTGCAAAATAAAAAACTCACAGCAGATCACAAATTCATACCAAGAAACTTTTTATTTATTGTAAAATAATTAATCCCTAAAATAATCATTGCTAATATTTTCACATTAGAATCACTCTAATTTAATTTGAACTAATTTAGTCTGAATTAATTTATGAAAATCAACATGAAATATTGTTTTCTATTGTTACGTCAAAACTCTACTTCAACATATTCTTCGTAAAAACCGCTATTGACGCTTTAGTAAACAACTATTGATCTTACTTCCAAGCTAGAGAAACGGTTGGCCAGTTTTCATTGACCTGATGAATGTCTCATTCACAATACAAACAGATCTGACCAGATCGTCAATCTGTCTATTCTACCCATAAGAAGATAAACAATGAGAACAGCGCTCTTCACCTTAATCGCTGGTTTAACCAGCCTCTCTGCTTCCGCCGCTACTGACCCGTGGACAGCAACTGAAATGCCACTGATGAGCCGCGCTCAAGTGGAACAGGTTCAAGGCAAACAAACCTACACCTACGTTCGGTGTTGGTATCGTCCTGCCGCCACACATGATGACCCATACACCACCTGGGAGTGGGCAAAAAATAACAAAGGGGGTTACTACACAATCAACGGCTATTGGTGGTCAAGCATCAGTCATAAAAACATGTTTTATACCGATGTTCAGCCAGACACCATTAAACAACGTTGCTATGAAACACTTGGTGTCACACACGAAACTGCCGATGTGACTTATTTTTCCGCAGATACCCGACTCTCATACAATCACACCATCTGGAGCAATGATTCTTCAGTGCAGCCAAACAAGATCAATAAGGTGATTGTCTTTGGTGATAGCCTTTCCGATACAGGCAACATTTTTAATGCCTCTCAATGGCGTTTCCCAAATCCGTCATCGTGGTTTCTGGGCCATTTCTCAAACGGTTTTGTCTGGACGGAATATTTGGCGCAAGGGTTAAACATCCCCGTTTATAACTGGGCTGTGGGGGGAGCCGCAGGACGTAACCAATACATCGCTCTGACTGGGGTTTACGAGCAAGTCAGCTCATACCTAACATACATGCAGCTGGCAAAGCATTACCAACCGGAAAACAGTTTATTTACCTTGGAATTTGGCTTGAATGATTTCATGAACTACAACCGCTCCCTCGCTGACGTTAAAGCCGATTACAGTTCTGCGTTGATTCGCTTGGTGGATGCGGGAGCCGAGAACATTGTTTTGCTCACGTTACCAGACGCAACGCGTGCGCCACAATTTCAATATTCGACTCAAGAGCAGATTGAAACGGTACGTAACAAAATCATCGGTATGAACGCGTTTATCCGTGAACAAGCCCGTTACTACCAAATGCAGGGGATTCGTATTGCACTGTTTGATGCACATGCGTTGTTCGAAAGCATGACCAGTGATCCTCAACAACATGGTTTTGCAAATGCGAATTCACCGTGTTTGGATATTCGACGTAGCTCAGCCGCCGACTATTTACTTTCCCATTCACTTTCTGCTGAGTGTGCAGCCCAAGGCTCCGACCGTTTCGTGTTCTGGGAGGTCACCCATCCCACCACGGCAACACACCGCTATATTGCGCAGCAAATTCTTGCCACTCAAATGGCAGAATTTCCTCTCTAAGAATAGCACTCAATGAGGATAGGTGAACCTATCCTCATTTTTGCGACACCACTGACTTTGCTTTCTGACTCATCTCTTCGTAGCCTTACAAAAAGAGCAGAGGGTGAACGTGATGAAAAAACCAAACCAAACTTCTGCTTTTACTGGTTCAGAGCTATTAAATATCTACTACCAGCGTCGAGTATCACTTTTCATCGCCTCAATTTCCAGTTTGGTTTTTTTCCCTTTGGCAATGAAAAATCTGATGATTCATCAGATCGTTTTAGGCGGTTTGATCATCGTATTTCAATGCACATTGTTGTTTGAAATCTCCGCAATCTACCACCAGAAAAAAACGCCATGGGGCTTTCGGCTTCCACTCTCTTTAGTCGTTATCATTGTAGTTATGGCGATCCACATCTTTGGCACTTTGGCGAGTTACTGGCTTTTCCCGGTGATCATTTCGATTGCTTTTTTACTCCCGCCCAAAGACAACTTACTGACGATTTTCATCATTATTCCATCTAGCATATGGGCTTTGATTCCGCATCAAACTTCAGAAGTCACTTTACGCTTTAGCCTTGCGATCAGCGCCTGCGCTGCCATCATGTATGTGGTTGTGGATGCCATTCGTAAACTGCACGCAGAATTGTTCTATCTATCAACCCGTGACGCATTGACTGGCAGCCTGAATCGCCACCAACTTGAGAGTTTTTTGCGTAAAAACATTCAACTCTGCCAGATGAGTCATCAATATTCAGTTATTGCCGTCATCGATGTAGATCATTTCAAAACAATTAATGATCTCTATGGCCATGACACTGGTGACAAAGTCATCACGCAGCTGGTCGAGATTATTAACACTCACAGCCGCGAATTAGATTTACTGTTTCGATTAGGCGGCGATGAGTTTCTACTGCTGTTTGAAAACACCACACTGAATGAGGCCTTGATGGTCATCAGCCACATTGGATGCCGAATTCAACAGGCACACTACCCTAGGCATGCCGAAGTCACTATCAGTGCTGGGTTAGCAGAAGTGCGGCGCACCGATACTCCGGAACAGTGGTTTAAACGAGCAGATATTTCGCTCTATCATTCGAAAAAAATGGGGAAGAACCGAGTCTGTTCAGAGGAGAAAGAAGTGGTTGAGCTCAATAGTAAACAGTGTGATTCACTGCTGAACTCAACCCATGGTCATCGTTAAACCATCATTACCATTTGCACCAGTTGCGGTAATACAATACCCAAACAGAACAAGGCACCTTGCCATTTGGGAGGTTTGATCGCCAGTATAGCGGGAGCCATAAAATACAAGATCACCAATACCGGTAACGCATTGATGTGTTCTAAACCAACCAACGCAACCGTTAGCAGCACCGCTCCCATCGTGAGCTGATAAGGTAATTTCAATTTATAGCCAAGCAGCCCAATAAAAAGCAGCGCAGCAAGCAATAACACCATGTCCATAATCGCCTCACAAAGTGATATTAATTCTCATTTACCACAATAATAGTCTGCTCTTGCTTTAGATTCAAGTTGTAAAACAAGCAAAAAAACCATTAGAAAAAATAATCCAATCTATAGATATTTATCGTGAACAAAAAAGCAAGAATCGATTGATAGATAAGGGGTACAGCAATACTATCTCGCGCCGAGAGCAGTGCTCTCTAACGATTTTTCATTAGCTGATTTTAATAAGATATTGTTTTTATCTGGAGATAACGATGTCTGCCTCGCTTTCTGTCGCAAAACTGACCTTTTTTATCGCTATTCTGGCTGCTGTGGGTCAAGCAACCCAAACCATGTACGTGCCTTCTATTGGGTACATGGCACAAGAATTTTTGGTTTCACCGGCTGCACTACAGGCGGTGATGGCTTGCTATCTTATTCCTTATGGTTTGTCACAATTCGTTTACGGTACGCTGTCGGATCGCATTGGTCGTAAGCCCATCATCATTGCTGGGTTAATCATTTATGTCCTCGGTTCACTGATTGCCCTTTTTGCACATCAATATTCTTGGTTTTTGATTGGTAGCTTTGTGCAAGGCCTTGGGATTGGTTGTGGCGGTGCGATGTCCCGCACACTCTCTCGTGACTGCTTTGACGGAGCTGAATTACATAAAGTGAACAGCTTAATTAGCATGTGCCTTATCTTCTCACCTTTGGTCGCCCCCGTCTTAGGCGGCTACCTAACGGAAAGTTTTGGCTGGCGTTCAAGTTATTTGTTCTTGTCTCTGTTTGCGATTGCGGTCGTGATTACCATGATGACCAGCATGGTGGAAACGCTACCTAAGGCTGCGCGTAAGAAAGAACCGGTATTGCGCAGCTATCACTACGTGTTATCCGATCGCCGCTTCCAAGGTTACTTAATTTGCCTTGTTGCCACTTTTGCAGGTCTTGCGGTTTTTGAGGCAGCTGCCGGCGTGTTACTCGGTGGTGTACTTGGCTTGCCTGCAACCACCGTGAGTTTGCTGTTTGTATTGCCAATTCCTGGCTACTTAGCGGGCGCGTGGCTTTCTAACTTGATTGCTCGTCACTGGCGTGAAAAAGCCGCCATGCGTGTCGGTTTGATCGCAATCCTCACCGGTTCTCTGGTGATTATGTTGCCCGGCCTGCTTGGCATGACAACCGCATGGTCCTTAATTGGTGGCGCTACGATTTACTTCCTTGGTGCGGGCATTTTATTCCCAGCCGCAACCACAGGCGCACTCTCTCCTTTCCCTTATCATGCAGGGACTGGCGGGGCAATCTTAGGTGGCATGCAAAACTTAGGTGCGGGTCTCGCAACACTGTTTGCCGCGATGTTCCCTGCGTCAGATCAACTGCCACTCGGTACCATCATGTTACTGATGTCGGTCGTGGCACTGTGGGGGCTAAAACGCGTTTACACCAAACAGCCGCCTTCAGATGAAATGCCGATCGCCATCTAAAGAGAGAAAGCTCTCGCTGCTTCGCGAATATACCGGATGAGATCAATTTCGCTGCAGAAATGGGGAAATTAAATCTTGTCGTCACCTGAAAAGGCAGTAATATACGTTGTGTGTCACAGTTTTTGAGTGAATCACTCAAAGTGGTACACGTTCCTTTAAGTAGAGGCGCGCTGTTCATGAGTCGCCAGTCGTAGGTTGACCCCGATGATGACTGGTTAAAGGGTACAGCGCCGAAGTGATCGTTGCGTCATCAACGTTCGCTGGGCCAGCATTGAACAAATGTCGGACTGCCATAGTTTGTTGTCTATGGAGCGCTACCTTGAAGGATAAGAAGTGTTATTTCGCTGAAATGTGTTTTTTATCCTGCTGGTAGATCTCCACCTGAAAAGGTGATGTGAGATCCATGAATTTAGCCGTTTATTCTGACTCGATTTATTCGGTCATCCCACCGCTACTGGCGGTGCTGCTCGCGATTACGACCCGCCGAGTGTTACTCTCTTTAGGCGCAGGCATTTTCGCTGGCGCTATCATGCTTAACCATTTCTCTCCTCTAAACACATTGCAATACCTGTTCGGTAAGATCAGCGGCTTGTTCTGGTCAAATGGTGCTGCCAACAGCGATAACATCAACATGTTGGTGTTCATGCTACTACTAGGTGGGTTGATCAGTTTAATGACCGCATCAGGCGCAACACGCGCTTTTGCAGTATGGGCTGAACGTAAATGTAAAGATCGCCGCAGTGCAAAAGCGCTGACAGGGTTAATGGTATTTGCCTTTTTCATCGATGATTTTTTCCATAGCTTGTCTGTGGGTGCGATTTGCCGCCCAGTGACGGATCGCTTTCAAATCTCGCGCGCGAAACTCGCCTATTTGCTCGACTCTACCGCTGCACCTGTCTGTGTAATTACACCGATTTCCTCTTGGGGTGCTTATATCATCGCCCTGATTGGCGGAATTTTAGCCGCCCACGAAATGACAGATATCAGTGCGATTTCAGCGTTTGTACAGATGATCCCGATGAACCTGTACGCAGTATTTACTTTGCTTATGGTGCTCGCAGTCATTTTCCTGCCGATGGATATTGGCCCAATGCGCCAACATGAAGCATGGGCTCGTGAAGGTAAATTGTGGGATGAAAGCAAAGGCCGCCCTGCGGGCTTAGATATGGAAGGCGGAGAAACCGCACGCGGCACCATGATTGATATGGTTTTGCCCATCGCGGTACTGACCATCACCACCTTGATTTTCATGATCCAAACCGGCAACGCCGTATTAACGACCAAAGGTGAAGCTTTCTCTTTGATTGGCGCTTTGGAAAACACCAATGTGGCTCAGTCGCTGGTTTACGCCGCACTGTGTAGCTTGGCGGTCTCGATTGTTCTGTCACTGCGCTTAAAACTGTCTGCGCAAACATGGTTATCAACCGCACCAAAAGGCGTAATGGCCATGATGCCAGCGATCATCATTTTGCTGTTTGCCTGGACCATTGGCGGTGTGGTGCGCGATCTACAAACTGGCATTTACCTCGCGTCACTAACGCAAGGTAACCTACCGGTTGAACTGCTGCCGGCTTTAGTGTTCGTACTCTCTTGTTTGATGGCCTTTGCCACAGGCACCAGTTGGGGTACTTTCGGCATTATGCTGCCACTCGCGGGCGATATCGCTGCAGCGTCAGACATCAGTTTGATGCTACCAACCCTCTCTGCTGTATTAGCAGGCGCAGTGTTTGGAGATCACGCCTCACCGATTTCCAGCACCAGTATCCTTTCTGCAACCGGTGCAGGTAGCCACCATATTGATCACGTGGTCACTCAACTTCCGTACGCCATCAGTGCCGCGATGGGTGCGTTGCTCGGTTATCTAGCGATGGGTTTACTGCATTCCGTTTGGGCAGGTTTAGCGGCCAGCAGTGTGTGGTTTGTGCTGTTTTGTGCCTTTAACCTACGCCAAAAACGCTGGCAACAAGAACCGGTTGAAGCCTAATTTTTTCACACCGCCCCATAGGGCGGTGTTTTTTTCTGAGCGAATCAATCCTTGATTGGCCACCAGTCCTTCGGCGGAGTTAGACCCCAGCGTGCAAACTCTTCAGGTTGATAAACGCCTCTCCCTTGGCGGTTAATCTGGATCGGAATGTATTTGGCAGGTTCTTGCTTATCTAGAATACGGGTCACCAGTTCAGCAGCCATTTCACCTTGCTCTAATCCAAATAATACGACCCCACCCGCGGCTTTACCTTTACCGACGGAGAAATCCCAAAATCCAAATAAAGGTAACCGAGAATGTTGATTGGTCCAACTGAGGATATTTTCCGCAGGGATATGACGCCCTGTATCATCAATCAGAGTCTGATATAAGCCGACGATAACCGCGCCATAACCTTGTTGAGGGGCTTGTTCAATGGCATCGTGCCACTGCACTTCTTTCTCAATCGCTCGGATTTCCACATCCAACCCTAGGTTTTTCTTGATCAGCGCATATTGACTTTGCATATACTCCAAAGCAATTTTTGAAGTATTACCCGAGTCGAATAAAACCAGCACGCGATGCTTATCTTGCGGTAATAAACGGCCAATCTCTGCCATATTTTTTACAAACAGAGGCTGTTCTAAAATTCCCGTCACTTGAGCAATCCCCGAATACTCGTCCAGCAACTCTCTTGGATTTGAGTTAATGCCGAGAAACACAATCGAGATCGGCTCGTTATACAGTTTGGGCAAAAGATAATACAGTGCGTTGTCATCGCCAAGGACTACAAGCTTGGGTTTTAGCGTCTGATAGGTTTGAAAAGCCCGCTCCGCGGCTGCACTGAATTCTCGCACCGGGATCCGCTTGGTATTCATTTCAAAAAAGTGCAGTTGGTGCGAGGGCTTTATTCCTTCTTTTAAACCTTGGATATAACTCGCATCCCAAGCATAACCCGAGTGATAACTTTGGATCACCAACACATCATCTGCCCATGTAGGCATGCAAAAACACCAGACTAACCCCATCCACCAACGCATATTGTTTCCTCCCTAATGTCATGCAAGTGTAGTCTAGACTCGCCAAACCGCTGGCTTAAAAACGCTTTGTGGCCATCAATCTCTCAATTCCATCACACGTCCCTCCCCGCCATCTCCTACATTCCGGCGACTCCATCTATACTCAATCACAAGGTTCCTAAAAGAATGCACGAGAATGACCCATCGAAATATAGAAGAAATGGACTCCAATCCGATACTCAGTCGCATCGGCCGCCGCATCATTCTTATCATGGTGATTTTAAGTGGCGCCGTGACGTTACTGATGACCCTCACTCAAACGTACATTGATTACAATCGAGAATTCAATAACGTTGAAGAGCGGCACAATGAAATCAAAACGATTCATGCCGATTTATTGGCAAGCTCGCTGTGGAACTATGATTTGCTGGTTCTCACCCAACGGCTAGAAGGCTTAGTCAATCTGCCGAATGTGGATTACATGGAGATCACCTCGGGTAACTATCATTTCTCTGCTGGGCATCCTGTCTCTAGTATGGCGTTAAATAGCCGCTTTCCTCTCAATTTCACCAATCCTGAAACTCATCAACTCGAAAAAATTGGCGAGTTGTATGTGGAATCAGATGCTCAGGGCATCTACAACTATTTAATTCGTCAGTTTCTGGTCACTCTAGCCGTCAATGCGCTAAAAACGGCGATTGTCTGCTATTTAATTTTGTTAATTTTTCACGCCAGTGTGAATCAACGTATTTTTGCCATAGCCCAATTCTTACGTCAGTACAATCCACGCCACCCGAAGAGGCCTTTGCGTTTGCCTTATAATCACTGGATTATGGAAAAAAATGATGAGTTACAGTGGCTAGGTGATGAAACCAACAAAATCGCCAATAGCGTCACTACGCTTTACCGTAACATCAAAGCAGAGCAAGAACGTTTGGAAGACTTTGCACAAGCCGCCTCAGACTGGCTATGGGAAACCAACCAGCTTGGAGAGCTGATCTACAGTTCAGAAGCGATGAGCAAAGCTCTAGATCTACCTGATGACTCAAAACCCCAAATGGCTTTGATTGAGCCCCTCAAATCATCGAATGCGTTGATGGAGAGCTTGCTTCACCAACGTGATTTTTCCAACTGTGAGGTTGAAATCCAACTCCATGATGGCTCGCATGCCTACTTACTCTTTCAAGGCATTGCACGATATGCCGACCAACAATTTCTTGGCTTTCGTGGCACTGCGATTAATGTTACTTCGCTCAAATTGGCTCAACTAAGTTTAGAAATCATGAACCAAGATCTTGAACAGCAAGTGGCAACCAGAACCGAAGATCTCGAATCCAGCTTAAAACGGTTACAAGAAACTCAATCTCAATTGATTGAATCAGAAAAACTGGCGGCATTGGGGGGCCTAGTCGCTGGTGTCGCGCACGAAGTGAATACTCCCTTAGGAATTGCGGTAACCGCCGCTTCAGTGATTCAAGAAACACGAGAATCCCTACTTCAGGCTTTCAACCAACAAACGTTAACCAGCCAGCAATTTGCCGAACTCATGGAGCGAATGACACAAAGTGCAACCATGCTAGAAAGCAATCTCAGCCGCGCCGCACGATTAGTCCGTGATTTTAAACAAACTGCCGTAGACCAAGTGTCAGAGAGCCGAAGCCAGTTTAACGTGAAACAAGTGCTGGAAGCCCTCATGGCAAGTTTGCACAGTGAGACACGTAAAATACCCGTCGAACCTCAACTGCATGGAGATGACGCGATCATCATGAACAGCTTACCGGGAGTTCTAACGCAAATCATGACGAATCTCGTCATGAACAGCGTAAACCACGCCTTTGCTACGTGCTCTAACCCAATGATTGACATTCAGTTTTATCAAAAAGATCAGAACATAATTATCGAATACACCGACAATGGATGCGGTGTGGGCAAGGAATTACATCAAAAGATATTTGAACCCTTTTTTACCACCAAGCGTGGGCAAGGTGGTTCAGGGTTAGGGCTCAATCTCGTATTCAATCTGGTTAAACAGAAACTGCATGGTCGGCTCTCTTTTTCATCAGAACTGGGGCAAGGCGTACATTATGTGATCACCTTACCGCAAGCTTTACCACAAACGGCATTATCCAGTTCCGATATCTTACCCAGTTCAGACCTACAACCGTAATACGAGAAAGCACATCCACAGCTGTTTAGCTGGGGTTTGAAAGGGCCTAGAGAGTTTGACTGACTTAATTAATCGGGTAACGAGGAGCGAATCGCAATGAACTCATCCCAGTGTTCTAGCAATAACTCCACCAATTTAGGTTCAAAATGTCGGCCTTTTTGCGCCACCAGTTCATTGCGGATTTGCTCATCCGGCCACGGTTCCTTATAAGAGCGTTTGGCTCCTAACGCGTCAAACACATCAGCAAGTGCAGTGATGCGCCCAGAAATCGGGATGTTATTCCCCTGCAATTGATTTGGGTAACCGCTGCCATCCCACTTCTCATGGTGCGTGGCTGCAATCTCTTTCGCGACATAGATTAAACGTCGTTTCGAACGACTCAGGATATCCACACCGTACTCAACATGTTTCTGCATGATCGCCCATTCTTGGGCATCCAGTTTCCCTGGTTTGTGCAAAATGCTATCGGGAATCGCCACTTTACCGACATCATGTAATGGAGAGGCATTTTTAATCATCTCCGCATCCGTATCCGATAGCCCATACAGGCGCGCTAATCGCTCACTGAACAAAGAGACGCGCTGAACATGCGCCCCCGTTTCTCGGCTGCGCGCTTCCACTGCATTCGCGAGGTTATAAACGAGCTCCTTCGAGGTTTCACGCAAATCCACCATCAAATTAATGTTTTCGAAGGTAAGGCCAATGTTGTACATGTAGATTTCGAGAAGTTTTCGGTCTAATTCAGAAAGCGCCTGTTCAAGCTCCACATACAGCACACTATCCACACCACGATCGTCTTGTTTAAAAAAGACGTAAGCGTCACCGTAATCATAAGAGCGGCCGTTATTTAGCACCTCTTTACAGCGCGCTTCAACCTCTGTTGGTAAACCTTCGAAAGGGGATTCCACATATAAATCAACGCATTCTGCAGTAGTAGCTACTGTAAGTGCACTGTACTGCTCACTTCCAGGGTGGGGATTAACGACACAGTAAAAAGCGGATGCATGCAGTTTTAGCAACGAGGTGAGTTGGCTCAGTACTGCCGTTGCATAGGTTTGTAGCGTTCTCGTATTCTGTACATTCGCTGATGCTTCAATCACGCGGCTCAGGCCCCGTTTCTGATCTTCAATCAGGCACAAATCACGATACGCGCGCAGCATCGAATAGAGTAAGGTTCTTAGTTTTTGAGTGGTGAGTTCTGTTTTTTCTTTGTAATCATCAATTTCGTAATCTTTAATCACTTTGTCTTCTGGTGCCTGCCCCGCCTGACCAGTGCGTAACACCAAACGAACTTGACGATTTTGCAATGTGTCACGAATGTACCGCACTAAATCTAAACCGGCATCCTCGGTTTCCATCACCACATCAATCAAAGCGAGTGCAATGTCTGATTGTTCAGCCATCACTTTTTGCGCTTCAAGCCCCGATAACACCGAAATCAATTCCAGAGGGCGATTTTGAAACTGAAACCCAGTCAACGCTAAACGAGTTATTTGATGCATCTGCTCATCATCATCAACCAATAAAACACGCCAAGGGTCCAAGTTGTGTAGCATAGTCTGTTCCTTCGCTACCACCTCGCCTTGCCGCATATCTGCAAACAGATCCATGTTCTCTCCACATTCAAACGCTATTGACCTTATTTAGTTTTAGCACAATGACGTGACATCAGTGGCTAATATTCCCTATTTTTCAATGGTAATCCCGTTAAGCAGGCTGTGACGGCTTCATGCTAAAGCTAAATTGGTTATAGTTTCACATCGCAAAGACAATTCATTGTCTAAACTGGTTGGATAAAAAATAAATCGACGTCAGAGGCATCCATGAAATCATTGTTGACTTATTACCCGTTATACAAAATTGTCACCGTACTTGCGGGGCTACCAATCCTTATTGCACTGCTGCTCGCCACTGACCACTACATAAGCTATCAAGAACGAGCCATCAGTGCCGAACATGATCAAGAAACGGTTCAACTGATCCTTTTGTATGACAACCTTGCGCATAATTTAGCATTGGAAAGAGGATTAACTGCGGGCGTGATCGGTGCCAAAGGGCAAGGTCCACAGGTCGAGGCTTTACAAAAACAGCGCCAGGAAAGTGATCGACACATTGCCGCCTTACTGGGTTTTCACCCTGCATTCTTGGATACCCGCTTGATTGAACAATTGAAAGCCGATGTAAAAAGCCAACTCGCTAACGTAAAAAACGTGCGTGAACAAGTTGATGCTTTGAAACTCTCGTTGTCTCCTTTTACTTACTATTCGAACCTCAACCAACTCGCCATTGATAACAGTTTAATCATGCTCTCAACTATTGATAATCCTTCAGTCGCCGAGTTAGGCAGCTCCTTGATTTCCGTGGTGGTTATGAAAGAGCGTGCTGGACAAGTGCGGGGCGCTCTCAATGGTGCATTTGCCAGTAAACGTTCGGATGCCGCGCAGTACACGTCGATTAATGGTTATATCGAATCTGGCCGTTATGCGGAACGTTCAGCACTCATGACCATGTCTGATGAACTTGCCAACAGTTTGAATCAAATGAAAAATACCAACGTATGGCAAAACGTACTCAACACTCAACAAAGCTACCTCAGCCAAAAAACAACGCTCGATAACCTGCAAGGCCCAGCACCTCAAGAATGGTTTAGTGCCGCAACAGAACAAATTAAGCTCATTAACCAACTGCGGAACAGCATTCAAGCCCAAATGATTGATCTCTCCACCTCTCAGGCCAAGCAAGCAGAAAGTAATAAATGGAGCATACTGCTACTGAGTATCCTGATCGGGTTGGCTTTACTGAGCTCACTCTATTTTTCTGTCCGTAGCCTGAAATCTCGTGTGGGACACCTCACTCACGGGTTGGCGCAGATGTCGGCTCATCGCGATCTAAGCCAAACTCTCAAAGACACAGGTAAAGATGAAATTTCGCAGATTTCACGTAGTGTCAACGGATTAACCGACAGTATCCGCCGAGTGCTACAACATGTACTCAACACCAATGAACACAGCACTGAGCAACTCACACAGATAGTCACCAGCTCTCAACAACTGGGCCGCAGTAGCCAAGAAACCAATGCAAAATGTTCGAATATTGCCGCTGCGATGACCCAGTTATCTCAGTCCAGTGTGGAAATTGCCCAATCCTCAGAGCGAGCTTTAGAAGAAACTAAACAAATGACTGATAAAGTCATTGCTTGCCAAACTCAAAGCCTCACCTCATTCCGTTCAGTAGAAGCGTTGGTTGAGCAGATTGAACAAACTCAAAAATGCATGAAAGATTTGGAAACGGATGCAGAAAACATCAGTAAGATAGTCGATACCATCAATGGGGTTTCCGAACAAACTAACTTACTGGCACTCAATGCGGCCATTGAAGCAGCGCGAGCCGGTGAACATGGTCGAGGCTTCGCCGTGGTGTCTTCCGAAGTCCGCGATTTAGCACAACGCAGTAAATTAGCGACAGAGCATATCAGCCAGCTACTAGCGAATATCTCCTCCAACACCACTACTGCCGTGAAAAACATGGATAAAAGCCGCGAAGCCACACATGTCACCTTTGATTCTGTTTCGACTGTAAAAACCAGTGTCGCAGAACTGGAGTCTGTCATTGAATTGGTCAATCAACACATCAATAGCATTGCCAACGCCACCACTGAGCAATCTACCGCCAGTGACGCAGTCGATCGTGATGTCGACGTATTAGCTGAAATTGCACAAAACACAGGCTCACTGGCCAACACCATGAACAGCATCGTCAGTGAATATCAGCAAGAGATGGAAGAGATTCGCCACCAGTTAACCGAGTTCAAACTGCAATAACTCGGCTAACCGGAAAACTTAAGGTTCAAGGTTGAGATACAACTGGCGCTGAGATAACAGTGCCGCAACCCCAGAGGTGGTCAAGGCCGAAATAGATTGCCCCATCAGCAGAGCTTCGCGAAGCGTGGTACTCCGGATGGCCACTCGCTCGGGACAGGCCATAACGGTCCAACGTTGCAATATCTCCTCAGCTTTGTAGAACTTGGCAAAGTTGAGGAGATTGTCTGGCCCCATCACAAAGGTAAGCTCATCATCAGGATACCGTGCTTGCAAACCGTTAAGCACTGCGTAAGTGGTCACTGAGTTTTGCGGCGTATACAGCTCATATTCAACATCTGAACGCTGCACTTTGCTGGAGCCAATATCTGCGATGAATTGATCCAGCAGTTGCAATCGCTGATCATAGTCAAGCATGACTTTGCCCCAAGCATGAGCAATGCTTGGAACTAACAGAATCAAATCAAAATGACCAAGCGAATCAATAATGCTTTTGTGGCCTAAGGTCGGTGGATTAAAAGCACTGCCAAACACCGCAATTTTTTTCATTGTGCACCTAGCCGATCAGGAAATGCCCTTTCTCGGTTTTCTAATTCAACGATTGCGGTATCATACACCGAAAAATTGACATTGCTTGCAGGAAAGGAACCTATGGAACACAAGATCCGTGAAGAAATGCGCGTTCAGCCTTCGATTGATCCTCATTTTGAAATCGAACGCCGCGTGGCTTTTATTAAGCGTAAGCTCACTGAAGCTCGCTGCAAATCATTGGTACTGGGCATTAGTGGCGGTGTTGACTCCACCACCTGTGGCCGTTTAGCTCAACTCGCCGTTGAAGAACTCAACCAGCAACACAATACGACGGAGTACCAATTTATCGCGGTGCGTTTGCCTTATGGTGAGCAAAAAGATGAAGATGAAGCGCAACTCGCACTCTCCTTTATTCGCCCAACTCACTCGGTTTCCGTCAACATCAAAGCCGGAGTCGATGGTTTGCATGCTGCCTCTCACCACGCACTGGCGAATACCGGACTTATCCCAAGCGATCCGGCTAAGATTGATTTCATCAAAGGCAACGTGAAAGCGCGCGCGCGCATGGTCGCGCAGTATGAAATTGCCGGCTATGTCGGCGGCCTAGTGCTAGGTACCGATCATTCTGCAGAAAACATCACCGGTTTTTACACCAAGTTTGGGGATGGCGCGTGTGACCTCGCCCCACTATTTGGCCTCAACAAACGCCAAGTACGCTTGCTTGCCAAAACGTTAGGCGCACCTGAGCAGTTGGTTTGCAAAACCCCCACCGCCGACCTTGAAGAGTTAGCGCCGCAAAAAGCCGATGAAGCCGCCTTAAACCTGACCTATGAACAGATTGATGATTTCTTAGAAGGTAAAGCCGTACCTGCCGAAGTTAGCCAGCGTTTAGTGGCGATTTATAACGCAACTCAGCATAAGCGCCAGCCTATTCCGACCATTTACGACTAGACGCCTTATTGACCTACATCAAGCCAAGCCTTTCGCTTGGCTTGATAGTCAAAATAACGCTTTGTGTGGCGCAACAAGCTCGTTACACAAAAGCACTAAAAATCTTTACTTTTCAGCCCGATAGTGTGACTCCCACCTGAATAACGAAATCTCGTTTCTTCCAGCTAGAATTCTGTGAACTCTGCTTCATAATTTTTGCAAATGAAATCCCACAATACATATAACTTCATTTCAATATAGGGAACATGGGATGTTATATGTAGAATTTCTCTTTCTACTGCTGATGTTGTATATCGGCTCACGATACGGCGGTATCGGGCTTGGGGTCGTGTCGGGAATTGGTTTGGTTATCGAAGTTTTCGTCTTCAAGATGCCACCAACTTCACCACCAATCACAGTAATGTTAATTATCCTCGCGGTTGTCACTTGTGCCTCGATTCTTGAAGCTGCTGGCGGTTTAAAATACATGCTGCAAGTGGCGGAGCGCATGCTGCGCAAAAACCCCAAACGCGTCACTTTAATTGCCCCTTTTGTCACTTACACCATGACGTTTATGCTGGGTACAGGCCATGCGGTTTACTCGATCATGCCAATCATTGGTGACGTTGCCCTGAAAAACGGCATTCGTCCTGAGCGCCCGATGGCAGCAGCATCCGTTGCGTCACAAATCGCCATTACCGCCTCGCCGATTTCGGCCGCCGTGGTTTACTACTTGGCACAACTCTCCAACATTAACCATGAAATCACCCTACTATCGATTTTGATGGTCACGGTACCAGCGACTTTATTCGGTACGCTTTTAATGTCGCTGTACAGTTTGAGACGCGGTAAAGAGCTGGAGAACGATCCTGAATATCAAGCAAGACTGCAAGACCCAGTCTGGCGCGAGAAAATTCTCAATACCACCGCTACCTCACTCGATGAAACCTTGCCAGCGTCAGCACGTAACTCCGTGCTGCTGTTTATCTCCTCGATTTTAGTGATCGTGGTGATTGCAATGTGGCCGGAGATCCGCACCATTCAAGAAGGCACCAAGCCAATTGGCATGGACATGGTGATTCAAATGATCATGCTCTGTTTCGGCGGTATCATTTTGCTCGCCACCAAAACAGACCCTCGCTCTGTACCTAACGGTGTGGTGTTCAAGTCTGGCATGGTTGCTGCGATTGCCATCTTCGGTATCGCATGGATGTCTGACACCTACTTCCAATACGCCATGCCACAATTTAAATCTGGCATCGTGGAAATGGTGACCAACTACCCTTGGACGTTTGCTCTGGCGCTGTTCATTGTGTCGGTGGTGGTGAACTCACAAGCCGCAGTCGCGCGGATGATGCTCCCTGTTGGTTTAGGGCTAGGTTTAGAACCTGCACTGCTGATTGGCTTGATGCCAGCGTTGTACGGTTACTTCTTTATTCCGAACTACCCATCGGATATCGCCACCGTCAACTTCGATAACACAGGCACCACCAAGATCGGTAAGTGGTATTTCAACCACTCCTTTATGTCGATCGGCCTCATTGCGGTGATCTCTGCTTGCTGTGTAGGATTTGTGCTCAGCAAAATCATCATCGGCTAAACCAAGCTTGTCACCAATAGCCAAAGAGCCACTAAGTGTGGCTCTTTTTATTGACGACCAATCTTCATGATCTCTCTACCCAAATGACTTGGCATTGTAGATAGCGGTTGCTACTAATCAATAAAGGCCTCAGAATGGCGGGCTTTGCGCGGACTTCCCGCGTTATTTGATTACTGTTGAGAATGATATATGGGTTTTACCTCGCTCGGTCTGTCTGCGCCAATCCTTAAAGCTATTGAAGAGAAAGGATACAACACGCCTTCACCGATTCAGTTACAGGCTATTCCTGCGGTTTTAGCAGGCAAAGACGTGATGGCCGCAGCTCAAACTGGCACAGGAAAAACGGCTGGCTTTACGCTACCCATTTTAGAATTGCTGGCAAAAGGGCCAAAAGTTCGCGCCAATCAAGTTCGTGCTTTAATCCTTACCCCAACGCGTGAACTGGCCGCACAAATCCAAGACAATGTCATGCTCTATGGCCGCCATCTACCGCTCAAGAGCGCGGTTGTGTTTGGTGGTGTGAAAATTAACCCACAAATGCAGCGAATGTGTAAAGGTGCGGATATCTTAGTGGCAACCCCAGGCCGCTTAATGGATCTGTATAACCAAAATGCGGTCAAATTTGATCAGTTGGAAATTTTGGTACTTGATGAAGCAGATCGCATGCTCGACATGGGCTTTATTCGTGATATTCGTAAAATACTGAAATTATTGCCAGAAAAGCGCCAAAACCTACTGTTTTCAGCCACCTTTTCGACCGAAATCCGTGAGCTTGCCAAAGGCTTGGTGAATAACCCCGTCGAAATTTCAGTCAGCCCAGCCAACTCAACGGCAAGAACCGTTGAGCAGTGCATTTATCCTGCTGATGTGAAAAAGAAACCGGACATGCTGGTGAAATTGATCAAAGAGGGGAATTGGCAACAAGTGCTGGTATTTATGCGTACCAAGCATGGTGCCAACCGTTTAGCGACCTATCTCAACGAACAAGGTTTAACCGCGGCCGCGATTCACGGCAATAAGAGCCAAGGCGCACGCACCCGAGCACTGGCGGATTTTAAAGCGGGAGAGGTGCGTATTCTGGTCGCAACCGATATTGCGGCGCGTGGCATTGATATCCCGCAACTGCCTCAAGTGGTGAATTTTGAATTGCCGAAAATTGCTGAAGATTACGTGCACCGAATTGGCCGAACAGGCCGAGCAGGTGAAGTCGGTAAAGCGATTTCTTTGGTGAGTGCCATTGAAGCACCGGAATTATTTGCGATTGAGCGTTTAACGCAAGCCTTACTGCCCCGTGTAAATTTAGCGGGATTTGAGCCGACCAACCAACTCCCTGAGTCAAAATTAGACACTCGACCTTTGAAGCCGAAAAAGCCCAAAAAGCCTAAAAAGGTAGAGGGAACTGGAGAAAACAAAGGCAGCGCAGCTGAAAACAAACCTAAAGCTGGCCACCGAGGTCAACCTACAGGGCAAGCTCGCACAGCGAAAAAAGGCGGCACTCATTCAGCGCCGAAAAAACCCGCAAACCGCCCTCGTCGCAGTTCTTCAAAACCAGTGACAAAGTCATCATCGGCTAAACCGATTTAGGTATGAAACCAATAGCAAAAGAGCCACATTATGTGGCTCTTTTTGTTCAACCATCTTCGAAACGCCAATCGCTAATCCTTTGAATATGTGATATTCCGCCATCGTCACATAAGCACTACTCGAAAGCATCGAATATGCAATCATGATGATACCATCGCTCCCGCTACAATCTTTCTCAGCTGTCGTAATCGACGAAATACAGAGAGATTTGTCTGAAGAAATTCAAAAATAAAAGCGATTGAATAGCGAAGGATGAAAGTGGGAACGTTGGCTGTAACGATGAAGGAACAGGAAAAACAATAGGCATCTAAGACAAGAGCAGGCCTTCATGATCGGAAAGAACGGATAAATACCCAGCATCAAATTGTCATCCTAAAGTCTTTCTGCCTCACGAGCAGACAGCTCGTAGCAACGGGAGAAATCCCCTATGCAGAGACTGTAAAATGGAATACCGTCGTATGTCACTTTCTACTGCGACTTTCCCACCATGCCTTAGTTATGTGAATGCCTCAGATTGAACAAGAGGTAAATGATGACAGAGTCCACTAAATCCTAACGAGCAAAATGGTATTACCGAGCTAATTTAATCAGCTAGGTCGGGATTGGATAGAAACGTGCCAGCGCCCCCTAAATTTAAATTAGCAATTCATGAATAACTAGATGTATGGCAGATTTAGTTGTGAGAGCTAGTGCGATGGATAACATCACACTAGCAAAAGTGTGGGTTTAGGTGCGCACTGAGTGCCATTACGTTAAATTGTTACTTTCATGCAAATCACATCGAGTTAATAAAGATAAACCGCGCCAGACATGGAAGCTCCATTGTTCCCTTCAGCACCAGAGTTAACCCCTATTCCATTTGAACTCTCAGAAACCGTACTCACAGCCAGCGTATTGCCATCTGACGATAAGGCAACTGAATAGCCAAATCCATCCCCCCCTCAGTATTAGATGCCTTTATGTAGGCTTCCTGAGCCCATGTCGACGCACTGTAGCGGAAGAGATAAACCGCACCAGACCAGGCAGCATTATTGTTATCTTGGTGACCTGAGTTGACCCCTGTTCCATCTGATGCCTCAGAACCTGCTCCCACAGCCAGCGTATTGCCATCTGACGATAAGGCAACTGAATGGCCAAATCCATCTCCCCCCTCAGTATTAGAGGCCTTTATGTAGGCTTCCTGAGCCCATGTCGATGCACTGTAGCGGAAGAGATAAACCGCGCCAGATCTCATAGCATCATTGTTCGCTTGAGTATCAGGGTTGACTCCTGTTCCATTTGAACTCTCATAAACCGCACCCACAGCCAGCGTATTGCCATCTGACGATAAGGCGACTGAATAGCCAAATACATCTCCCCAATCAGGATTAGAAGCTTTTATGTAGGCTTCCTGAGTCCATGTCGATGCACTGTAGCGGAAGAGATAAACCGCGCCAGATCTCATAGCATCATTGTTCGCTTGAGTATCAGGGTTGACCCCTGTTCCATTTGAACTCTCATAAACCGCACCCACAGCCAGCGTATTACCATCTGATGATAAGGCGACTGAATGGCCAAATTTATCATGATAACCAGTATTAGAGGCTTTTATGTAGGCTTCCTGAGCCCACGTCGATGCACTGTAACGGAACAGATAAACCGCGCCAGAATCGTAATTAGCATAATCAACTTGACTACCAGAGTTGACCCCCGTTCCAGTTGAGTCCTCAAAAACCGCACCCACAGCCAGAGTATTGCCATCTGATGATAAGGCGACTGAATGGCCAAATCTATCATCATACTCAGGGTTAGAGGCCTTGATGTAGGCTTCCTGAGTCCATATCGATGCACTGTAGCGGAACAGATAAACCGCGCCAGACTTGAAATCATTATTGCTATCTTGGTGACCAGATTTACCCCCCGTTCCATCTGAGTCCTCAAAAATCGCACCCACAGCCAGCGTATTGCCATCTGATGATAAGGCGACTGAACGGCCAAAGGAGTCATCAGATTCAGTGTTAGAGGCCTTTATGTAAGCTTCCTGAGTCCATGTGGATGCACTATAACGAAAGAGGTAAACCGCGCCAGCACCTTCAGCATTATTATTATCTTGGTGACCAGAGTTGACCCCCGTTCCATCGGAATCTTCATTCCACGCCGCCACAGCTAGCGTGTTGCCATCTGATGATAAGGCGATTGAATTGCCAAATTGGTCATTATATTCAGTGTTAGAGGCCTTTATGTACTGAATGAGAGGCGTTAAGTCTTGAGGGGTCAACGACCTTTTATTTGATGCGATTTCGCCAGAAGAATTCTTTGCAATAACAAAATATTCAGACGTTAAATTTTTGATGATACCAATGTCATTAACGATGACACTAGTGGTCGTAGATGTTGCGAGTACATCACAAGACTTTGGCATTGATACATCTTTTCTACACAGTGAATACTCAGTAGCATTATCCGAAGCCTGCCATGTAAAAATTGTTGCCTTCTCGTTCATTGATAGTGAGATTGTGATTAGGTCAAATGCTAATGGCATTTTATTAGGCGCTGCACCACCAGACACACAACCAGCCAACATCAACGCAACCGATAAAGTTATTGTGCTTTTTTTATTTGATATAAACATAAAACTATTTACAAAGTAATGGTTAATTAATCAATAACACTAACAAAAAATCAGCATCAAAGATAACAGGCCAGAATAAATACAGGGCAAGAATCAGCATATTCATTTGGAGAAAGAACCGCACTATGATACCTGTTTTTCATACTTTGTGAATTTGGGTGTTAGATTGGCTATATTTGGTCAAAATTCGGTTATCTCCGAACTCGTACTTATGCGCGAAAACGATAACGGGGCACTTCTAAGTTACGAAGTGCCCAATGTGAAGGTTCTGGACAAAAATTAGTTTCAAACTTGTTGCCCTGCGACAGTCGCTTCAAATTTTTTTCACCTCTGTCGCCACTTGCTCACTTTAGAGCAAAAAAAGAGCCGTTAAAAACGGCTCTTAATCATTCGATTTTTCCGATCAATTTAATTAAGGCTTACTCACGCCCGTAGACGTTGTTCTCTTGCTCTTGAACTCGGATAAATGTTGTACGCTTGGTTAGCTCACGAAGCTCCGCCGCGCCTACATAGGTACAGGTTGAGCGCACACCGCCGAGGATGTCTTGAATGGTGCTGTGAACGCTGCCACGGTATGGCAATAGTACGGTTTTTCCTTCGGCTGCACGGTAACCTGCTACACCGCCAGAATGCTTGTCCATCGCGCTCTTAGATGACATGCCGTAAAATTTCATGAAGGTTTCACCATCTTTTACGATGAGTTCACCGCCTGCTTCTTCATGACCTGCCAGCATACCGCCAAGCATCACGAAATCCGCACCGCCGCCGAAGGCTTTCGCGACATCTCCCGGACACGTACAGCCGCCGTCACCGATGATGCGACCACCAAGGCCGTGCGCAGCATCCGCACATTCGATAATCGCGGACAGTTGTGGGTAGCCGACACCGGTTTTTACGCGTGTCGTACACACAGAGCCCGGGCCAATGCCTACTTTAACAATGTCGGCACCCGCGAGGATAAGCTCTTCTACCATATCGCCTGTTACGACGTTACCCGCAGAGATAACTTTGTCAGGAAATGCAGCGCGCACTCTTTGCACGTACTCAACAAGATGCTCAGAATAGCCATTCGCGATATCGATACAGATGAAGATCAACTCATCCGACAGTGCCATCACATCTTTGGTTTTTTGGAAATCCGCTTCCGATGTGCCGGTTGAAACCATAACATTGTTCAGGGTCGCTTTGTCGGCACTTTTCACAAACTCAGCCCAATCAGCCACAGTGTAATGTTTGTGCACTGCGGTCATCACACCATGCTCAGCCAAGGCTTTAGCCATGGCAAAACTGCCTACCGAGTCCATATTGGCGGCAATCACAGGTACGCCTGACCATTGACGACCACTATGTTTGAAAGTAAACTCGCGGGTTAAATTTACTTGAGAACGGCTTTTCAGGGTTGAACGTTTCGGGCGAAACAGGACATCTTTAAAACCTAACTTAAGTTCTTGTTCGATACGCATTGTGTAATTCCTTGATTAATTGACCATTTGTGTCTCTTAGCAGAGTGCGTAGTACCTTCGTTGGCAGACGTCAGTACATTTCGGACACAAAAAAACCGGAGCGTTGGCAGACGCTCCGGTTTTCAGCATTATAGGCCGCGTTTTTTTTCTCTCAAGACTGATATTTGACTTTTTTTTGTGTTATCCTGCCGAAGTTTTCATACCTAGACAATCCCCTCTGTAACACTCAACTCTTAAATTGCTTACCAAACAGTACGTTAGTTCTATTTTGTCAAATTACCGACATATCGCTTTTTGCTGAACAATCGATTGCCCTCGCTTTAAATTGCCACAAATTAGACTTTGATCACCTTTTTGCAGGGCAAAATTCCAGCAACTCACAAGCTCCGTTTTCGAAGTGGATCAAGCTCACATCACATATAAATAATTCACCGAAGCAAATCATTCGGCGTATTTATTGCTTAGCTTTACCTATCATTACGTTAGATGTGGCCCTTTCAAGGAAGAAACTGGTGATCTATGGCGCATTCACATTATTGGCTGTTAGTCTGCTGTTGGTTAGCTCTACCTGTTTATGCAGGCTCTAGCCCCTATTCATTTTCTCTAAATACAGGATTTAGCCGTATTGATAACTCAGCGAGCACTAATGAAGCTTGGGTGACTCAATTTGGTTATAGCTATCAGTTTTCTCCCTTTATCGGCTTAGATCTCGGCTACTCTGGGATGATCGGCAATGGCGCTGAGATGTTGAATATACAGCGGCAAAAGATTGACGTAAAAGTAGAGGGGTTCTACTTCGGAGCTTTCATGGAACAGCCCATCAATAATGTTACTACTCTTTATGCAAGAGGCGGCGTGGCTCAGATGAAGGTGAAAGAACGCTATGCCGTCGGCGCTATTGAGGATAACCAGCAATTTTCAGGTACTCATCCCTATTTAGGCATTGGAACCAAAGTTAAATCCAGTCTCGACAAAAGCTTGGCGCTAACAATGGAATTGAACTACCAGACTCTCGAACAAGATTATTCGAGCCTCTCTTTTACTGTTGGTGGGCAATATCGTTTTTAACCCACACGAGTTCGCTGTTTTTTGATAGGCTAAGAGCACATTTACTCTATATCGCCTATGTTTTATGAAGCTAGCCATTCGAAAGAAGCTATTAGAAAAAGTTGAGAACACAACAGAAACCCCCATGTTAATTCTGTCTGTGGTTTATGTTGTCGTGGCTCTATTGCCCGATATTGCCGTCTTATCTCCGGATGATTTGGAATTTCTTGATGGTTTACTGTGGATTGTCTGGGGAATTTTTGCGACTGAGCTATTAGTTAAAATCACCGTTAGCCCGAAACCCTTGCAATATATGGTGCAGAACTGGCCGGATGTATTGATTGTTGCCATGCCATTTCTACGGCCACTACGCTTTTTACGGATCTTATTGGTTCTGCCAAAAGCGTGGAAACAAACCAAATCTGTGCTGCGCCAAAAAACGTTTAGTTTTATCGGCCTCACCAGTCTTTCTACCGTTTTACTCTCTGCATCTTTTGTCTATTTGGTGGAAAAAGGCACACCAAGCCCAATTAACAGTTATTCAGATGCACTCTGGTGGGCAATGTCGACGATTACAACTGTTGGCTATGGAGACATGTATCCTGTGACAGGATTTGGACGGGGTGTCGCGGTATTTTTGATGTTAACAGGGATCACCTTGTTTGGTTTACTTACCGCAAGTGTTGCCTCTTTTTTCGTCGAGGATGACACTTCCAAAAAAGATCACCAATCGATCAATACGTTGTTGGAGAAAAACCAGTTATTGGAAACACAACTGAGTCAATTAGTGGCGGTTCAACGCCCGAGACGACGTTTCCATCTGGCGAGCTATCGTCAACAGCTCGCCCAACGCGAAAATGAGAGAAAAAGCCAGAAGCCTAAGACAAAGCGTCGTCGTTTATCTCTCTAGTTCAAGTTAACGCATGGTGTGGCGGCGAAAGACCGCCACAATGGCAGCTAAAGCAAGGAAGAAGCAGTAGTAAGAATAACTCACCACACTCAGCGGTGACATATGGAATATAGAGCCCAGTAGTAACGCTTGAGCACCATATGGCAAAATACCCTGCATAATACAAGAGAAGATGTCCAGTAAGCTGGCAGAACGCTTAGGCGTCACATTGTTTTGTTCTGCGAGTTCTTTTGCCACGCCACCACTTACGATGATTGCCACTGTGTTATTGGCCGTACATGCGTTCGTTAACGCGACTAAACCGGCAATCCCTAATTCACTGGCACGCATCTTCTGCACATCGCCGTGTGAACGAGCAAACTTATTAATCATGCGGCTAATTTGGTGCGTGAGAAACGCTAATCCACCTTGCTGCTTCATTAGCTCGCCCATTCCACCAATCAGCATCGACAATAGGAAAATTTCCTGCATATTTCCAAAGCCTGCATACACATCTTTTGTAAGTGCAGACAGTGAATAGCCATCGCTAAAACCCCCGACGCCCGCAGCCATTAACGTCCCTACTAGCAGCACAAGGAACACATTGAATCCCATCACCGCAAGAACGAGGATCGTCAAGTATGGCAACACTTTCAACCATTCAATCTCACTCGTTGCTGGTGATTGTGCGGTTTGACTGCTTAATGTAAATACCACCAACGCAAGTATTGCTGCAGGCAGAGCAATTCGAATGTTTTCTTTAAACTTATCACGCATGTGGCAACCCTGAGAACGAGTCGCCGCGATGGTAGTATCAGAGATGATAGAAAGGTTATCACCAAACATGGCGCCACTAAGCACAACCCCTGCCGTCAAACCCAAATTCAACTCTGCCGCTTGCGCAATACCGAGCGCGACGGGCGCAATTGCCGCAATCGTGCCCATTGAGGTACCCATTGCAGTTGCAACAAAAGCAGAAATCACAAATAGCCCAGGCAGAATCAGGCTGGCCGGCAACAGGGCTAAACCAAGATTTACCGTTGCATCGACACCTCCCGTCGCTTTCGCTACGGCAGCAAACGCACCAGCAAGCAGATAGATGATGCACATCGCCATGATATCGCTATGACCCACACCACGTAAAAACTGCTCGATGGCTCGATTGAGTGATTCTTTACTCAAGGTGATCGCCAACACTACAGCAGGCAACACAGCTACAGGAGCGGGTAACTGGTAAAACGCAAACTCAACCCCTTGTAAAGTGAGATAACTTCCCACTCCCATAAATAGCAGCAAAAAAACCATGAGTGGTAACAATGCTAGGGCATTGGGTTGTTGGGGCTGTGATGAAGGTGTGTAGTGCATGAAGAAATCAAATTATCTTAACTAAATTGGGCGCAAAGCCTAAAGGCAAGCCGCACACATGTCAACTGTCTAGACGTCCAAACATCCATTTGTTGCACAGTTAGACGTAATAATTTTGGGGTTTATTTTTTCCGACAATAGGTATATCAATACCGTAGAATCATTAATAACAGGAATTACTATGCTCAACGTCGTATTTTTTAGCGCAAAATCCTACGATATCACCTCATTTAATCCACTGGTTGATCCCTCAAGGTTGGCGCTGCATTTTCATGATTTTCGCCTCACCGAAAAAACCGCACAAATGGCTAAAGGCTGTGAAGTCGTATGCGCTTTTGTTAATGATGAGCTGAGCGCGCCTGTTTTAGAACAGCTGTATCAAGGTGGCACGCGTTTAGTTGCCATGCGCTGCGCAGGATTCGATAAAGTTGATTTGGTAGCAGCGAAAGAGTTAGGTATTCAAGTGGTTCGAGTCCCTGCCTACTCTCCCGAAGCCGTTGCGGAACATACAGTGGGAATGATGATGTGCCTTAACCGTCGTTTCCATAAAGCATACCAGCGCACACGAGATGCTAATTTCTCGCTAGATGGATTAGTTGGCTTTAACTTTTATGGCAAAACAGTGGGGGTCATCGGCTCTGGAAAAATTGGCGTAGCAACCATGCGCATTTTAAAAGGCTTAGGTATGCAGATCCTCTGCTTTGATCCATACCCAAATCCAGATGCGATTGCATTAGGTGCTCGCTATGTGGAACTGCCAGAGCTATTTGCTCACAGTGATGTCATCACTTTGCATTGTCCCATGAGCAAAAAGAACTACCATTTATTAAATGATGCCGCGTTTGAACAAATGAAAGATGGGGTCATGATCATCAACACCAGTCGAGGCGAGTTGTTAGATTCTGCCGCAGCGATCGAAGCTCTCAAACGAGGACGAATTGGCGCTCTAGGCTTGGATGTTTACGACAATGAGAAAGATCTGTTCTTCCAAGACAAGTCCAACGATGTGATCGTCGATGATGTCTTCCGTCGCCTTTCCGCTTGCCACAACGTGCTGTTTACAGGTCACCAAGCCTTTTTGACTGAAGATGCGCTCAACAATATAGCCCAAACCACACTCAACAATATCGAGCTTTTTTTCAGTAACCAAACGTCAGGCAACGAACTAATTCAATAGCTCACGCAGATGTGGTAATAAATCACTGGCCAGAAGCCCTCTCTGGCCATGTGCCTTGGCATCTAAATCGGCGGCGTTACTGTGTAACCATACGCCAAGTTTCGCGGCCTCTGCTAAACCAATTTTTTGGGCTAAGAGCGCCGCAATAATCCCGGTGAGCACATCGCCCATCCCACCACTGGCCATTCCAGGATTTCCTTGTAAGCAAACTGCAATCTCTTTCCCATCATCGACAAGAGTTCCTGCCCCTTTCAGTACAACAACCCCGCCATAACGCAGTTGTAAAGCACGAACCGCCGCAAAACGATCCTTTTCAATCGCTTCCACATCACATTCCAGTAGGCGTGCAGCTTCAACAGGATGTGGAGTAATAATACGCTGGGCATCATAGTTTGGTGTTAAAGAAAGAAAGTACAGCGCATCAGCATCCCATACTTTCGGCACAACCAGTGGACTCAAACGCTGCATGATCTGCTGAGCCTGTGTATCTCTGCCCAAACCGGGACCCAACGCAAGCGCATCACACCATTGAATACGGTCTTCAAATAAGTGCTGTTTACTCCAACTGGTGCTCATCACTTCAGGAGTAATCGTCAACATAGCCGTTACATTGTCAGGATGAGTCATCGCCGCTGTCAAACCTGCTCCAGTTCTGGCACAAGCAGAAGCACAAAGGATGAGAGCTCCCCCCATACCCTCATTTCCGCCCACGATCAGTGCTTTGCCATTTTGACCTTTATGGGTACACGCAGCTCGCGGTGGAAGTAAACTGTGCCGTAACTTACCTTCAATCGCCACCACAGACGGCGCGTTGTGCTGTGCAAACACTTCTTCAACGCCTAAACCCGCATAATGTAAAGCACCAACATAGCAACGCGCCTGCCCTGTGACTAACCCTTGTTTGAGGCCAATTAAGCTCACCGTATGCTGCGCCTTGATACAAGCCCCCATCACTTGGCCTGTATCGGCACATAACCCAGAAGGGACATCAATCGACACGATAGGCTTACCACTAAGGTTCAATTGTTCTACTAAAGGTGCAACTTGTGGCCGCAGCACCTCTTTCAAGCCAATCCCAAATAATGCATCAATAATAACATCCACGCTTTCAGGCAGTTCTGTTTGTGGAGCATAAACTGTGCCCCCCAACTCCTTCCATTGTTGATAGGCTTGATGTGCTTCTGGAGGGAGGTTATCCGGATCGCCTAGCTGCCAAACAGTGACGTCAATCCCCATATGTCGCGCTAAAACAGCCACGATATAGCCATCGCCTCCATTATTTCCACCACCACAACAAATCAGCCAATGATGACTGGAAGGAAATTGGGCAAAAGCGATCGTAAAAACCGCTTGGCCTGCACGCTCCATCAAATTGAACAGATCAAGTCCACGCTCTTGTGCGGCTTGTTGTTCACCTTGTTTGAGCTGCTGTGTCGTATAAAAATGACTGGGTAACGGCATAAGAATATCCAACTGCAGGCATGCGGCCATGGGGAATGGCCGCTTGGCATTTATTGAGCTGATGCTTGTATAGAGATCAAAGCTTCACTGGTGGCATCTTGAATCGATAAAAACAGCGAATTGACCACACCGGTTGGGGTTCGCATGGGATTAAGCGTCACGTTTTGGTACATAAAATTAGCCTGTTGGGTCACAGGGCGTACGTTACGGCAATGAAAAAGATAAGGACGCTGTTGCCATGTGATGAAGCTGCGACATCCAAGGTCGTAAACAGGTTTCGCCTTGAGTTTAAACCATTCACGAGGTATTTCAGGAAACAGTTCAAACAGCGATTTACCAATAGCGTCATGGGCTTGTTTACCACTGTGGTGCGTCATAAACCCGTTCCACACTTGGACATTGTAATCACGATCAATCACTATCAATCCCATATCGACATTCTGCACCATGTCAACCATCCAGTGGAATTGCTCAAACTCCGCAGGTAACGCAAGCATCAGAAGTCCTCCATTAAATAGGAAAGTTTGTTATCCAGCAGCGGCAAAGACTCATCCACAAACATAAACAATAAGTCACAACGGATCGAAGTGCCCTCAATGTTATAACTCACTTCAAATGTCATCGTTTTTCTAAACGATCCTGCGGTAGAGTTGATCACCGAGTCGATAGAAAGGTGTCGGCCTAACAACACTGGAGAACTTTGGAAGAAACGTACTTCAGCTTGATGCCCCAAACCGTTCAAAAACGATCCCACTAGAATATTGGAAACATCCATCAATAGTTCTAGCTCTTGCAGATCTTCACTATCTACAGGCACTTTCATCAATTTTTTGAGATCTGCGACACTCGAATCACTCAGTAAAACGAGCGCCTCACCAGCAATGCCTTCACCACTAAAACCCTGACAAACCCCCGATACTTGGCTGTTATCAGCAAGATCGCGTAGTGCCATATGTAACTCACTCACCTCAAATATATTTACATTGGGTAAAGGTAACTCAACAAACACATCGAAATGACGGGCTAAAGCATCGGCCGCTCGGCCAATGGAAACGTTCGCGACTTCCATATAAATGTCACGACGTTTTAAAATTGGCAGCTCAATCGAAACTGGCGTAACAATACGCGGTTGAGTCGGCGGTTCCACCAACATCTTAAGAACATCATTCAAAACATTCTTATCAATCGGCTTTTGAATGAAGGCTTTCGCACCCAACGCAAGCACACGCTCTTTGGCTTTAGGCTGGATATCACCAGAAACAACCACCACAGGGGTCGTGTGTCCCTTTTTCCCCATAGCCTCTAATGTCTCGAAACCATCGAGCTCAGGCATAGTGAGGTCCAAAAACATGAGCTTAAAGCTTTGATTTTCTAAAATGCTCATCGCATCCAGTCCATGCACCGCAAACGTGATATCCGCATTAAGCGATGCAGGAAGCGAGCGCGCCATTTGTTTACGCGCGAGTGGAGAGTCATCACAGATGAGAACAGGGAAAGACATGCCACCACCTTGTTTGTTTTTATCAGTTACTAAAGTGTATACCTAAAATTCAAACAACAGCTAGGTAAAAGGTGGTCAGACTGAAAATCAGATTGCAGGCCAGAAGGTTAGCAGTGCAATTCGTAAGATCACTGCAAACAAAATACAGCTGATCCCTAAACGGTACCATTTGAACTCTTCAACCGTCATCGGAATACGTTTGTAAAACATCGTAACGACACCTTTCCAATCTTGGCTACGCCGACCATAACGCAGTATCCCTGTCAAAACCAATAAAATACCACCAACCAGTATCAGTTTTTCTACCCAAAACAGCACCATATCCATACTCAGCTCTCCAGTTCATTTTTCATAGTGTAAACAGGAGGCTTCGTTTTTTCTGTTGTACAAAAGTCGAACATACCCACAAGGTGATCATCATGAAAGAAAAAGTAGAAAACGGTGTATCACACCCAATAAAAAAGCAGAGCTTAATGGCTCTGCTTGCATTGAAACTTAGTCTCTCTTCTAGTGAGAGTGGGATTGTGTGCGCGTGGCAATAATTTTCGCTCTGAGTTTCATCGCTAATTCGCGATAACGGAACCAGAAATAGGTCGCGACGATGGAGAAGAAAAGATAGGACAACGCAAATACAAATGGCGATGTCATCAAATCATTTGAAATGCCCCACATAACGCCAACCACAGTCACCGTAATTTTGGCCAAAAAACCACACAACAGTAAAAATACAGCCAGTTGTGGGAATCGAGTGCTGCGGAAAGCCAACCAGTAACAACTTCCAACCGCTAAAGATGCCACACCAAACCCGAGAATAAACGAGTAAAGATGTTCAGCTGACGCAATACCGCCAGACACAGAAAGCATGAGAATTAAAAACAGTTTCATGATGCACCTACCTCAATTTACCTCAAAAAGCATCCATTCATTTTTGAAAACTCATTTTTAGTTAATTTTGAACCTTCAGAAATTTATTTCAAGCTCAAAAAGCTTGCAGATTTTGTATCTAAATTTTAATGAAGATCATTGTTACATAAAGGTTAAAGGCGAATCACTTGCCAATTAATGCTCAGGAAGAAGGAATGCAGAACCAAAGCAACAAAAGGAAACATTTTAAACAATTTGCTTACAAATGACTTTTGATACTTTTTCTCCATTGTGAGATGTCAGACCAGTTTTACGACGCTAGTATTGAACGCTATATCAACGAATTACGTATCAGTTGTGAAGTGAAGCAGAGGGGTGAAGTTGGGAGGAATTGTGAGCGCTGAAAATCTAAGTTGAAGATAGAGAATGTTATCCGAAAACAAACGTATTCATCATTTTTGGGTAAAACTCTCTACCTTTGAACTTCATTTTACGCGAGTAGCTACCTTTGCCTTTTTTGGCTTTTTCCATGCGACAACGAAACACAGGGCTTGTGACGACTGCTTTAAGGGCATTATCTTGAATCGTACCGCGTCCACACTCGGTATCTATAACCGCCGGGGTCGAGGTAGCTTTCTCTACCGTTTTTTCTTTCATGTAAATCTCCATATAGCGTCTTCATCATACAACGGTGTACGACGATATTTTGTACTTAATTTCATCACAGTCAAACGATAATTTATCGGAATAAAGAGAAAGCGTAGTTACATAGAAATGGCATTGAGCGCAAAAAAATGGATTATTTTTGTTAACAGGTTTCGACTCTATTCAAGATTCGATTGACAAGCCAATGGTTTACTCTAGACTCGATCGCGGCTAGAAAGAGTTCTTTGTATACACATCGCTTGGTTGGATTATTCGTAACCGTCCGTGTCGTACGCAATAGCAAGCAACTTTTCCACGCTATCCGCGCCGTAATCGGCCTACGTTAAAAATGTATTTAGGATATTTATTATGTCTACTCCAGTTACTGGTACCGTGAAATGGTTCAACGAAACTAAAGGTTTTGGTTTCATCAAGCAAGAAAACGGTCCTGACGTTTTTGCTCACTTCAGCGCAATCCAAGGTGACGGTTTCCGCACTCTGGCTGAAGGTCAAAAAGTGGAATTCGTGATCACTCAAGGCCAAAAAGGTCCACAAGCTGAAAGCATCAAAGTTCTGTAATAGACTTGCCAAAGATTTTAATAGCCAGCCTAACTAGGCTGGCTATTTTTATACTTATTTTTTATACATTTAGTTCAGTTATGCCGCTAACTGGGCATGTGGGCCAAACACTTCGTAATGAATACGTTCCTTTTCTACTCCAAGTTCCAATAGCTGTTTCACCACGTACTGCATAAACCCAATAGGGCCACACAGATAAAAATCACCATCCTGGACTGGCAGTGAGACTTGGGTTAACTGCATCTCTCCT
Organism: Vibrio metoecus; assembly: GCF_009665255.1. Taxonomy (NCBI): domain Bacteria; kingdom Pseudomonadati; phylum Pseudomonadota; class Gammaproteobacteria; order Vibrionales; family Vibrionaceae; genus Vibrio; species Vibrio metoecus. Next base: position 467,102 of record NZ_CP035687.1, read on the forward strand.
TGCAAAGCATGCTCTGATGCTTCATCGCGATACCATACCTGTTGTTGCCAACCGTGCTCAGCGACCAACTTTGCAGTTTCTTGAGCAAAAGTATGCTCCTTAGCACTGTTACACGCATAAAGATAAGTCACTACCGATTTGTTTTGCTCCGCTAACGTGTGCAAGATGGCTTGCATTGGCGTTGCGCCTACACCGGCGGAAATCAACACAACAGGACGGTTGCGCTCAACATAGAAAAAGTCACCAGCGGGGGCGTAGAGTTTTACACTGTCTCCCACTTTCACCTTGTTGTGCAGATAGTGAGAAACCACCCCTGGGTTATCACTTCCTACGCCTTCACGCTTAACCGAAATACGATAATCTTTGCCATTCGAGCCTTGTGACAACGAGTATTGGCGAATTTCTCGATAATCACTTCCCTCTGGGCTCACCTCAATACCAATGTATTGTCCGGGTTGGTAATCAAGAACAGGCCCACCGTCAGCAGGCACCAGAATAAAACTGGTCACGTATTCGGATTCGGCTCGTTTCTCTTGCACAGCAAAGCTTCGTCCATCGCGCCATCCGCCTAGTGCGTGATTGCGTTCTAAGTAAAGAGCACCTTCTCGGTCAATAAATACTTGAGCCAAAAAGAAGTACGCGGCAGTCCAAGCCTCTTCAACTTGTTGAGTGAAAGCCTCTGGAGCTAATTCGCGCAAGGTTTCAAGCAGATGATGTCCGACAATCTGATAGTGCTCAGGTTGAATGTTAAAGCTGGTGTGTTTATGAGCAATACGTTCTACCGCACTGGTTAAGGCCGCTAAATTATCAATATGCTTGGCATAAGCAGCAATCGCTTCAAACAGCGCCACACTTTGTCGCCCGGTCTTCTGATGGGTCATATTGAATATATGCTTCAGTTCAGGGTTGTGACTGAACATACGTTGGTAAAAATGCTGAGTGAGCGCAGGGCCAGCTGACTCTAGCAAAGGAATGGTACTTTTGATGATATTGATGTGTTCTTGGGTGAGCATAACTTCTCCTCAGTAGGCAAAAACGGTGGCTTAAGCCACTCTAAACAAGCCTTTTCTATGAGCAGATTACGTGCCAAAAACTAATTTATTGAAAAATATAAATAAACATTTTTCCCATGAGTCAATTAAACACTTTGAGATGTGTCTAATTGACTCTACACTATCAAAAAATCCGAACTTAAGAAGCTAAGATGCAAGAATTCTCACTAACCACTTTGTTAGAAATGACGGTTGGGCTCGCCAGCGGCGCGAATAACGAAGAGCGCTTCCACCGATTGTTGGATGCGGTGCGTAAAGCGGTCATTTGTGATTGTGTTGTCTTGATGTCACTGCAAAACGACACCTTAACACCACTGGCAATGCAAGGATTGACTCGTGATACCTTGGGTCGACGTTTTATGGTCAGTGAGCACCCAAGGTTGGCGCAGATTTGCAGTGCTGACCTGCCAGTGCGTTTTGCGGCAGATTGTCCACTTCCAGATCCTTTTGATGGCTTACTGCTTGATAGCGAAGATGATCTTCCAATGCACTCTTGCATGGGCTTACCACTGCATTTTGGCGACCAACTGCTGGGTATCTTGACGCTGGATAGCTTAAAACCGGATGCGTTTGATCATCTCTCCCCTCGCAGTTTAGAAATATTAGCGGCGATTGCCGCTGCCACATTGAAGATGGCTCTCACCTTCTCTGAGCTTGAGAACCAAGCCAAACAAACACAACAGCGCCTTGAAGAACTCAATGAAGAAGCTTGGAACCGAGACAGCATAGAGATCATTGGTAATAGTGGTCCAATGCTCGCCATGAAAGCGGATATTGATGTGGTTGCTCCCTCTCAATTCAATATTTTGATCCACGGTGAAACCGGTGTAGGTAAAGAATTGGTTGCGCGGACGATTCATCACCGTTCCAACCGCAAACGCCAACCACTGGTGTATGTTAACTGCGCCGCCATTCCCGAAAATTTGTTAGAAAGCGAACTGTTTGGCCATGTCAAAGGGGCATTTACGGGGGCAGACCGCGCGCGAATGGGTAAATTTGCTCTGGCCGATGGTGGCACGCTGTTTCTTGATGAAATCGGTGAGTTACCACTGAGTGCCCAAAGCAAAATTTTGCGAGCACTGCAAAACCATGAAATTCAACCCGTTGGACAAGATCGTGTACAAACCGTTGACGTGCGTATTCTGGCGGCCACCAACCGAGACTTGAAAAAAGAGGTTGAAGCGGGTCGTTTTCGAGCTGACCTTTACCACAGATTGAGTGTTTACCCGATTTATGTGCCGCCACTGCGTGAACGCAAAGGCGACCTTTCTCTGCTGGCGGGATATTTCGTTGAACAAGCGAGACGTAAGCTGGGCATTACTCAACTTAAACTGCACGCCGAGGCGTTAAGTCAACTCATCCAATATCCTTGGCCGGGCAATGTTCGCGAACTGGAACATGTGATCAATCGAGCGGCACTCAAAGCAAAAGCACGCCAACGCGGACGCCCCGTAACGACACTCAAAGCCGAAGACGTGGGTGAATTACAAGGGCCAAGAGCGCCCTTGGTACCACAAACACCACAAGAGGATTTTGTGTTGAGTGAAGCACTTCAAGATTTGGGATTACGAGAAGCGACGGATGAATTTCAGCGCCATTTGATCAGCGAAACGTTAACCCAAGCCGACTTTAATTGGGCCGAAGCAGCACGCCGTTTACACACCGATCGTGCCAACCTCACTCGACTGGCGAAACGACTGGGGCTCAGTGTTTCACGCAGCCATGCGATTGAACGCTCACATTAACTCACTGGCGTGAGGCTCGGGCGTGGAAAAGCACGCTCGTACTCTTCCATAAAATCTTTACGGATCAACTGCTCCAATTGATTAGCTCGCTCCGTCGGGCAGAAAATCATAATGTGGACGATTTGCTCCCCTGCCGCTGAGCTACTGATTTCAATATGTGGCTCAGCACTTGGTAAATCGACCCCAGCATGACGCTCAATCACGGTATTATATCGACGAGCCACCTCCATAAAATGCGCAAAGTGCTCATCAATTTTTTGGTGCAACACCGGTACCAAGGGGAAAAGGTTGACAAAATCCGGCACCACAATATTGAAGTTATGGAACACATAACGCTTCATAAAGTTAAGATTTTTCACGGGATAAGAGAAAAACATGCTGTTTGGCAAGGTCGCCGTTTTCCCTGTGTAATGGTATTGACCATGATGCAAATCAATCTCTTGAATCACGGTCGCCATCAGATTGTGTTCGATCACTTCACCACACAGTTTTCCCACTTCAATCCAGTCACCAATACGAAATGAACGAGAGCTCGCGCGCTGAATCGATCCGGTAAAACATAAAATGATCTCTTTAGAAGCGACGACAATCGCGACCGCAATCGCTGTCACTGAAAGGGCAAATTGGCTAATTTCTGATTGCCAAAGGATGAAAAGTGTCAGTAACGTAGCCGCAAATACACCATTTTTAGTGCGCGACATCCATTTACGTTGTTTTTCCGTGATGAGTGCAGCATCCCCTCGGATATGCTCTAACACAAGGCGGCGTACCGAAATCACACTCAATAAAATCAATGCACTAAACAGCAGCTTATGTGTGAGCAGAAAATCAATCACTGTGCTCAGTTGTTCCATATTCTTCTCCTACTACGGCTTAACCCGCCGCTTCGTTTGTTATGTGTTGCAAGGCGCGCCAATTTCACCATTGAACACCCTAACATGACAAGCGCAATCCCTAAACTCTTGGCTCTCTTACACAGGAAAACAATCACCACCACTAAAAGCGTGGTTTAGGGATGACAATAAAAAAGCCGCTCAATGAGCGGCTCGTCTTAGCTAGATTGCTTATGGTCGATAATGCAGTGCTGTTTTCTCTGCCAGTTTCACAATCACTTGAACGGCAGCCTCCATTCCCTCGATCGTGATGAACTCATGAATACCGTGGAAATTGTAGCCTCCAGTGAAAATGTTGGGGCAAGGTAACCCCATAAATGACAATCGAGCACCATCCGTACCACCACGAATGGGCTTAATTTTCGGTTCAACATCACAATCAATCATGGCTTGTTTTGCCAATTCAATGATATGAGGATGAGGTTCCACCATCTCTTTCATGTTGGCATAGCTCTGTTCAAAACTGACTTCTATGCGACCTTTTTTAAGCTGGTGGTTTAACTCATCGACTTTCGCCTGCATCAACGCTTCTCGCGCTTGTAAGCCACTCGCCTCAAAATCACGCAGAATGTACTTCAATTCCGATTTTGCCACGCCCATGGTCGCACTCGAAAGGTGATAGAACCCTTCATAGCCTTCTGTGTGTTGCGGGGTTTCGCTTTCTGGCATCATCAAAATAAATTGAGCAGCAATGTGCATCGCGTTAACCATTTTGTCTTTCGCGGTACCCGGATGAACATTCACGCCATAACAAGTCACCGTCGCGGTTGCTGCATTGAAGTTTTCATACTCCAGCTCTCCAATTGGGCCACCATCAATGGTATACGCCCACTGTGCAGCAAACTTTTCGACATCAAAATGATTCGCACCGCGACCAATTTCCTCATCCGGAGTAAAAGCAATGGAAATATCGCCATGCGCAATAGAAGGATTCGCGAGCAACATTTCGATTGCGGTGATGATTTCGGCAATACCCGCTTTGTTATCGGCGCCCAGCAAGGTCGTACCATCGGTCGTGATCAAGTTATAGCCATGCAGTAAATGCAGATCGGGATATTGGATCGGCGAGAGCACTTCATCCCCTTTACCGAGGGCAATATCGCCGCCTTGATAATCTTCAACGATTTGTGGTTTCACATTTTTACCGCTGGCATCGGGTGCGGTATCCATATGCGCAATAAATCCAATCGCGGGTACTGGATAATTCACATTGGACTTGAGTTTGGCCATCACGTAGCCATGTTCGTCCAGTGATACATCACTCAAACCTAACCCCCAAAGCTCGTCATACAGTGCTTGTGCAAAGACTTTTTGCCCAGTGGAACTTGGGCAATGGTGATTCTTAGGTTTAGATTGGGTATCAAATGTGACATAGCGCATAAAGCGCCCAACAAGATTTTTCATATAGCAATACTCATCATTCAAATACGCAGCGCTGTTCAACAACGCTGAAAGGGTCATAAGCAGTGAATTGCATTCCATACTACGTATTCTTATTCGTGATGAGTTGTTACAAATCAGTTTTTCACCGATTAATCATAACGAGCTGTCATTCCTCATTTAAAAAGCGGCCACCGAGCACTACTGTGCATATTTTGTTACCTTTCTTTAGGCTTAGAGATGACAACAAAAAGCCTACCCGAGGGTAGGCTTAAGATATGCCAACACATTCAATTACGGCTAGCTACAACCGTGATGATAACGTGCTTAAAGAGCGATAAATAGCCCAGCTAAGCAAGCACTCATTAGGTTTGCTAATGTTCCCGCAATGACCGCTTTAATCCCAAGGTTGGCGACTTCTGAGCGGCGCTCAGGAGCGATCACACCAATCGAACCAAGTTGAATCGCGATCGATCCAATGTTGGCAAAACCACATAGGGCGAATGTGATGATCACTTGGCTATGTTCAGAAAGCAGAGCTTTATGCTCAACAAAGTCGATGAAAGCGACAAACTCATTCATTACGACTTTTTGACCAATGTATGAACCAGCCGCTAACACTTCATGGCTTGGAATGCCAATCACCCATGCCAGTGGAGCAAATAAGTAACCAAACAGTGCTTGTAGCGAAATGCCACTAAAACCAATCAAATCACCGAGATTTTCAAGGCCCGTATTCACCATCGCGATCACACTGACGAAAGCAATCAACATAGTACCGACGGCAACTGCCACTTTCATACCGTTCATCGCACCGCTGGCAAGAGCATCAATCAAGTTGCTTTCTTGCGCTTTATCCAATGCCACTTGGCTTTGATCAATCGGCGTACCACGTTCTGGTACAATAATTTTCGCCATCATCAAACTGCCAGGAGCCGCCATGAAACTTGCTGCGATCAAGTATTTCAGCTCAACGCCTAAACCGGCATAACCACCCAATACGGAACCAGCAACAGAAGCCATTCCCCCTGCCATTACTGCAAACAGTTCTGAACGAGTCATATTAGCGAGAAATGGACGAACCAAAAGTGGCGACTCACCTTGTGAAAGGAAGATGTTACCCGTAGCCACCAGAGATTCCGCTTTGCTCGTACCTAAAAAACGTTGAATTCCACCACCAATTAGGGCAATCACTTTTTGCATCACACCTAGATAGTACAAAGCAGAAATCAGCGCACTGAAGAAAATGATGATAGGCAGTACACGAATCGCAAAAATAAAGCCTGTATCTGCTAAATCGCCAAACAAGAAGCGAATCCCAATATCCGCAAAGCTCAGCAAGCCAGAAACACCATTACTTAAACTGCTCAGTGCCGCTTGTCCCCATGGGAAATAAAGCACTAATGCTGCGAAACCAATTTGCAACAATAAAGCGCGAGAAACCGTTTTCCAATTAATCGCGCTGCGGCTTTCAGAAAGCAGATACGCGCATAAGATCAGTACCGAAACACCGATGATTCCAAACAAAATCGCCATAATTTACCTAGAAAAATGTGAGTAAAAACAGGGTATCCCAATGGCTTGGTCAAGGTGTAGGCAGAGAGGGCTGCGAAAAGAGAGAATAAAAAATTCATTGCTCACTCGCCATCAACGTCAACAGACACAAGCTTTGGAATTAGCTGGTCCTGTCCTTGGGGTCATTCACATTTCCTTGTGACGGCTTGTACTGGCAGAGCAACCGGCTCTTAGCCGGGCGGAAAGTATAACGATAAAAAAATGAGTTTCATCACATTTTTTCACGCAAACGTTTATTTGTGGCATTTTTCCTTCAACACCACAACCAATGATGAATTCACAGTGCTGTGACTCTAGATCAACACAGGTCAATCATACGCCCACCTATTGAATGGAACGCATATCACAATGTTGCATTCTTTTATCGATTAGTCACAAAACAATCTGGCATAAGCGCAAAAATCGACCTAATTTAAATTGAATTGAATTGTATTTAACGAATAACCATTACTAACAACGTCAGTGTCAACGCCTCACGCGTTTCTTCGAAGCCGTGAGGCTTTTTTTCAGCTCCACTTCACTTTTTGCGCATTTTTCACACAAGAAAATACAACGCACCGCCCCTAAAGTTGGCCGATACCGTTATGATGAACAGAGCTCATCAATTGGAACCCACACTGGCGAAGGAGAGTACGATGCACAAGTTAACGATTGATCTTGTCTCGGATGTTGTCTGCCCTTGGTGTGTCATTGGCTACTTTAGGTTAAACCAAGCGCTATCCAGATTACCAAACATTGAAGCAACGCTCAGATGGCATCCCTACGAACTGAACCCGAGGTTGGCGAGCGGAGGGGAAAACCTGCGTGAGCATCTTGCGAAAAAATACGGTACGAATGTCGAAGCGAGTCAACAAGCCAGAAATACCTTAACGGAACTGGGTAAAGAGGTCGGTTTTGAATTCCACTTTTTTGACCAGATGCGGATTTACAATACGCGCAAAGCTCACCAATTACTCCTATGGGCCAATCAGCAAGACAAACAATTGCCACTAAAACTCGCTCTGTGGCGTGCTTATTTTCAGCAAGGAAAAGCGATTGATGAAGATGAGGTGTTGCTTGAGGTTGCCGAAACTGCCGGTTTGGAACGTACAGCCTGCCAACAAATTCTAAGTGATGAATCTTGGGCCAAAGCCGTTGCCAATACTGAGCAACAGTGGCTGCAAGCCAGCATTCACGCCGTACCCACATTAATTATTGAGCAGAAATATTTAATCTCTGGTGCACAAACCAGTGATATTTTGTTTGATGTGCTGCAGCGGCTTACCGCAAAAACGGAACATGGCCATTAGCGAATCTGACTAGCTTTAACGTGATTGACTAAACATTTATCCACAGAGAGAAATCGAGCCGCAAAGCGGCTCGATAAATTCATAGCAAAATGTTATTCAACCTAGTGAATTGGCGTTTCAGCTTTCACGTAGTATTGACCAAAATAGGCTTCAAGCACCTCAGGGGTCAGCTTCCCTTCCGCTTCCAACTGCTTGAGTTTTTCTGCAATCGCTTTTTGCTCTTCCAAACTGGGCAGTTTAGCTTCCGGCTCATCAGCCACCTGCTGAGACATCAACTCCAGTTCTTTTTCGAAATCGTTCATCACTCTTTACCTACTTGGTTTTTACTGGCCGGAAGTGTAACCAACTCCCGGCGAGGTTGCTAGAGTTTAAAGTTACCCACCATTTTGTCTAACCGCCCTGAAAGCTCACGCAAGGATTTACTTGCATCCGCCAGCTCTTGCGCCGTGCTAGTAGTGACTTCATTGATGGCGTTAATCTCTTCAATATTTTGGTTGATGGTGTGCACTACTGTCGATTGCTCTTCTGTTGCCGTCGCCACTTGGGTATTACGATCCGAAATATCATGAATGCGATCAGAAATACTCATCAGTACATTAACCGCCTCATCAGAAGAGGCCACTCCTTGATGAGTAATCGCTTTACCTGCATCCATTGCCGATACCGCATTCTTGGCATCTGTTTGCAACTGATTGATCATTTTCTGAATTTCTTCGGTCGATGCGGCGGTACGGCTTGCCAAATTGCGGACTTCATCTGCCACAACAGCAAAACCACGCCCTTGATCCCCAGCACGCGCCGCTTCAATCGCCGCATTCAGTGCCAACAAGTTGGTTTGCTCCGAAATGCCACGAATTGCATCCAAAATTGACCCAATCTCTTGCGTCGTTGAAGCCAATTGCTCCACCACTTTACCAGTGTTTTCTATATCCACGGCTAAGCGACTGATCGCATCTTTCGCCTTATTTACCACATTACGCCCTTGATCCGCATTGCCGGATGCTTGATTGGCCGTTTCTGCCGCCGTCGCCGCATTAGAAGCAATTTCACTGATGGTCGCGCCCATTTGGTTAATCGCCGTAACCACTTGAATGGTCTGATCACGCTGCTGTTGGCTATTATCATGGGTGACTAACGCCTTGCGTGATACCCCTTCTGCAGCGACTTGTAACTCGCGACTGGTTTGTGCCACATCTTTAATCGATTGATGGATCTTTTCAATAAAACCATTGAAGCCCTTTGAAAGCTGAGCAATTTCATCATTGCCTTTCACTTCAATGCGTTGTGATAAATCTCCATCACCTTTGCCTAAATCGGTAAAGCGTTTGGCAATTTGGTTAATCGGGGTTGCAATGCTGTTAGCAAGAAAGATCCCCATCACGATGAAAATACCCGCCACCACGAGAGTCGTCAGCATCATACGCTGCGCAACCGCATCCAATTCCGCAAAAACCTCATGCACAGGTACGGTACCAACTAAGAACCAATCCATGCTCTCAATGTAGAGGCTCGCGACCATTACCTCTTCGCCTTGATATTCAGCAGAAATCAAATTAAATCCATTTTTGTTGAGTAACGCACTTGCCGCAGAACCATAGATTTTCTGCAAATTGGATTTGACCTGCTCTTTTTGGCGATGAATTTGTACATCCCCTTGGGCATTGGTTAAAAACACAAAGCCCGTGTCCTCAATTTTAAAGCTGTTCAGTAGTCGCACCATATCATCCATGGATTTCGACATACCCGACATGGTGTCGCCATTCACCAACTGGTAGTTGGCAAACATTTTCACTTCCCCATTCGCTTCTTGAAACATGCTCACCATGGTCGGTTTACCTGAGTTGGTAAAACCAAAAAACCAACCATCTTGCTGCTGATTCAGTTGTCGCAAAAAGCCATTTTGGTTCCAGTAGTAGGCCGTTTTGCGGTTTGCCACGGAAGCATCATTCAGTTTGTATTGATCACGCAAATTATTCAGTTGCTTAATCAATAGGGCCTCTGTTGCAGGATCTCTCTCTGTACTTGAAATGGCTTGCTGAACAAACTCATTACTGGCAATTTGCTGTGCCGACGCCAACAGTTGAATAACCTGATGGTCAATATCCGTTTTAATTAAATTCAAAATATTGGGCAGTTCCAAATCGATCAAACGATGCTCTTGAACTTCTCGTGCCTGACGTTGTGCCATTACCCCAACAATCAGGGTGGATGCCAACACGGCAAAAGTGACGCCTAACACAACCTTTTGTTTGATACTCATTTGATGCAGCTTGAACATATTCTCCGCCTAATTATGGCTATCATCGAAACCTATGTATTATCGACTTAAGATCACGCCACTTAAGAAATTTCTTACAAAATCTCACATAAAACCAATCGCATCTCACATTTTAATGCAAATTGCATAACTGGCGCTTATAAATCACCACTTGAATACTCATTAACAGAGCTAAACCTTGCGCCTTTTCTGACCCACAATCTCTATATGGCTTCATCAGCATAGATCAACAATTCTCTTCCAGTAGGCCAAGATGATGAACAACCCGCCGGGACGTTACCAAGAGCCCAATCGACGCCCCAAACCTCCAACTGGATAATAATTAGCCATCCACACTCGGCTCATGCATTTTTTATGGAACTTTCTGCGAAATACGTAACACTAACCGCTGAGATATCAAGGAGTGGAAGAATTCATGTCGTTTCAACCTTTTCAAACGTTGCAGCACTATTTGAATCAACAAGTCATTGGTCAAACCGATTTCATTAACCAACTGCTCATCGCCCTACTTGCCGATGGACACATTCTGGTTGAAGGTCCTCCAGGGCTTGCGAAAACTCGTGCGGTCAAATCACTTGCCGAATGTATTGAAGGCGATTTCCACCGCATTCAATTTACGCCAGATTTGCTGCCAGCCGATCTTACTGGTACCGATGTGTTCCGTCCGGAAACCGGTGAATTTGTATTTCAATCCGGCCCGATTTTTAACTCGTTGGTGCTCGCGGATGAAATTAACCGCGCCCCAGCCAAAGTTCAGGCAGCCATGTTAGAAGCCATGGCAGAGAAACAGATCTCCGTGGGGCGAAAAACCTACCGCTTACCTGAGCTCTTTCTCGTAATGGCGACACAAAACCCTATTGAGCAAGAAGGAACTTATCCGCTCCCTGAAGCACAACTCGACCGATTTTTGCTGCATTTAGAAGTGAACTACCCAAATGCACAAGATGAGCTAGCCATTTTGCGCCTCAATCGCGGCGAAGCGAAAGGAGAGCAAACGGTAGAGAAACCGTTGATTACTCAGCAGCAAGTCTTTAAGGCTCGCCAAGAAGTACTGAATGTGCACATGGCTGAATCGATCGAAAGCTATCTTGTACGCTTAATTATGGCCACTCGTCAGCCAGCCAACTACGACCAGAAACTGGCACAATGGCTTGCGATGGGAGTTAGCCCGCGAGCGACCATTGCACTGGATCGCTGTGCGCGAGCCCACGCTTGGTTACACGGCAGAGACTTTGTTACGCCGGAGGATGTGCAAGTGATGGCATTTTCGGTGTTGCGCCACCGGCTACTACTGAGTTATCAGGCACAAGCGGAAGGGGTGCATCCGAATCAAGTCATCAACCATCTGTTGGCTTTAGTTGGCAGTGCGTAGCTTATGACAATGCCCCATTCGCTGCCCTTGCATGCTAACGGTGTCACTCTGTGTCTTGAAGAGTTGCTTGCCTATGAACAGCAAACTGTGCATTTTTTACCCCCAGCACGCCAAGTATGGGCACAACGCATCGGCCAGCATCAAAGTCGCCGTCTAGGACGCGGAATGGATTTCTCAGAGGTGCGCCAGTACCAAGCGGGAGATGATATTCGCTCGATTGACTGGCGAGTTACCGCGAGAACGGGCAAGCCACACACGAAGTTGTTCAGTGAAGAGCGAGAAAAAGTTGTCATACTTTATATCGACCTAAGCCAGTCGATGCAATTTGGTTCCAGTTTATTGCTCAAATCGGTTCAGGCGGCACATTTAGCCAGCTTGCTCAGTTGGCTTGCCGTGAAGCAACAAGACCGAGTCGGCGCTGTGATTGATTTGGGACATCGTCTGATTGAGATTAAACCGAGCAGCCGCCAACGTGGGGTCTTGCCTATTTTAGCGGCCTGCATTGATGCACAACATAAGTTGCATTCAGAGCACACACCAAGAAATCTGGCATTGCATGATGTATTGAGCACTCTCAATCGATTGTGTCCCAAAGGCAGTGAAGTGGTGTTGATCAGCGATTTTGTTGATTTAGATGCACAACAGCATGCACTTTCCCTACGTCAGTTGTGTCGGCACAACCGCGTACGCATGGTGCAAATTTACGATCCATTAGAGCAAGGAGACACCTCATTTCGTGGTATTGAGCAAGTACAAAATAACCAAGAGACGCGCTGGCTCAACTTTTCGATAAATAGTACGCGTGCAGGTATCAAAAAAGCCTTTGAAACTCAAAAAGAAAAACTAAAATCACTTTGTCTATTATTGGAAATGGACTACCGCTCAGTTTCAAGCGGAATACCTTTGCTGCAACAATTATCGGACCATAAGAAATGAAGGAATCGTCAATCACATCACTGGATCTCAACGCCCTGCATTTGCCAGAACTCCCAAACTGGTTTCCATTAGCTTGGGGATGGTGGGCAAGCATAGGCGGTACTCTCATCGTGATGCTCATCATCGGATTGGCAGTGCGTTGGCGTCGCCGTCGTCTCGCCCCTAAAAAATCCGCGTTACGTCTTCTGAGCTTAACGGTAAGCCCACAAACGCCCTCTTCAGCCATTGAGTTGGTTCGTCAGGCAGCACTGTGCTATTACCCTCGCGAAGAGATTGCGCATTTAACCGGTAAAGATTGGTACGCCTTTTTAGACGCCCAAGTCGGACACCCACTTTTCGTACCAAATGAAACCTTGTGGCAGCAAGCGTTATACCAAAAGCAGAAAGTGAACAATGCCGATGAGCTGGTTCACCACTGTTATCATTGGGTAGAAAGCGCCTTGCCGCCGAGAAAGCGGAGAAAATCAGGCATTGGCAAGTTTTGAGTTTATTTGGTGGTGGGCATTTTTATTGCTCCCACTGCCTTGGCTTATCTATTTTTTTACACCAGCCATTCAATCTCGGGCAGCCATTAAGCTGCCCTATCTTCCTGACACATCTGGTATCCAACCTCGTTCTTGGCTTCCTCGTATACTCGCCATCGGATTGTGGATTCTGTTGCTTAGCGCGGCAGCGAGGCCCGTTTGGTATGGTGAGCCAGTAAGCACGAGTACTTCACATCGTGATCTGATGTTAGTGGTTGATCTTTCTTATTCAATGAGTCAGGAAGACATGCAATCCGGTCAACAGATGGTAGACCGCCTCACAGCGGTAAAACAAGTGTTGTCTGAGTTTATTGCCAAACGTGAAGGAGACCGTATTGGGCTTATTCTGTTTGCCGACCATGCTTATTTACAAACACCACTGACTTTGGACAGAGAGACCGTCACTCAACAGCTCAACCAAGTGGTTTTAAAACTCATTGGTACCCAAACTGCAATTGGTGAAGGCATTGGGCTAGCAACCAAGATTTTTATCGACAGTGACGCACCACAACGAGTAATGATTCTGCTCAGTGACGGTAGTAATACAGCTGGAATTCTCGACCCACTCGAAGCGGCGAATATTGCCAAGCAATACCACTCTACAATTTACACCGTTGGAGTGGGAGCCGGTGAAATGGTAGTCAAAGATTTTCTGTTTAACCGCAAGGTCAATACAGCGCAAGATCTGGATGAAAAGACACTGCAAACCATCGCCTCAACCACTGGGGGGCAATATTTCCGTGCTCGCAATCAGCAAGATTTACAAGGCATCTATGACACCATTAATCAACTTGAGCCCATCAGCCACTCCGATCAAACTTGGCGACCACAAACCGAGTGGTTTTTTTACCCTCTGAGTGTGGCATTACTGCTTTCCGTCATTCTGGTTATTGTGAGGAGATAACATGCCACTAACTTTCCTCTATCCATACTGGTTATGGTTACTGATCCCTTCACTTGGTTTCGCATTTTGGCTGAAAGCACGTAAAAACCAGCGGGGCTTAATTGCCCCTCATCTTGCTCACGTTATGGGTGTGGGTGCGCCCCAAAGCCGCCACCTCAGTGGATTACTGGGAGTCGGATGGATGATCGCGGTGCTTGCACTCGCAGGGCCAAGCTGGCAATCGGCTGAGCGACCTAGTGTGCAAAATAGCGCTGCGCGAGTATTAATTATGGATATGTCGCAATCCATGTATGCCACTGATTTAGCGCCAAATCGACTAACCCAAGCTCGTTATAAAGCGTTGGATCTGCTGAAAGGCTGGCATGAGGGTAGTACAGGATTGGTCGCTTACGCTGCCGACGCTTATGTGGTGAGCCCTCTAACTCGTGACAGCGCAACACTGGGCAATTTGATCCCTTTGTTATCTCCCGAGATCATGCCCTATCAAGGGGCGAATGCCGCAAATGCAGTGGATTTAGCGATTTCCATGCTACAACAGGCGGGTCATCAAAAAGGTGACTTGATTCTGCTGACTGACGATATTCGTGCCGCTGAACGACAGAAAATCACTCAACAGTTAGAAAATAGCTCATGGCGTCTGATTGTACTTGCCATCGGGACATCGAATGGTGCTCCGATTACCTTGAGTGATGGTAGCCTACTCAAGAGTCCTCAAGGTGAGACGGTGATCGCCAAAACATCCTTTGAACAAATGCAGCAATTCACGCACAGCGTGCAAGGAGTATTCGCCGCCTATCGCGCCGATGGCGCGGATATCGAGCAGATTTTACACATCACGCAACAGCAAACCGATGTCGCCAACCAAACCTCGCGTAAAGTTGTTACTGAACAAGTCAACAACGGTTATTGGCTAGTTCTGCCTTTAGTTATCGCAGCTTTAGCCATATTTCGTCGTGGCGTGATTTTTACCTTGCTGCTGATTGTCGGTGCTCACTTTCCTGCCCAAGAGGCTTCGGCATCCCCTTGGTTAAATCAAGATCAGCAAGCAATGCGCGCTTTCGAAGCCAAGCAATATTCACAAGCGGCTGAAACATTTCGAGACCCGAAATGGCAAGGCGCAGCACGCTACTATGCAAAAGATTATCCCGGTGCCATTGAAGCGTACTCGCGTATTGAGAACCCCGATTTAGAGACTCAATACAACTTGGCGAACGCTTACGCACAAGCGGGGAATTTCCCTAAAGCGCGCGAATTGTATGAACAGGTGCTCAAACAACAGCCAAACCATCAAGATGCTCAGCACAATCTGCAAGTTGTTAACAGCGCAGAACAGCAACAGCAGGATTCTGCATCTGAATCCAAAGGTCAAGCTCAGAAAGAAAAATCATCCGGCAATTCATCTGATGCCGATGATAGTGAAAAAACCGATTCTCAAACTGAACAACAACCTGACTTAGCCCAAAATCAGAACCAACAACATAGTGCTCAACCTAAGGCAGATAAGGAAAAATCCACCGAGCAAGCAAAGCCAAACAATCCAGAACCAACTAATGAAAAGAACAATGACCAAAATACCTTAGCTCAAACCAAGCCGTTAACGTCAGCAACGGATCCCAACCTCGACCCGCTGCTACGCAAATTAGAACAAGTCGAGAATGCGCGCGATCCGAGCGCTTTATTACGTGCGCAACTGTTTTTACAAGCCCAACGTAAACCTCAACCAATGGAAACCGACCAGCCATGGTAAAGAAGTCCTCCGTTTATCACTCCACGCTTTTCTGGCTCACGCTCACGGTTAGCCTATTCGGGCTACCTGCGCATGCTGCCGATTTAGTTGCCAGTGTCAGCAAAAATAAAGTAGTTAAAAATGAAGTGATTCAACTGCGTATCGTCAGCAGTGATAAAGCCTCTGCCGATGCACTCGATTTTTCTCAACTGGAGCCTGACTTTTTCGTTGGTCAACCGAGTTTTGCTTCTTCAACCAACATCATTAATGGCAACTACTCCCAGCGTAGCGAATGGACAGTGGCTATTGCGGCTCAAAAAACCGGTATCATCACGATTCCCCGCTTTCAGTTGGGTAATGCCCAAACCACGCCTATCGCCATTCAGGTCACCGAAGATCAACATCAACCAGCACAACAAGAGTTGGCAGAAGTGCGTAGCCGTTTAGAGAGAACGCAACTATATCCAGGTGAAAGCACCTTGTTTCATGCTCAGTTAATTATTAAGGAAGATGTGCGCCGACTACGTGACCCAAACATTACGCCACCGAAAGTCGATGGAATGCAGATCGAGTCCGCCAGTGAACCCAAACAATATCCTAGTGTGCTCGATGGCGTGGAAGTGACTATCGTTGAGCAATCTTTTCGCATTACTGCGCAGCATGCGGGCAGCTTTAAGCTCAGTGAACCTATCTTAAAAGCAAGCCTGCTCTACGGTAACCAATACAGTGGTGGTACACGCTTAGTCCCGCTGCTCACCCATCCCAAAACGTATGCGATAACAGTGCTCGAAAAACCCTCAAACTATCAAGGCTTCTGGCTACCGACGGCCAAATTACACCTGAGTCAAAACTGGTCTGATGGTCAGAAAACTCTGAGTTCACCCGAGCAATACGAAACACAGGTAGGCCATGCCATCACACGAGAATTGCGTTTACAAGTGAGTGGCCTGACTCAGCAACAACTGCCTAATTTCAGTATTCAATACCCCGAATCCGTTAGCGTGTATGCGGAAAAACCCCAGTTCAGCACACTCGACAACGGAGAGACTCTGATGACGCTTAAGCAGGTACTGATCCCTCGTCAAGCGGGAGAAATCGCCTTACCTGAGGTCAAACTCCATTGGTGGAACACACAGACACAAACTGAGCAAACGAGCCAAATTTCAGGTTTAGTTTTACACGTCAAGCCCAGTGAAGAAGCCGCTTTACCCACTGTGCCAACGCTCTCAACGACAACACCGAACAGCTCGCCAGTCAACGATGCAGGTTATTGGCCATACCTCACTTTACTCTTTGCATTATTGTGGTTAGCCACTAGCCTGTTCACTTGGTGGCAATGGCAACATACAAAACATCCACAACAGGTAGGCTCCAACCATTCTGAACCATCATCGGCGTATCAAATACTCCTTCAGGCTATTGAACAGCAAGATCTTCTGGCAATCAGCCAAGCAATACGTATATGGCAAAGCCAAATCATCTTAGATCAAGACGAGCAGCAGAGGCTGACAGCACTGCTTTATCCTTTGCAGCAAGCCTGTTATTCAGAACAACCACAAACCCCAGATTTTAGTGAATTAAAGCACTGGATTATGGTCAAACAGAAACAACAATGTAAACGCACTCGTCAACAAGAGGCTGAGTTACCTCAGTTATGACACTGCTGCAATTTCATGTTACCGAGGGATAGCGTGTTCGTTGCCACAAGAGTAATTTATGGAAAAGCAACACCAAGTACAGCCAAACCGCTGTGACTTAAATACAGAAAAGAATAACGGTCAAATAATGGGAGGAAAACCATGACCAATATGAATACCAAAACCGCCAGCGTGCTTGGCCTGAGTCTGATTATCGGACTGGCCGCACTGGGTTTTTTGGTACAGCAAATGGCTGTTAAGTTTAAAGAATATGAACGAGTCGTCACCGTAAAAGGGCTATCGGAGCGTGAAGTCGTTGCCGACACGGTCATTTGGCCTATTCAGTTTACGGTTGCGGATAATCAACTTTCTTCACTCTTTGAAACGGTGGATCAACAGACTCAACTCATCACCCAATTTTTAGTTGAGAAAGGCATTGATCGTACAGCGATTTCCCTTTCAGCCCCAGCAGTAGTCGATAAAAAAGCCCAACAATATGGGGAGGATCGTTCAGAGTTTCGCTATCTGGCAACGCAAACACTCACGGTATACAGCAAAAAAGTGGATTTGGTGCGTAATACCATCAGCGAGATTGGTCAGCTCGGCAAACAGGGTGTGGTGTTTAACCAAGATCCTTACAACAATCGCGTTGAATTTAGCTTTACTGGGTTAAATGACATCAAGCCAGACATGATCGAAGAAGCGACCAAGCAAGCGCGAGAAGTGGCATTGAAGTTTGCAACCGACTCACAAAGCACGCTAGGTAAGATCAAAACCGCCTCACAAGGACAGTTTTCTATCTCAGATCGTGATAACAATACACCGTACATCAAAAATGTCCGCGTAGTCACCACTGTTGAATACTATCTCTCAGATTAATTTCTAGTATATCGATACGAAATCCTCTTTCTAGCCTGCTAGGAAGGGGATTTTTAGTATCTGTAGGCCTATCGCATAAAAGTCAGCCTTAGGAGACTTATCGGCTTAAACCTCAGCTTTGAAGAATGTAAAAAGGGGCGTGGTTTACACCACGCCCCTTTTAAAATCAATCTGTGCTAATTACAGCGCAGTTACTTGAGCAGCTTGTGGGCCTTTTTTGCCTTGCTCAACTGTGAAGCTTACACGCTGACCTTCAGCCAGAGTTTTGAAGCCTTCAGAAACGATAGACTTGAAGTGTACGAACACGTCTTGACCGCCGTTGTCTTGAGAAATGAAACCAAAACCTTTAGTTTCGTTGAACCATTTTACTGAACCAGTCATTTTCTGAGACATAGTAACCTCTAATATATATTTGCTATGGGTTGATTTGGCTGATAACGAAAGCTATTGAATGGTATATCAAGACAAAGTTGACGCAGGTTTAACGAGAAATCGATAACGATCTGAGATTGAACTTTCACTGAATTTAACATTAACAACTCTTACCTAAGAGCCGAGGTAAACTATACACGTATTTTCCTGAAACGCTACACTTATTTGTGATATTTGCCATACCGTAAGAAATCTGCTGGAAAATGCTACATTTCGACCCCTATACAGTCGATATTTTCAACAATAACACCAACTACCTGATTTCGCCCCTGACTTTTAGCGCGATACAAAGCTTTATCTGCTTCTGCATAAAGTTGATCGAATTGAATCTCACGAGGTTTGTAGCGTGAGGCGGCATAACCAATGGATACAGTCAGTATTGTTCCACTTGGGTTTTCACAATGCTCGATCTTTTCGGTTTCGATACTCTGACGAATACTTTCTGCCAGTAAACGGACTTCATCCGCACTGCGATTAGCGGTCAGGAGCAAAAATTCCTCTCCCCCAATCCGGCAAAATAGCTCGTGTTCAGACTGAGCATGTTGGCTTAGAATGTTGCCAATACGCATCAGGGCAATGTCCCCTTCCAGATGTCCATAGCAGTTATTAAATAAGCCGAAGTGGTCGATATCCAACAAGATGACTCCGTAGCTCACCACCTCTTTCATCGTCTGTTCACAGGTCTGCTCAAGCAGATGTTCTAGCATGCGGCGATTCCCAAGACGCGTTAGAGGATCTAACTTCGCCATGAGATCCAACTTTTCGTTGGCCTTTTGAAGATCACGAGTGCGATTACGCACTTCAAGCTCCAAGGTTTCGTTGAGTACCGATATCGCCTCTTGCGCTTTCGCCCGCATTAACACTTCCGTTAAGTTCGAAGCAAACATGCGGATCACTTCTCGCAGTTGTGACGTCAACGGTGAACGGCGGATCAAATTATCGGCCGCAATGAAGGCTATCGGCGTACCTTTATCGGTCAACATGGTCATTGCCGTCCAACCATAGCCTACGATTTTGCAATCGTGGTAAATGGGCACCCCTTCTTTGAAAACAACTTCATTAGGGTAAAGTTTTGCAAGATCGACGATGTCATTTTCGTGGGTCGATCCTCGGAAATAGGATTCATCAACGATATTGCCTTGAATGTCTGTACCCCATGTTCCTTGAATATACGAGCATGCTTCATCGGTCAGAAATACGGCCATGCGATCAATCCCCATCCGGTTAATCGCAAAACTGACGGCAGACTTACACACTTCGCTGACGGTCATACAACGGGATAGCTCCACCATGCTGGCATGCAACATACGGACATTCTGTTCTTGTCGCTTCCGAATGTAGATTTGAGCTAGCAATGATCCAAAAGACTCCAACATTTGCTTTTGGTATTCAGTGATCGGCTGACGATGAATGTAATTGTCAATCGCTAACCAACCAATAGTGTCGTTACCATCACGCAGGATCAGCATCCCATTCCAACCTTGGCCAACCACTTGGCCTGCGGTGTACAATGGCACATCTTCAACCACCATTAAATTGCACTCATCGTTAGACAAAGCTTCTAAATATTGGGTTTCCACCTGGTGCAAGTCATATTGGGTATGATGTTCATCAACCGTGTTACCCTCTTCACTGGTACCATAAGTACCACTGAAGCAGCGCTTTTTCATATCCAATAATAAGAAAGCGGCACGATCAAAGCCTAGGCGATGACGCACAGCTTCTACCGATGCACGGTGTAGTTCATCAAGATTGGCTGGATTCGAGAGTTCAACAGCGACCTGATGCACCAGCTTCATGTTGTCGATGAACTGCTCTCGTTGACGAATTTCACTGAGGTACTTCGCCTCTCGTAAATCACGATTCTTAAACTCTTTCGAGGCTTCAATCTCAGCACGTAAACACTGCCATTTCGACGCAATCAACTGTAAAAAATCTAATTCGCCCGACTCGGTACTCAAATGTACTTTATCCGCGCAAGCCGCTTGAATAATTAAATAAGTACGATGTTGAGGGTGGTTATCCAACATTAAAATGAACGATTCTCCCCCCATCTGTGGTAAGTAATCCCAGCGACAAGTATTGATTGCAAAAGGAATTAAACCATCTGAAGTATCAAACTGTGCAGCCCATGTCCAAAAGGCTTCCGGGTAGCTTTCTAAACACAAAAAAGATTCCTGGGCTAAAACCACCTCTGCTGCGGCAGCATAGGATGGCGCGTAGACAATCCCCGCGGCTTGTGATTCTAAAAACGTGGTCAAATACTCGAACGTGGTATCGGCCAACATTCGATAATTTCGACTTGAGGTGACTCTTTTTAATAGGGTTCTAGGAAACATGCACAGCCTGACATTGGAATTATGTTTTATTAGAAATAATGGCTGATTTTTTAATAAGCAATCAATTGGCTATCTGACTGGCTGTTAACTGCGCCGCATTTTTCCCAGATAACTGATTACATCCTCGGCACAGGCGGCATTTCTGCGATGTTGTTTCCATTTATTGCATCTATGAACAATAGTTTTTAATAACTTTCTCATTATTGATTCAACAGCACATGGCATCCTCACGCTGTTTTTCATGTTCGATGGAATGGTGAGAATAAACAAACGTCACGGACATCACTGCAATTTCAATAAGGAAGCCGCTAAAATTAGGCTCGATTGCATTCACTATGGATTCCTCATGCGCCTTGTCTCTTTGGCTTTATTAATACTATGGATTTTGCCTTGCGTCAGTTTTGCTCAGGTCGACCTCGTCAAAGTCGATAAATCGAAACGACGCCTGTATTTATTGCAAGGAGATCAAGTGATTCGTGAGTATCGCATCGCACTCGGTAAGTCCCCCAAAGGGCATAAACAGCAAGAGGGCGATCAGCGCACACCCGAAGGGAACTACTACTTAGACTTTATTACTCAAGATTCCCATTTTTACCGTGCAATTCATATTAGCTACCCTAATCCACAAGATGAGCAACATGCGGCTCAATTAGGAGTCAGCCCTGGAGGCGACATCAAGATCCACGGATTGAAAAATGGTGAAACAGCAGATCCCGCCTTTATTCAAAGTTTTGACTGGACCAACGGTTGTATAGCGTTAACCAATAGTGAAATGGATGATTTTCTGAGCTTAGTGCAGCCCGGTACGCCTATTCACATCGAGTGGTAACCAAACAGGTCGAGGCAATCTACTTGGTGTTTGTCCCTATCACTCATTGTCTTAAGGGTTTGACTAATGCCTCTAATCCTTCAATTTTAAGAGCTAAACAGAGTTCCAGTAGCACTCCGAGCTCACCTTCTGGGAACCCTTGCTTTTGGAACCACAACAAATAAGGTTCAGGGAGATCAATCAGCACGCGACCTGCGTATTTACCAAACGGCATTTTCATTCGAGCCAATTTTAAGAGATGTGTTTTTTCAAACATGGATAATTTTTACTTTTCGCGAAATGATGAGTAGCCTAAATCTAAGGCTCAGAAAAGTAAATCTTTCTCTGCATCTTGATGCAGGATGCAATAGCTTATTAAATGTGATTCATCACTCATGATTTTATTTTTTGTTAGCACATTCTCAATTTATTCATTTCCCAGATGACGAAATTCTATTTTCATACATAATCAATCTGGGTTTGAAATGAATCATTTCAAATAGGTGAAAATATGAGAACGTACAACAACTCTAGCTTTTGGTTTACCCTCGATTATAAAATCGCTTTCTTCTTTCCTGCGTAATCCTTTCTCGTATGGATAACGTGTCATTCTGTGTAATCGTTTATTGCATAGCTATTGCATAGTAGGCTTATACCCAAGCTACTTGGCGTTGCAGGTAGTCGGCAAGTAAGTTCATCCCCATGAGCATAGACAATCTATGTGATTAGGGTGAACAACCTAAGCCAACACCACTGCTGCTTCAAGTCGGAAGGGATCGTTATTCAGCCATCTTACTCACTTATAGTTTGGGGCTTATAATACTGGACATTTTTTCTCAATGAGTTTTATATTCGTTGCGTAGATGATATTGATGTTTATTTGTTATTCTTAACTTCAATTCATTAATAATTAATCCGGCATTTCGCCTCAAGGTCAGTAAGAATTCAAACATGCATTCCTCATGGTGTAAATTTATTTATCACCCGAGGTAATATTATTAAAAATTCAAGAAGCAAGGGATTTTGATTTTATTCCTTATAAGACTTCTTTTATCAAAATTTAGGACTAAGCAACATGGAAAACTTTAAACACTTACCTGAACCTTTCCGTATTCGTGTTATTGAACCCGTAAAACGTACCACACGGGAATATCGTGAAAAGGCGATTTTAAATGCTGGCATGAACCCTTTTTTACTCGATAGCGAAGATGTGTTTATTGACCTACTGACAGATAGCGGCACTGGCGCAATCACTCAAGAGATGCAAGCCGCGATGTTCCGTGGTGATGAAGCCTACAGCGGCAGCCGCAGCTACCACGCACTCGCGAGAGCGGTTAAAGATATTTTTGGTTATGAATACACCATTCCTACTCACCAAGGTCGTGGTGCAGAGCAGATTTATATTCCTGTTTTGATTAAAAAACGTGAAAAAGAGAAAGGACTCGATCGCAGTAAAATGGTCGCCCTATCTAACTACTTTTTCGATACCACTCAAGGCCATACTCAAATCAACTGCTGTGTTGCTAAAAACGTGTACACCGAAGAAGCGTTTGATACCGGTGTAAAAGCCGATTTTAAAGGCAATTTCGACTTAGAAAAGCTCGAACAAGCCATCCTTGAAGCGGGCCCTGCTAACGTCCCATATATTGTCAGCACCATCACTTGTAACTCTGCGGGTGGCCAGCCGGTTTCTATCGCCAACTTGAAAGCCGTGTATGAGATTGCCCAGCGTTACGACATTCCCGTGATCATGGATTCTGCTCGTTTTGCTGAAAATGCGTATTTTATTCAGCAACGTGAGCGCGATTATCGCAACTGGAGTATCGAAGAGATCACGCGTGAAGCTTACAAATACGCCGATGGACTCGCGATGTCGGCCAAAAAGGATGCCATGGTGCAGATGGGCGGCTTACTCTGCTTCAAAGACGAAAGCTTCTTTGATGTGTACACAGAATGCCGAACCCTGTGTGTGGTGCAAGAAGGCTTCCCAACTTACGGTGGCTTAGAAGGCGGTGCCATGGAGCGTTTGGCGGTTGGCTTGTATGACGGTATGCGCCAAGATTGGCTCGCTTATCGCATTAACCAAGTGGAGTATCTGGTCAACGGCTTAGAAGCGATCGGGGTTGTTTGCCAACAAGCTGGCGGCCATGCCGCGTTTGTCGATGCCGGTAAACTGCTGCCTCACATCCCAGCAGACCAATTCCCTGCTCACGCTTTAGCTTGTGAACTCTATAAAGTCGCAGGCATTCGCGCAGTAGAAATTGGTTCACTCCTGCTTGGCCGTGATCCTGCAACCGGAAAACAGCATCCTTGCCCAGCTGAATTGCTCCGTTTAACCATTCCTCGCGCAACTTATACGCAAACCCATATGGATTTCATCATCGAAGCATTTGAGAAGGTGAAAGCCAATGCTCGTAACGTAAAAGGATTGGAGTTTACTTACGAGCCACCCGTGCTACGCCACTTTACGGCTCGTTTAAAAGAAAAAGCCTAATACGGTATCGAAAAAGTGCAGCCTGCAAAGGCTGCCTTTTTTTGACCTAAACAACATAACAACAAAATCAACAATAACGTGAAACCCAAGGATTTTATCATGTCGAAACAACCCTCTCTGTTTGGAGGAGCCTGCATTATTGCCAGCGTCTGCGTAGGTGCTGGTATGCTTGGCCTCCCCAGCGCAGGTGCTGGTGCATGGACTCTCTGGTCAATGCTGGCACTGATATTAACAATGGCAGTGATGACACTTTCAGGCTGGATGCTACTTGAAGCCTTTAAACATTACGATCTTCGAGTCTCTTTTAATACCGTGACCAAAGATATGCTAGGCAGCCATATCAATCGCTTTAACAACCTGACCGTTTACTTTGTCGGCGGTATTTTGCTGTACGCCTACATCACCTCTTCTGGTCTAATTTTGCAGGATCTCCTGAACATCAACAGCAAACTCGCTTCGGTGCTTTTTGTGGCAGTATTTTCCGCCTTCGTCTGGCATTCAACCCGTGCGGTGGATCGTATCTCGGTTATTTTGATCGTATTTATGGTACTGAGCTTTATTTTTGGCGTTTCAGGCTTAGCGATCAAGGTGAAAACATCCATCCTATTTGACACTCTAAATCAAAGTGGTGAATACGCTCCTTATGCAATGGCAATGCTGCCCGTTGCGCTGACCTCGTTTGGTTATCATCACTCCGTCTCATCCATGCGTGCCTATTACGGCGAAGAGCGCAAAGCCAAGTACGCGATTTTAGGAGGCACAGTGATTGCGTTAAGTCTTTATGCGCTTTGGCTGTTTAGCATTTTTGGCAATTTACCTCGTGCCGATTTTGCGCCTGTCATACAGCAAGGTGGGAATGTGGATGTGCTTTTAAAAGCCTTAGGTTCAGTGGTGGAATCGGAGAAAGTCTCACAAGCGATCAACGCCTTTTCGATGGCGGCTATCCTCTCTTCTTTTATTGGCGTTGGCTTAGGCGTATTTGATTTTCTGGCCGATTTATTTCAGTTCAGTAACTGTAAACAAGGACGTACCAAAACTTGGCTGGTCACCTTTTTGCCGCCTCTCATTCTCTCTTTACTGTTCCCATTCGGCTTTATCATTGCGATTGGTTACGCAGGCGCAGCCGCAACCATTTGGGCTTGTATTATCCCTGTGCTCCTCGCGCGTAAATCGCGCACTTTAGCCAATGGCGCACAAGGTTTTGTTGTCCCAGGTGGTAATGTGGCACTAGGTGTCGTGCTGATCTTTGGTGTGCTTACTGCGGTTTTCCACATGATGGCAATGGCCAATTTGTTGCCAACCTTTGCTGGATAAAATGATAACCACCTACTGAGTATTCAAGTAGGTGGTTATTCACTTGTTACTCAAGACTCCAGCATTTTTCTATCTGCGCTTCTGCGACAAAATAATCATCATGACTGACGAGAATCAATGCGCCTTGATAATGTGCCAGTGCCTTGGCTAAGGCTTGTTTGGATTCAAGATCGAGATGATTATCCGGCTCATCAAGCAGCAAAATAGGTTCATTGGCAACATGGCTGACCATTAACATGGCCAGTTTCATTTTTTCACCGCCACTGAGATGCTTGGCGAGTCGGTAAACCGTGTCTCGGCGAAAGCCGATCCCGGCCAAGAGCAAGCGGGCATCATTGGCCGTTAAACCTTCACAAAACCCAGTCAAATTGTCGAGCAGTGACTGGTTTAAATCCACCAAAGCATAATGCTGATCGAGATACACCACGGGAGCGTTGCACTGGATATGACCTTGGTACTGACGATGCAAACCCGCAACCGCTTTAAGAAAACGGCTTTTACCCCCACCGTTTGGAGCACAGAGACGATAATGCTCTCCCTGTCGTAGAAACAAAGTCAGTGGCGAATGGTTAAGCCTATCAGCGCTGTAATTCTCGACACTCAGCAAGGTGCGTTTTTTACTGTTACCAATATCGGCAAGATAGAGTTTTGGGTCCGACTCTCGCACTAACTTATCTTGCAACCCTTGCAATTGCTGCTGGTTTCGCTGGCGCTGGTTGCGAGCGTTCACTAACGCAGCGGAACGATTTTTCTCGGCATTGTTCTTTTTCGCATCCATCAATATTTTCGGTTGGCTGCCCGATTTCAGTGCTTTGGCGCCTTGGTTTGCCCGTTTTTGCGCTTTTTCCTGACTCTTTTGTATTTCACGCTCAATCGCTTTCTGTTCATTGTGCAATTGACTCACACGTCGGCTCACCGCTTCTTGCTGCAACTGCCATTGCTGTTGATAGTGGGCATAGTTTCCTTCAAACCAATGCAAACCTTCCGCGGTAATCCGGACAATACGATCCATCTGCATTAACAGTGCTCTATCATGGCTCACTACCAACACCGGACGATTCTCTTGTCGCAACTGGTCGATTAACCATTGGCGTCCAATCTGATCGAGATGGTTACTCGGTTCATCCAGAACTAACGCATCACAATTCGACAGAAACAGGCGTTTGAGTTTGAGCGCCGCCAGTTGCCCGCCGCTAAGAAAACGACAGCTAGCATCCATCGGTAACGTAATACGCAGCTCATCCAGCAGCGCTTGAGTGGTTTCAGCAATGTCCCACTGCTCTCTTAACTCATCAAAATGCTGTTGGTCGATACTGCCTGCTTCAATTGCATGTAATGCATGGAGCGCATTCGCAATGCCAAGAAACTCGGCAAGGCTAACATCCGTTTCGAGATCTGAGGTGTGCTGGGCGTAGTAACCGACCAGACCGTGGCACACCACATGTCCAGACGTAGGTTTTAGCTTACTCAGTAGTAACTGAAGCAACACTGATTTGCCAATGCCATTACGGCCCACAATGGCGGTGCGCCCTTGCGGAAAATGAAAATCAAATGGATGAAACAACCACTCACCACTTTCTAGCTGATAACTTAATTGGTGGGCATGAATAACGGGCATAAAGATCCCCTTTACTGTTCAAAGAAAAGTAAAGAAGCCAGTAAGCTGATAACCACGATGAATTGGCGTTTTCCGGCGAACCATCGCCAATCGCACACTCTTATGTGGTAAAACGAGCAACACTCAGTGAACAAACAGAAATGCAATAACGCCTACTAACTCCAAGAGCCGAATGAAATTAAGATCATCGGTAATAAGGAAGTTAGATATCCATGTTGGCGTTATCTCCAGAAGTAAGGATGAGGGGAGGTTAACAAGTGAGCAGCGACCTTGTCAATCTTGGCCTCCGCTCACTGCACCATATCGAAAGCATTAGCGCATCACGAATTGTTCTTCATGAAATTGGCGTGACAGATCCACTCGGTAGGGTTTAAGCGCCTTTTTCAAGCTATTAGAGAAAGCAACAGGCCCACAGAAATAGAAGTCGAAACGGCTTAAATCTCCACATCGGCGCGCTATATCCTCCGCTGACAAACGAGGGTCAACACTCGAATCAATAATGGTGAGAGCAACTCCTGCCGCCTGCGCTTTGTGGCGTAATTCTGCACACACATTGGGATCAATCTGATGGCAACAGAAAAACAGATGCACTTGGGTATGTGCTCTCTCCGTCATTAACCAATCGAGGCCAGCCATAAATGGTGCAATCCCGACACCGCCGCCGATCCAAATCTGCGGTTGATGAGCCACAAAATCGAACTTACCATAAGGTCCTTCCACTTCTAGCGTATCGCCACGGCGCAACCTATCATGCAAACCTGTCGTGAAGTCGCCTAATTCTTTGATCAGAAAACGTAATTGTGAACCTTGATGAGCACAGGCGATGGTGAATGGATGCGGCTCTTCACCAGCAAACCGTAGGTACGCAAACTGCCCAGCTTTATGACCTAACCATGGCTTATCTAACTGAATGGTTAAATCCAAAGTTTGACTTTTCGGGCAGTAATGAAATGCGTCAACATGAGCAGGGTAACGAGATTGCCGACCAACCAAACCGAGCAAGCTATAACATGCTGCCCATGAGCCCACGACAATGAACAGCATTGTTAGCCAGTAAATCGGCTCACCCCAATAGGCTTTTTTCAGCAAGATCGCACTATGTAGAGCAATCAATAAATACACTACCGCCATCAAGCGGTGAGTGAGCCGAAACGGTTTGTATTTAATGGCCGACCAGAGTGAAACCACCAACAACGCAATCAAGGCATAAAAGCCCCACTCCCCCATTTCCATCGCCAAAGGTTTGGCTTCTTTTAGCCATAATGCCAAAACGGATAAGTTCCCATGTGGGCCAGAACCGTTGAGGCGCACGGGTTTAGTCAGCAACTCAAGAGAGATGAGCCACTTAGGAATATGGTAAGTCAGCCAGTGAAAGACACCAAGCAAGAGCGCGGAGATCCCGAGCCATTTATGAATCCGGTAGCCTTTGTCTATTCCTTGTGTCCATTGTTCTATCAAGGGTAAACGTAACGCTAACAGCATCGCTAGCGACATCAACATGAGTGCCAAAATGCCAGAATACTGGATCAATCCCGAGCGCCACTCGAATAGGTTCGTCGACGTCCATATTGTTGGTTCAACTTGCACCCAAAACAGTGTGGTGAGACCTAGCATAGCCCAAAGTGTGTATTTAACCCTGCTCATAACCAAAACCCGCTTTATTTATAAGGTTACTTTAGAGTAACAAGCCTAATGTAAAGCGCTGTCGCAGAAGGGTAAAGTTAAGTAAAGGAAGATGGCATGGGTCCGAGCACTCTGCATCTGTCGTCGCTACCAAGAGCAGCTATGGCGGCGCCATAAAAATAAAGCCAGTCAAACGACTGGCTTTATAATGAAAAACTTAGAACTGGCCGAGGTATTCCCAGTGTCCATTAGTTGGATTGGGATCGGTTGGGAAAGGGAAATATCCATACTTCGTCACTTTCAAGCGGTAGTAGTGGTAACCGCCACGGAATACATATTGGTAGATGTCGTTCACGTTGCCACGCTGACCATCACTGCCCCACACGCCCATCGCGTCTTGTTGATACCATTCCAGCAGCATCCGCTCAAAGCTGGCCAGATCGCGATTGAGCTCAGTAAGAGTCTCTTGAATAGAAGAGTCACTGCCTAGCCAAATCCAATCTTGGTTTGACGCTCCGCGCGTTGGGAATGCCTCCCCTTCGCCCAGACGCTTTTGGATAAAGTAATGGTTTTCACCCTCGATTTGACCAACAAACACTGCGTTAGAAGCGTTGTCCCACGTGGTTGAGGTGCGTTCATCCCATGTCAGCAAGCGAGATACACCAAAGTAGCTTTGCACACGTGCTTCAACGCTCACACCCTCGGCTCTGTTGAGCTTGATTGGGTTGAAAGCAAAGTTAATGTGGTCATCTGCCGAGCCAAGGTATTTCCAACCTTGATCACTGGTTTGGTCGGTCGGGAACGCACCAGCTTCAAGCGTGCGCATCACAAAGTAGTCGCGCGTACCCGTTTCTGGATTCGGGTAAACATACAACGCCCCAGCACGGCGCTCCGCTTTCGTCACACCATTGTTGAGCACGCCGCGCCCATAGTGTTCGGCCACAAAGGCATCAAACTCCGCGATGGTCGCAAAATCCGTGTTCAGCAAAGTCTGGTTCTGGGCGAAGGTTTTCGTCATATCGACCACTTGGCTGTAACCGTATTCCTGACCGATGATGATTGGCCCTTTGAGCTTATCCAGCGGCGGATTCTGCTCTGGCGTGAAATGTGTCAGCGTTGAAGTGCCGTTAAGGTCACTACAGCTCAAACTCACTTGGGTAGGTACACCTATTTCCATCGATAAGTTAACGTGGAACTTGTTACTTTCGGTCGATGTATGACGATTGCCAGCCAATGCCACACGAGTTGAACCATTACGGTGCTCTACCAGCAACTCACAACGACGTTGAGAATCCATATTTCTCGGCAATACTTCCCCACTACGGATTGCATAACTCCAAACGCGACCTTCAGCGTTATTTTTCACGCCTTCGACTTGCTCACAGCGGCCATTGCGAACAAAACCTGCCCCGTCATGACTACCGTTATTGTGCGGCTTGTTTAGAGTACACAGCTGCACTTCACCAATCTCCGAATTCGGAGTGTAGGTCACATTGCCTGCACCAAATTGTGAAAGTAACTCGTACTGCCCCACTAGCGAATCAATCTGATAATCGTTATACCAGCGCATATCTCGGCTACCTTCACACACGTTACGCTGTGCATTTAAGCTGCCAACAAACGTCGCGCTTTGACCATTGGTATTGGTGTAATCAAAGCGGCAAATTGGCAGTTGTTGCCCATCAATCAATAACGTCTGCCATTGGTTGTATTGGATTTCGGCTTGAGTGAGATCCCCGGCTGCTTGCCAACCTTCTAGCTGATACTCACCTTGCTCTGGCTGTGGCAGTTCAAACAGGTTGCCATAATTTGAATAAACCAGAGGATAGATTTGGCTAGGGTTCTCATTCTGCGGATCGTAAATCCCCAATAAGGTCACTACCGGCACACCCACTTGCTGGGGTTTGGGTGTATCCGTTTCGACGGCTTTATAACGTTGCGTCGCCTGATCCCATTGCACATAGCCGCTTGGGCTGTGGCTATCTAGGTTGAAGCCGTTGTTCATCCAACGCTGTGCTTTGCGCGACTGAGCCGGATGCTCCAAGGTAAAGCGGCTGATGGTGCCAACGTACTCTTGCTCTCCGCCATTTTGCGCATCAACTAAGAAACGGAAGGCATCTTTAAACGGTGGCACAATATCATCACCTTGCTGTTGGGTGTAAACATCGCCTTTCCAGTGTAAGTTACCAATAAAGCGTTGGTGGAACGCATCCCAACCCCAACCGGACTCCATATCGTGAATCGAGGCCATGTACGGCCAATGACCTAAGCCATAGTTATGCCCAAGCTCATGAGACCACTCGTTACCGGTCGTCGCTTCCAGTGTCACGATGCCACCGCCACCGCTGCCGCCATGCACCACGACTTGCGGTAAATCCGTGTCTTTTTTGGTATAGATGCCCACGTTGGTATGGGCTGTGATGTGGTTAAAACGTCGATTGTACTGCTGCGAATAACCCGCACTGCTCACAATACCGACGTTGGCATTGTTGATACCCGTAGAGACCATGGCTTTACCGATCGCTTCACGCATATCACCACTGTGCCAACCGCCCGTACTTGCGCTCTTGTCGGTATACACCACACCGTTTGGCATGGTCACGACGGGAAAGTGCGCTGGCGTATAATCGGCCATCACCAGTTTAGAGGCTGGAATTTTCTGGAAATAATCCGCCGCAAGCGTAGGCAAGTTTTGGATCATGGTGTTGCGATCCCGCGGTGGCATTAACATGCCGATATCGATGTTCTGGATCACCAACTCAGGCGCACCGCCAAACTGGATTTCACCTTGGCTGAGCACCCCCTCACGGCCTAAGTTGTCAGTCAGGCGCAGCGATAGTCCCGGCTTCATCCAATCCCATTGCAGGGGCAGCGACCATGCATGATGCGAAAACACCACTTTCATGCGGTCATTCTCTGGCTGATCCGACGCAGCCAGAGCGCTTGGCGGCAGCATCAAGATGGTTTGCACTAATTCGCCATCGAGGAACACTTCGGCGCGGACTTGGTTAATCTCCTCACCTTGCTGCGGCGTAAACAGCAGTAAAGCTTCACGGTTCATGATCGCATCGAGATGGCCTTGTCCAGTCAGCTCATTGCCCTTGGGCGCAACCGAAGTATGGGTTTGCGTGATGCTCAACCCGCCTTCTAAACTGCCTTGCAAATGGTTCGGGGTTGGGATCTCATCAGCAAAACCAACTCGAGCTTCCTGAGTCGTGAAGCGCACCACTTTCGGCTCAGCGCAATCGACTTGATTGCAAGAACTGAGGGCAATTTCATACTGGGTTTCTGGCTTAAGCCCACCCACAAAGAAACCCGCAGAAACATGCTCATAACGTCGAACATCACTGTGATCACTGAGGTTAGTGACCGTGAGTGTCACTGAGTCCGTTTCGTTTTGCCCAAGCCAGTCAAATGACACACCGACATCAGACAGGCTCGAAACGGTTAACGAGCGAATCTCTGGTTTGACTAACGCACCGCAATCATTGGTTTCGGTGCGATAGATGACATCGCGCTCCCAAATGTAGCTGCCGTCGGCACGCTTAGAGCCGTGTGACGCAGGAATGTATTCAATAAAGCAGCCTTGCTCGTCTGATTCGTAAACACCAAATTCGCGGCTCATGAGATAAAAACCGCCGTCATACATCATGAATTCCCAACTCTGATCGACAAAGTCAATCACGTTGCGATAAGGCGTATCATCGCCGCCTTGATAAGGCAGAAAAGGGAACTGCAGATCATTTTTGTAGCTCAGGCGATAGTCCGTCCCTTTGTAACGGATCCAGCGTTCGCCATTGCGCTCAAACACCCCTTCTCCGCGTTCGGCCATCGCTTTAATCGATTCTAGCCGCTCAACGGTTTTTTCGCCGATCTGCACTAGCGTGAGCTCATGTTGCGCCCACGCCGATGTGCTTCCCAATAGCCCAGCTATCAGAAGCGTTAATGGTTTCTTGTTCATGGTTGGATTTCTCATTTTGTTTTTCTTGTGGTTAGCGTGCGTGATGCGACCTGAATTTCGGCCGCAGTAACCCTCGAAACCTAGGGTATTCACACCACAATAGGTTCCGGACATAGACAACCGAGTTACGGATTTATTATTAGTTACCGAATGACATTTCGGTAGAATCACTGCATCCACAACGAGAGAGGGGTTCCAACTCTGTGCGAGTGGTTTCTTGAAAATGAGAATCTGTGCCAAAAAATATGCAAACAATTACACATAAAATCAGCAAATAGTTACACAAAAATCAATTAAAGATAATGATATGTAAGCACTTTAAAATTATAGGCGAAGAAAATGCCCACCTTCATTGATGGGCATTGAGAGGGTTAAGCGAGCGATTTTTCCGCGATTTTATCGCACAGATATTCGCCGATTGGCATTGCGGAAGTGGCCGCTGGAGAAGGCGCGTTACACACATGCAAACTGCGCGGACTTTCGGCAAACAGAAAATCGTGCACCAGCGTACCATCACTTAATACCGCTTGGGCACGAATGCCTGCAGGGTAAGGCTCAAGATCGGTCAGTTCGATACTTGGGCAGTATTTACGTACCAACTGTAAGTAGCCCGCTTTCCACCATGAGTTTTTCATTTCGACCATGCCCGTTTTAAAGTGCTTGGCACTCACTTTCCAAAAGCCGGGGAAGCGAACCATCTCCCACACATCGCGTAGGCTGACATTCCATCTGCCATAACCTTCACGCTTAAAGCCTTGAACGGCATTGGGGCCAACGGTCACGCTACCATCAATCATGCGGGTTAAATGTACGCCGAGAAACGGCAATTCAGGATCCGGAATCGGGTAGATAAGATGACGCACCACTTGGTTATGCTTGGGTGCCAAACGATAGTATTCGCCACGATAGGGGATGATCTGAAAATCGGTCGGCAAACCGAGCATCTTGGTTAAGCGATCGGCCATTAAGCCTGAGCAGGTCACTAGAAATCGTGCCTGATAACTCACGCGTTGGTTCTTCTGTTGGCAAGTTAGCGTGATCGAGGATGGGGTTTCTTCCAAGCCCACCACTTCCGTGCCAATTTTCACTTCGCCACCCAACTGCATAAAGGCTTCGGCCATTTTCTCAGTCACCAGACGATAATTGACAATACTGGTCGCTTTCACCAAGATCGCCCCTAAGCCACGAATATTGGGCTCCGCCAGCTTCAACTGCACGGCATCCAGTTTTTCAACGTCGATCTGATTTTGTAAGCAGCGATCATAGAGTGCGTGCATGCGTTCGAGTTCTTGCTCATTGGTGGCCACCAGTAACTTGCCGCAGTTTTCCACTGGAATCTTGTGCTGCGCGCAAAACGCCAAAGTGCGTTCGACTCCGCGTTTACAAAAATCAGCCTTCAAACTGCCGGGAGCATAATAAACCCCCGCATGGATCACCCCGCTGTTGTGACCAGTTTGATGGCGGGAGAATCCCGCCTCTTTTTCCACCAGCAGAATCGATTTTTCCGGATAACGCTGTTTAAGCTGCCAAGCCGTGGAGACGCCGACAATACCGCCTCCGACAATCACGTAATCATAAATCATGCAGATTTCGCCTCCTGCACCGCCGAATTTGCTCGCTCAACGCGAGTTGATGATTTTCGTGTGTAGATAAAAATCGCCACAAACAACGCCACACAAACTAAACGGATCCAAATCGGTAAATTTGGCCACACCAGCAGCACACCGATCACCGCCAGCACTAAGCGCAACAGCACATTCAGCGGCCCTTCAAGATAGCCTTCAATCGCGCCAATCATGGCGTAAGTGCCAAAAATCGCAAAGATGCCGATAGTGACAACTGTGGTCACGTCCCAACTGATTAGCTGGGTATAGGCAATCAGCACGGGAACCAAATACAAGCCTTTGGCAATTTTCCACGCGGTAAACCCAGTACGCATCGGCGGTGTTTTGGCGATGGTCGCCGCTGCAAATGCCGTCAAACACACCGGTGGCGTCACGTTACTGTCTTGCGAGAGCCAGAAGATAATGAGGTGCGCCGAAAGCAGAGCCAGACCAATCGCTTCTAACCCTAAGCTTTGTTGTAGCAAGGTTTCCACAAAATCCGCGGGCACAAGGCTAATCAGCTCATGGGCTTTTTCCGCCGCCATAGGCGCATTGAGCAAGCTCAATTGATCCGGCGCCGCCAGCATGAAAATCGCTTTGGCTTGTTCAGGTAACTGCCCCGAAACCATCAAATCCACCAACTGGCTTTCGGCCAGCAGCTTGTACAGCGCAGGAGCAGAAAGCGTACCCAACACAATGTACGCTGCCGTTACTGGCAGCCCCATACCAAGCACCAAAGAAGCCAAAGTGATCAATACCAGCATGGTCAGCAGATCGCCATTCGCCCAGTTGTTGATCATCAGTGAGAAGGTATTGCCGATGCCCGTTGTGCTGATCACGTTAATGACCAAGCCGATGCCAACCAGCAATACCGCGGTCGTCGCCATGTTTTTCGCACCTTGCTCCAACGCTTCAATGATCGCTTTAGGACCCATTTTGTGATTTTTGGAAAACCACGAAGCGACAATCACCGACAGAATCGACAAGCCCGCCGCGTACGTTGGGGTAAAGCCGAGCACCAATAAGGTCACGAGTACAGCGAGTGGGATCAAGTTATGCCAACCCGATACCAATACTTTCAGGAAAGGTTCTTGGCTCGCCGCGACAATTTGTACACCCATGCGTTTGGCTTCAATACGCACGAAAAACGCAACAGAAAGGAAATAGATGAGCGCCGGAATAAACGACACCGCAACAATATCCACATACGGAATTTGCGTGTACGACGCCATGATGAACGCGCCTGCGCCCATCACCGGCGGCATCAGTTGCCCACCGGTCGAAGCTGCGGCCTCCACACCTGCCGCGAAACGTGCTGGAAAGCCCGCTTTTTTCATCATGGGAATGGTGATCACACCCGTTGATACCGTATTCGCGACACTAGAGCCTGAAACCGACCCCATCAAACCCGAAGCCAGCACAGCAATAAAACCGGGCCCCCCCACCACTTTACCTGCCGCAGCGCGTGACACATCCATGATGTAATCGCCAACACCAGAGCGCACTAAGAAGGCACCAAACAGGATGAACATGAACACGAAGCTCCAGCTTATCGCTGCAATCGAACCGAACATGCCTTCCGAGGAATAGAAACTGCGATACAGCAGGGTTTCGGCACTTAAACCGGGAAAATGGAAAATGCCGCCTGCCCATTTGCCCCAGACCGAAACATAGGTCAGACAGATCAAAATCAACGTGGGGATAAACCAACCCATGGTGCGGCGGATCATCTCCATCACAATCAAGATCGCGAGAATCGAGAACACCCAATCGCTGGTAACAAATTTCACCCCGCGCTCATAGAGTGCATCTTCTGCCAGCATCAAATAGATCAAACACGCCAGTGCCAGCAGCGCTAACAACACATCAAACGCCAGCGCAACTTTGCTCTCACGCCAACGAGGTAAGGCGGGATACCAAAGCGCGCAAATCATCGCGAAACCCGCGAAGTGGATAGCCGAAATCCACAATTCTGACCACGTGGATAACGTATTAAACCAAATGTGCGCCAGCGACAGCAGCACACACAGTACGGAAATGGTGCGCGTTACCCAACCAAAACGGGTACGGGTTGGCACTTCGAACTTTTCCAGTTCTTGTTCTACTGAATTGCTCATTGCGTTACTCCAACAGCGAGACAACTAAGCCATATCCCCGCGCGAAGCGGCCGTATTGCAACCACTTCCGGCGGTTTGGGGATAGACGAATGGAAACAGTGATGCCCTTTAGATTTATCTGATGTGTAAAGGGCAAGACTGCCCGCTCCCGAGCAGTCTTTCGCGTTAGCCGAACTTACTGTGGCATCAAGTGGGCTGGAATTTTAATCCCCACTTCTTGGTAGTAACGCGCCGCACCGGCGTGCAGTGGCATTGGCAAGCCTTCGATGGCTTTTTCAATCGCCATATCTTTGGTTGCTTTGTGAATGCCTTGTAGGAAAGCTAAGTTCTCGTACATAGCTTTAGTGAGCTGATACACATCCTCTTCCGAAATGTCGGTGCGCACTGCGAGGAAGTTCGGCTGAGCAATGGTGGTGATGGTTTTATCGACACCCGGATAGGTGTTCGCCGGAATATCAAACTTGGTCCACAAATTGTAGTTACCGTTGGCTTGTTTGATCTGCTCATCAGTGAAAGAGAGGATCTTGATGTCGTTGCCCATCGCTGCAAAAGCTTGAGTCACCGCGCCCACGGGCACACCCGCTGGCGTGTTCATGCCGTCAATGGTGCCATTTTGCAGCGCACTAGCACTGCCGCCGTAACCCAAATAAGCCAGATTAAAGGTATCAGGGTCAACACCAATCCCTTTCATGATCTGCCGACCCGAAAATTCCGTGCCTGAGTTCTTCGAACCAATCGAAAACTTTTTCCCTTTCATGCTGGCCAGATCGGCAATGGTTCCTGTTGACGCGAGATCAGAGCGCACAATAAAGTGCTCCACGTTCTGCCACAGCATAGAGACGGAACGCAATTGGTTTTGACGCTCCGCATACGGGCCTTCGCCCGCCCATGCCCAAGCACCGTACAAACCTTGTAAAATCGCGAACTGGGCTTCGTTATCGTTCATCAACTTCACGTTTTCACCCGATCCGGCCGAGCTAATCGCGGAGAGTGAAAAGTGGTAGCTCGGGGTGAGTTTGACTTTGGTCAGGGTCGCCAGAGCTACACCTACGGGGTAATAGGTTCCTCCGGTTGACGCGGTGGCAAGAATATAGCTACGTTCTTCGGCTGCGTAAGCTCCACCGATTAAACCAAACGAAGTGATGGCGGCTAATAGGGTTTGCGTAAGGCGCTTTTGTTTCATCGTGACTCTCCATGTTGTGATTATTTTTCGATGCTGCACCGTTTCCAAACGTACAGCATGAGCAATATCAGTAAGAGCAAAGAAGATGCCAAAAATTAATCCTTTGTTTTATAAGATATTAATTTTCAAAACAGATAAAAATGAGCAAAATCTTGCTGATTGAGCCTCAAGTACATCAGCAAAAAACCGCCGATCATCGTGCGTGTTTTAGGCTCAAAAATCAGGAGAGCGATCACGCAAGGTTAACTAAATGTGATCGATGTTAATAAAAACCATTGAAAAGTGATGAGCAAAATTTTGCTCATTCCTCCTGCGAAGTAAAATCACCGCGGATCAAACCAAACTTCTGCATTTTCTGATTCAGGGTGCGCCTTGGCAAATCCAGCTCCTTCATCACTTCACTGATATTACCTTGATGACGATGCAGCGCCTGAGCGATCACTTTACGTTCAAAATTATGTACTTGAATCGCAAGCGGTAATCCCGCCGAGGCTTCTTCTTCGGTCATTCCCGGACGTGAAACCAGAATTTCCCCAACACTGATGGTGTCATCCAGCGCATAACGCAGCGCGACATTGCGCAGCTCGCGCACGTTACCCGGCCAACGATAAGTAAGCAGCGCCAACCGATCTGCTTCACTCAGGCTGCGCCAAGTCGGTTTCACTTGTACGCAAAAGTGTTCAAACAGCAGCAAAATATCTTCCCCCCGCTCACGTAGCGGCGGTAAATAGAGCTGCGCGACATTGAGGCGGTAAAAGAGATCTTG
Organism: Vibrio metoecus; assembly: GCF_009665255.1. NCBI lineage: Bacteria > Pseudomonadati > Pseudomonadota > Gammaproteobacteria > Vibrionales > Vibrionaceae > Vibrio > Vibrio metoecus. Next base: position 505,551 of record NZ_CP035687.1, read on the forward strand.
GCGAAATTCCGCATGTTGCCGCAGCTCTTCTTTGGCTGCCGCAATAACTCGCAGATCAATGGTGATCGGCTGATTACTGCCCACCCGCTCCACCACATGATCTTGCAGCACGCGTAACACTTTCACTTGCATGGCCAGCGGCATGCTCTCGATTTCATCCAGAAACAGGGTGCCTTTATCGGCCAATTCCAGCTTGCCAATCCGCCGCTTCACCGCACCGGTAAATGCGCCCGCTTCATGGCCGAACAGTTCGCTTTCAAACAAGTTTTCTGGGATCGCGCCACAGTTGATCGCCACAAACTGACCACGCTGACGCTCACTGGCTTGATGCAGACACTGCGCCACCAGCTCTTTGCCACAGCCAGTTTCGCCGTAAATGATCACATTGGTATCCATCGCTGCCACTTTGGCGATTTGCTCGCGCAGCAGTTGAATCGACTTACACTGCCCAATCAAGATCTGCTCTAACCCTTTGGCAGAGGCAAGATAGTGGGCACGCGACTGCGATGACAGCGCGTTTTGGTACTGACTGACCGCTTGCGCCACCGTGTTGGCAAGGCGTTCTGGTTGAAATGGCTTCTCGATAAAATCGAACGCGCCTTGATGCAGCGCTTTCACCGCCATGTCGACATCGCCATGCCCAGTGATCAAAATCACTGGCATCAGCGATTGCACATTTTTCAATGCCACCAACAGACTCAATCCATCGGTATCGGGCAGGCGTACATCACTCACCACGGCCGCGAAACTCTGCTGCTCAATCGCCGCTAACGCGGATGTACCATCAGCAAACATCTCCACGTCAAACCCCGCCAGTTGTAACCACTGGCCTGTGGCTTGGCGCACGATGTCGTCGTCCTCAATCAATGCAATCCGTTGGCTTTCCACGCTTTATTCTCTGTTCTATTTATAGTGCGGCTAAAGTAAGCAAATTTGTCTGGCTTGGAAAGGAGCCGCCTCTCACTTCTGAGTTACCCGTCATTAACATTTATCGCTTTCGTTGCTAAGTTGAACCGTCAAGCTCGGTGCTCGTTTTAAATAGGGAAATGTTTTGAAGCTCAATAAAGCAAGTTGGATAGTGTTGGTGATTTTACTGCTGATCGCGGTGCGATGGGGCTCGCATGCCGTCAGTGAAAACTGGCAATTGGGGCAAGCGCAGCGCCACGGCGAGCAGCGTTTGCTCGATTACATCAGTGATGTACGGCGTACCTTAAGCCGCTTTTATCATTTGCCCTACTTGATGACCAATGAAGCCAACACGCTCAAACTGTTTCAGGGCGATGATCGCCCGCAAACCCAATTACAGCAACAATTGGCGCAACTCGATAAAGCCGCGAATACCAAAGGTTGGTACATACTGACGCTTTCCGGTTCACTGCTAACGGCCAGTAAAAATGCTGAAAACTGGAAGCTCTCTGATGGCAAAGCCATCATCCATAAGATTTTGCAGCAGCGCGAAGGGATTTCGATTGTCACCAAATCCGTTGGCAGCACCCCCACCTATTTTGTTGCTGCACCAGTTTATCTGGATGTCGAGATCGTCGGCGCGGTTGCCGTACAAGTGGATTTAAACGTGCTTGCCGATCAATGGTTTGCCAGTGATGAGTTAATCCTTTTTCAAAATGCTCAACGCCATTATTTTCTCTCCAGCAGTTCAGTTTACAGCGCAGACTGGATAGCGACTCACCCCGAAGTGGTCGCAGCGGCGCAAAAGCGTAGCTTATTTGATGGAACACGCCTAACACTGTGGCAAGTTGAACAAGCGCCTTATCTTGCCCAATCCGTCACGCTGGATGATCTGAATTGGACGCTCACTTACCTCACGCCGCTTAAAAATCTTAATGCCACGGTTAACTGGATCAGCACCAGTGCCATGGTCGGCGTATTATTGCTGCTATTACTGATGCGTCTGCGTTACGAGCAGTATCAAAAGCGCCTCAGTGAAGCCAAGATTCAACAAGTGTTGTTTGAGGCCGAAGAGCGACAACGCAATATGATCAACAAAACTCATGTTGGGCTGCTGCTCATCGATGGACAAGGCCGCATTGAAGAGATCAATCCGATGGCGAAGCGCTATTTTAGCCTCTCGGAAAGCATGGTGCGTCAGCTGCAAGCGTGGTCGCTGTTTGACACTGGAAACCCGAATGCCACCGTGCCACTGCTGCTGAAAAATCTCACCGAGCATCAAGAGCTGGCCGACATCACCAACGTGGAAACGGTCGCGCGACGCAGTGATGGCAGTTTGTTTCCGGTGCTGTTCTCCCTGATTGCGGTCAGTTGGAAAGATCGCCGCCACTATTTGGTGACACTGATTGATATCAGTAAACGCAAGAAGGCGGAAATCGCACTTCAGAATGCCAACCGCGATTTGCAACAGCGAGTAGAAGAGCGCACCGCTGCGCTGAAATCCGCTCAACAAGAGCTGATTGAAGCGAGCAAAATGGCCGCACTGGGTCGTATGTCAAGTGCGATCACCCATGAGCTCAATCAGCCCCTTACCGGTTTGCGCACCCTACTTTCGAGCAACGAATTGCTCCTTGAGCGCGGTGAAACCCAACTGCTCAAAGCCAACACTAAGCTGGTGCATTCTTTGATTGATCGCATGGCGGCGATGACCTCCCAACTCAAATCCTTCGCGTTCAATCGACCCGATGCTTTGCAAGCCATCTCGCTGCCCGATGCGTTACAGGAGATTTTGCGCATTCATCAAGCACGCTTAACTCCGGTGGATGTTCGAGTTCGGCTTTCTAGCGATCTGCCGTTGGTGATGGGAGAAGAGCAACGCTTGCGCCAAGTGCTCGGTAACTTGGTGTCGAACGCGTTAGATGCGATGAGTCAAACCTTAGAACCGAAGCTCAGCATTAGCGCCGTGAGTGAAGAAGATCAAGTGATCGTGCGCGTAAGTGACAACGGTTGTGGGATTGCCCCTGAGCTTCTCACCACCATGTTTGAGCCGTTTCAAACCAGCAAGAAAATGGGCGAAGGATTAGGGCTTGGCCTAGCGATTGTCGCCAATAGCCTGCGAGATATGCAAGGCAGTATCGTGGCAACGAATAACCCCGATGCGGGCATGAGCTTTGAAATCCGCTTACGCGCCGCCCAATAGCGGCAACGTGCTCGGTTAAAAAGAAAAACAGGTTGTACGAGACAACCTGTTTTGGCGAGTGACAGCGCCTTTTGAGCGCATATAAACGCTCAGTTCGTCAAAGAGGCAGCGCGCTTAGCGCCACACACCCCATTCGCCTGTGGTTCCCGGCTCTTCACCTTGTGTCCACCACTGCGCAGTCCAGCTCTTGCCTTTATGAGTGACGACCGCGCCAGCGGTATAAGTCTTGCTCTTATCCCATGCATTTTCGGGTTGAGTCGGTGGCGTGGTATCTCCCTTCGTCAGCGATAAGCGGTAAGTGAGGTTACTGTTTGGCGCAAAGACTTGGTTGGCGTACAGATTTTGCGTATCAAACATGTAGTGGTTCATCTCTTGGTGCCAAATACCAATAAACCATTCGCCGTTTTTCAGTTGATTAAACTGACCCGCTAGCTCGGCAGGCCAAGTCTCCAAATTGTTGGCACGGATTGGCAAGGCAATATCTGTCGTTTCCATACCTGTCGCATCAAATGTTCGCAAGCGAACACTGTCTCCGACTTCAACAGGGCCAAACCCTTGCGGTACGTAATAACCCAAAGCGGTGAGCTTAGCCGGATCGGTCGGGTCAGTCGGATCTGGTGGCGTGGTAGCGCCGCCAAAGGTGATGTCACTGCAGTTATAAAAGCCTTCACCACCTGCATCTACCCGCTGCCAGCGCGTGTAAAGAATCGCATCACCGCTGCGATCTTGTGGCAAGGTGACTTTGAAACGGTATTTCTTATCACTTCCCGCGGCCACATCATCCGAGCTGCCCACCAATTCCAAGTCATCCCACGTCAGTGGCTTGGTGTGGTCGTAATTCGCTTTACTTAAATAAAATTGCCAATACGAGGGATTGTGAGGCGTTGCCGCATGGAACACGACCTCAATTTGACCATTGGCATCTAAGGTGATTCCGGTTTTTTGCCAATGGGCAGAAGGCACATTCAAGCCCGCTTTGGCTTTATCGCCCGCCGAACAGAGCTCGCCATCTTTCACCACCGCTTTTACCGCGGCCATATCCCGATACTGCTGCACATTGGCCGAGACTTCATTGCGCTGCACAAACGGAAAAGCGCCGGAAACATCATAGGCCGCCTGACAAGCTTGATTTGGAATGGCGTTATCCCAAAAACCGCCGTCGAGGTAACAGGTGTTTTGTCTTGCGCTTGGGAATTCCACCCAGCCATGTGCTTGTACCTGCGGAGCCGCCAAAGCCCCGAGCATGACTGAGCCTAGCGCACTGATTTTTAGTCCATATTTCATGATTTTTCCTTGTTGATCCTGACTTATTCTTTATCGCCATTCTTGTTTACAAATGGCTAACAAAAGCTAGCAATAACCAGAAAAAAGCGTGTCAATTCCGACTCAAAGTCCAAAGAAAAATGATCAATTTGCTGACTACTTTCCAGCACCCGTTTGTAACAACCGCCTCTTGCGCCAAGCCTTCGAGTCACTTCAAACTCTGTTACGCCGACTAAATTGAAGTGCATGACAGAATTAAATTTGGCTAACGACTAACAGTGTCAACAAAACCACCACCAAACAGCCCTATATCAAAAATTCCAACCGTACTTTTTCAAAAGCTTTACCCTTCCTGACGGACTCTTTACACAGTGAACGTTAAGATGAAACGGTGTTATTTAAACAAGGGCAGATCTTCTTACTAAGAGATGTCGCTAACTCAATCAAAAGGAAAACCATCATGAAAAAAATTATTCTAGGTCTGACTACCTTAGTCGTTAGTGCAGGTGCCTTTGCTGGTCTCGAAACGAATCATAATGAGCGCACATTATATGCGGGCGTGTATTCCAGTCAGGAACAAGCTTATGTGGCTGGTTTTCAAAAGCTGGATCAATTGAAAGCTCTGCCATCACAAAAACTGGCGAATGAGCTTTTACTACAAGATGCCGCTTTACAACCTAAAACCTTAAAAATTGATAACAGTGAAGTGCAAGTTCAAGCCTTTTCTCAGCAACGTGGTACAGTCCAATACCGCGCCATAGTGAAGGTTGATTATCAGTATCAATCACGTGAAAACCGTCGCAGTTAAATACCATGAGGTGGCAACGGAATGCCATCACCCCACCCTTTTCACTTCACAACACCACTCCCCGCTTTCCTCTGCATTATCCGATTAACGAAAACATTTAACTTTCGCAAAGTTTCATTTGATTTCAGATGAAAATTTCACCCGCACAAACCCTATGGAATTGTTCCAAATCGATGAATTTTGCGATTAAAGTCAACAAAAACGAAAATTTACAATTTGTTTTTATAAGTAAAATAATTCACGTGCCACATCAATCACAGTAATAACAATTAATAAACATAACAATCGCCTCACTTTCGAACGAAAGAAGTTTGTTCGTTCGCTCCTTTCTTTACGTTTTCACACTCAATCTTCTCTTTGAGTCAAGAAACCGTAAAGGGAGATACAACCCAAACGATTGGAAGCGGTATTGAAAACGTCGCAACCGATCTGCAGGGGAATACCATCGCCAAAGACAATGAGGTCATTATGTTCGAGCTCTTCAAACCAGCTGCGCATACGCAGCGGCTGCCATCCGATAAGGTGGACAGCGTCTATTCACGCCTTCGTTGGCAACTCTTTATCGGTATTTTTGTGGGGTATGCCGGTTACTATCTAGTCCGTAAAAACTTCAGTTTGGCGATGCCTTACCTGATCGAACAAGGTTTTAGCCGCGGAGATCTGGGGGTCGCCCTCGGTGCGGTATCTATCGCTTATGGTCTATCTAAATTTTTAATGGGCAACGTTTCAGACCGTTCGAACCCTCGTTACTTCCTCAGTGCGGGTCTGCTGCTCTCAGCTATCGTGATGTTCTGTTTTGGTTTTATGCCTTGGGCAACCGGCAGTATCACCGCGATGTTTATCCTGCTGTTCCTCAATGGCTGGTTCCAAGGTATGGGTTGGCCTGCTTGTGGCCGTACTATGGTGCACTGGTGGTCACGTAAAGAACGTGGCGAGATAGTGTCAGTATGGAACGTCGCCCATAACGTCGGTGGTGGTTTAATCGGTCCGATCTTCCTTTTGGGCTTGTGGATGTTCAGTGACGACTGGCGTGCCGCATTCTATGTACCTGCTTTTTTTGCGGTTCTGGTTGCCATTTTTGCTTGGGTCATCATGCGCGATACACCACAATCTTGTGGCCTGCCACCGATTGAAGAGTACAAAAACGACTATCCCGATGATTACGATACATCACATGAAAATGAGATGACTGCGAAAGAGATCTTCTTTAAGTATGTCTTCAACAACAAACTACTGTGGTCGATTGCGATTGCTAACGCCTTCGTTTACCTGATCCGCTACGGTGTACTTGACTGGGCTCCGGTTTACCTCAAAGAAGCCAAACACTTCACGGTTGATAAATCTTCATGGGCTTACTTCCTGTACGAGTGGGCGGGCATTCCGGGTACTTTGTTGTGTGGTTGGATTTCCGACAAAGTGTTTAAAGGCCGCCGTGCGCCAGCGGGCATCCTGTTCATGGTGTTGGTGACGCTTGCGGTTCTGGTTTACTGGTTCAACCCAGCAGGTAACCCAGCGGTAGATATGGCTGCTCTGGTCGCGATTGGCTTTTTGATCTACGGCCCTGTGATGTTGATTGGCCTTTACGCTCTGGAACTGGCGCCGAAGAAAGCCGCCGGTACCGCAGCAGGTCTAACTGGTCTCTTTGGTTACTTAGGTGGTGCTGTGGCAGCTAACGCAGTATTGGGTTACACCGTTGACCACTTCGGTTGGGACGGCGGCTTCATGGTCTTGGTTGCCTCTTGTGTACTCTCAGTGCTCTGCTTGATTTACGCTTTCGTTGGCGAACGCGCTCACCATAACGATAAGCTTAAACAAGCGACCATTTAAGAGCGTGTGTCATCAAGCAATAACATCGTCAGTGTAGCTTGTCCCCCTCGCCGCGCTCTTGCCTGATTAGGAGCGCGGCTATTCAATATCCCCAACTAACATAAATGACATGTTCAGCACCTATGGGGAGTAACAAAAAAGGATTTCATGATGCTAAAACCATTCTCGCTTTCTCTGCTGGCTCTGGCCTGCTCAACGTCTCTATTTTCAAGCATTGTTTCTGCAGAACCAATAGTGATTGCTCACCGTGGAGCCTCTGGCTACTTACCTGAACATACGTTAGAAGCCAAAACACTGGCTTATGCGATGAAACCGGATTACATCGAGCAAGATGTGGTGATGACCAAAGACGATCAATTGGTGGTATTACATGATCACTATTTGGATCGCGTCACCGATGTTGCGGAGCGTTTCCCTAACCGCGCACGAGCCGATGGCCGTTATTACGCGATTGACTTTACCTTAGCTGAAATTAAAACCCTGCGAGTGACAGAAGGGTTTGATATTGATGCGCAAGGCAACAAAGTCGCCGGCTTTCCTGACCGTTTCCCGATCTGGAAAAGTGATTTCACCGTCCCAACTTTTGCAGAAGAAATTGAGCTGATCCAAGGGCTCAATAAAACGCTGGGTTACAACATTGGTATCTACCCTGAAATCAAAGCGCCTTGGTTTCACCGCCACGAAGGCAAAGATATTTCTCAAGCAGTCCTCAAAGTGCTTAAGCAGTATGGTTACGACAGCAAAGACGACAAAATCTATCTGCAGTGTTTTGATCCTATCGAGCTAAAACGCATTAATGATGATCTGCTGCCAGCGATGAAGATGGATCTCAATCTGGTGCAGCTGCTGGCGTACACCGACTGGAATGAAACTATGGTTTATCAAGGTGACCAAGCCACACCCTATGACTATGACTGGATGTTTGCCGAAGGCGGCATGGCCAAAGTCGCGCAATATGCGGATGGCATCGGCCCGTGGAAGCCTATGTTGGTGGATGATGCTTCAACCAAAGACAACATCATTATTAAGCCGTTGATGAAGCAAGCGAAAGATGCAGGCCTCGTGGTGCATCCCTACACCTTCCGAGCCGATAAAGGGCGCATTGCACCTTGGGCAGATAGCTTCGAAGGGATGTTGGATGTGTTCTACAACCAAGTGAAGGTGGATGGTCTGTTCACTGACTTCCCCGATAAAGCGGTAGCTTTCTTAAATCAATAATGCTTTAAACTGCGAATAGCGGGGATAACCCCGCTTATTCAAAGCTGGCCACAAAAGCACGCAAAGCTTCAAGATCTTTGATGATGAGTCCACGCTCACCTTTTTCGACTAATCCCCTATCCACCAACTCTTTCACAGCACGGCGATACACTCGGCTCGATGTACCAAAGCGCTCCGCTTCTGGCTCCATCCTTTCAAAGCCACCTAAATTGACCCGGGTTTCATGCTGGAGCAGCAGATCATGTGCGATGTTAAAACTGATTGAATGCATCAAACGCTGCGTGTAAATGTCCAGCGACTCTTGATAATCCTGCGCTAAAGCAGAGGCAAAAAACAGGCTAAGCACAGGTTGCTGTTCAAGGCACTCTTGCAGCTTCTGAGCACAAATGACCGCCGCTTGAATCGGCTCTTCGGCCACCACATTCCACTGACAAGACATGGCGGTAAAAAACTCCATCTCGCCAAAAAGGTGATCGTCGCACTGCACTTCACCGAGTTGAAAACGGCGTCCATTGGCCGCCAGAATATTCATCGAAACTCGACCACAAGACACCACATATAGAAACTCAACAGGTTGGCCTTGCTGCAACAGCGCTTCACCCGCATCAAACCTTTTTGTCGCGATTTGGCACTGAGACAACGCCAGACGAAACGCAGGCAGTTGCGCATTCAAATAGCCTGAAAAACGGCCGGTAGTGTTAGCGGTAAGTTGCATAGCGTTTTGAGATTCGATTCACATGGGCATAGGCTACCTGTTTTTTGCACTTAGGCGAAGCTCTACGGTGATGCCTCACCCAACGAAAAATACCGTTCATTGAGCGAGGCCATATTATGCACCTTAAGAAGATTGGAATTTAAGTGCGTTTAATGCATGCAAAGCAGCACGTGCAGCCAGCGTTTCGCCCTGCATCATTCTTTGATCAGCATTGACGTATTGATTCACGCCCGCTTGCACATCTTGCTCATACAACACCACATTATTGAGAACGGAAGCGACCTGTAACCCGCGTAAACGGCCAACCGTGAGTAGCGCAGAGGTTTCCATATCCGCCGCAAGAATCCCTTTGCGATGCCAATAACGGCACAGTTCTGCTTCTTCATCGGTATAAAAGCTGTCATGCGAGCGAACAATACCTCGGTGAGTCGGTACTGACTGCTCAGCTAAAAAGCGTTGCATCTCCAGCACCAATTCAAAGCTTGAGTAAGCCGGATAAGCGGCGCCAATATATGCCTTTGAACCGCCCTCATCACGTACTGCACCTTCCACCAAAATCAGTTCACCTAATCCGATTTCTGACTGCATTGCGCCTGCAGAACCTACTCGCACAATGGCTTTTGCACCACTTCGCGCTAGCTCTTCCACCGCGATGATCATGGATGGCGCACCAATCCCTGTGCTGCATACGGTGATCGGCTGCCCTTCGAACTCACCACTGAATAAGCGGTATTCGCGGTTTTCAGCGACAAGCTCTGCGTTATTCAACAAGCTGGCAATACGGTTCGCACGATTCGGCTCACCGCAGACCACAACACGTGGCGCAACTTGAGCAACATGAATGTGAGGTTGAATGATCATGCAGTTGCCTCATTGGTCAGGTTTTTTTCTGCATTATGGCGAGCGGTTTGCATCCAAGCTCGGGTGCCATTGGCGGCAATGAACAGCAAAATCGCGTATTCAATAGAGAGGGCATACACACCTTGCGCCGCATAAATTCCGACACTGATGATGTTGATGACTACCCACAGAATCCAGTTTTCCACGTATTTACGCGTCATCAAAATCTGCGCCATCACCGAAAGTACTGTCATCGTCGCATCCCAGAATGGGAAAGCATCCGGAGATAACACTGGGCGATCCAACTGTGCGCCGAACAGATTCAATACATCAACGGTAATATTGGCTAAAGAAAAGAACACCGGATCGATGTAAATGGTCATCAAGATAATGCTGATCACGCTAATGCATGCCGTGAGCAGCAATTTTTGACGGCTCATCCAACGCACAACGAGCGTATCCCCTTGAGCATTCGGGCGAGTCCACGCATACCAGCCATAAATGTTGGCGCAGAAGAAAAACAGCTGGAGCAACAAGATGCCATACAGTTGGATCTGATAAAAAATCACCGCAAACAGCGTGACATTAATCAGGCCAAACAAGTAGTTAATGGTTTTTTCTTGGCTCGCAAACCAGATACACAGCAAACCAAACAGTGTTCCCACCGCTTCAATCCACGACATGGCATATCCGCCACCGATCGGAATATTGACTAGGGTGTGGTTAATATCAAAAAAAGTCATCAGATCCATTTGTTCTATCTCTCATTGTTATGACTTGCCACACTATAAGGAACAATATGAGGAAAGCGAGAGGACATTTGTCCTCTTGGGTTGATGAATACCTCAAAAATAAGATCTAATAGAGACGTCTAACCGGATTAGAAAAAGTGAAGCGATGAAAGTAATGCACTGTTTTAATCAAAAATGAAAACTAGGATGGAAATTAAACAACAATATACTATGGTGTAGTCACTTTATTTTTAAATAACCATTTCTTAGTTAAAAATTAATTCACGATAGCAATCATTAATTATCTAATGGATTGAGTTACGTATCTCTTGCTTGAAGTTGAGTCTCATAACAGCATGTCTGATTACGTCCATGCATTTTTGAGTAATACATCGCTTTATCAGCTCTTGAAATTAAATGGCGCATACTACTGTCGTTTGGCATAATCTGAGTCACACCAAGGCTAATCGTTACTCTTACAGAACAGGTCTCTAATTCACACATAGTTTCCGCTAAGCGGATACGCAACTTCTCGGCAACTTTAAATGCTTTGTCATGATTAGAATCTCGAAGAATGATTCCAAATTCTTCACCACCTAAGCGACCAATAACATCAGTCAAGTGAAGTTCTTGTTGAATCACTTTCACAACATATTTAATAACATCGTCACCTGCAGGATGCCCAAGAGTATCATTGACCCATTTAAATTTATCTATATCGAATAAAATAAGTGAGAAAGGTACTCCATAAATATCATATTCTTTTATCGCTTGAGAAAGTAAAGAAGAAAATGAACGACGATTATGTACTTCGGTTAATGTATCCATCTCGGATAATATTTTTAGCCGCTGCTCTAGCATTTGCTGTTGAGTAATATTTTTCGCAGTCCAAATGACGGTTCTCTCCTCCCCTTCTAATAAAGGTAAAGGTTTTATAATGCCTTCAAACCAGATCTGCATAGGCTTAGGAACATGAGCGGGTAGCTCAATCATCTGCTCCTCTTCAAACTTATACTTCACTCTTTGGGTTGTATTTGCGTTCAATGCTCGATTGATATAACCAAGAAACTCATCGGCCATCTCGCTAGGCAGAATGTCATGCAGATGACGTCCGATAAAATCTTTACAATCAAAACCTGTTTCATTTTCTGCACCACCAAAGACATCCACATATCGTCCTGATTCTGAAAAGATAAAGATATGATCCGGTAGTGAATCCAATATGGTGTAGTAGCGATGACTTTCGCTCATGTGCATCCCTGAATAGAGAAATGAAAAAATATCGCTATAAAGTATGCTGTCACTCAAATAGGAGTCAACTGACTCTTGTTACTAAAGAAGTAAAAAAGTAAATAAAATGTATCCGCTATGCGAGGCTAATCTCACTTATTTAAGGAACACACACTACTACGCACCACTAAAGTCGGCTCTAACTGTACAACTTGCGCAGTGGTGTCTGGATTTTCCAACCGATAAAGCAGGGTATCTACAGCGGCTTTGCCGAGGCGGTATTTGGGTTGATGGATGGTGGTTAAAGCAGGGGTCATAAATTTAGCAATATGCACATCATCGTAACCAATCAGGGAGAGAGCATCAGGGATTCGCAAACCTCGCTGGTTAGCCGCTTGAATCACCCCCATCGCCATCATGTCATTACACACAAACAGTGCGCTTGGCAGTTTTCCACGCTCGTACAGCTTTTCAAAAGCTTGGTAGCCACCTTCACATTCGAAGTCAGATTCCACAATCCAATCTGGATTAATGGCAATTCCCGCTTCCGCGAGCGCACGTTTGTAACCTTCATAACGCATTTGCGCTTGATGACGAATCAAAGGCCCAGTGATACAACCAATTTCTCTGTGTCCACACTCAATCAGATGTTTGGCCGCCATGTAGCCGCCTTGCAGTGAGTTGTCTTGAATTTTGTCACTGGCAAACAGGATTGGGCCCCAGTCCATCACGACAACAGGAATATCGGGATAACGATCAAACACATCCAACCGTTCTCCCTCAAGGGTTGAACACATCAACAATAAACCATCAACACGCTTTTGCAGCAAGGTATTGATGCTGGCTTTCATGCGTTGGTTATCGCCTTCGGTATTGCACAAGATTAGGTTGTAGCCTTGGTGATAACAGCTGCGCTCTACGCCTTTTACCACTTCACCAAAAAATGGGTTGGTCGAGGTGGTCACTAACATACCAATGGTTTTGGTGCGGTTCATTTTGAGGCTACGCGCGAGGGCGGAGGGGGCGTAATTGAGTTGCTGAGCGGCGTTATTCACCCGCTCAGCAATTTCATCACTCACAAAACGACTCTTATTGATCACATGGCTTACGGTTGAAGTGGAGACGCCAGCAAGTCGAGCGATATCCTTCATGGTGGCCATGTGTTTTCTCCTATGAGTGTTCTGCTAAAAAGGCATCAACTTCCGCACGAGTGGGAATCGAGGTTTGTGCACCAAAGCGTGTTACCGAAATTGCGGCAGCAGCATGGGCAAACTTAATGGCTGATTCTAGAGGCATTTCTTGCAACAAGCTAGTCACCAATGCACCGTTAAAGGTATCACCTGCGGCGGTGGTGTCCGTGGCTTTCACCACAAAACCGGGAATTCGTTTCCCGCGACCATTTTGACTCAGCCACACGCCCTTTGAGCCAAGGGTAATGATCACAATCTCGATGCCTTTACAGTGTAAAGCGTCCGCCGCTTGCTGCGCGCTGGCATCATCCGAGACCGTAATTCCGGTGAGCACTTCCGCTTCGGTTTCATTCGGCGTGATCAAATCTACACACTTCAGCAACTCATCAGGCAGTTCACGGGCTGGTGCAGGGTTAAGAATCACATTGGTTTTGGCCGCTTTGGCTTCTTGCGCTGCTTTTAAAATGCCATCAAGCGGTGTTTCCAGTTGCATCAGCAGATAACGTGCATCACGAATCGCCGTAAGATCGGGCTCAATAGCAGCGGCCGTCAGCTTGGCATTGGCTTCTGCAGAAATACAGATGCTGTTCTCACCACTGTCAGAGACTTGAATCATCGCAATACCGGTTGGGCAGTTCGGTTGCAGCTTCACGCCCACCGTATTAATGCCATCTAGCTTAAAACTTTCACGAATATTAATGCCAAACGAATCATCGCCAACACAGGCAATGAAACCGACATCCGCTTGCATACGCGCGGCGGCAACGGCTTGGTTTGCCCCTTTTCCGCCCGGAATGACTTGATAATTGCGCCCGTGTAGGGTTTCTCCGGGGCGAGGAAATGAAGGCACTTGCAGCACATGGTCTGCATTGACGCTACCCAGAACCACCAACTTATTCATACGGTTATCCTTTGTATTGATGAGGAAAAACAGAGTGGTTTAATGGCTGATACCCTCTTTATTCTTTGGGTAAACGAGGAAAATAAAACCAGTAAACCGCTCGGTTTTCCCTCCTCATGTGAGGAGGGAAAGAGGAGATTATTTTGCAATCACTTTCAGAGCGACTGGGATGTAAGCTTCCACTTTTTCACCCTTGAGCATTTTGTCGGCAGTTTCAATACCAATCGCGCCAATCATGTCTGGCTGCTGTGCAACAGTGGCTGCTAATTGACCGCGCTCTACCGCTGCAATGCCATCATCAGTGCCATCAAAGCCAACAATCATCACAGACTTACCTGACGCTTGAATTGCACGCAGTGCGCCCAACGCCATTTCATCGTTTTGCGCGAAAACCGCTTGAACATCTGGGTTCGCTGCCAGTAGGTTTTCCATCACGTTCAAACCTTTAGTGCGGTCGAAATCCGCAGGTTGGCTAGCCAGCAGTTGCATCTTGCTGCCTTTCACTGCATTCATGAAACCTTCACCACGCTCACGAGCCGCAGAAGTTCCGGCGATGCCTTCCAATTGGATCACTTTGGCATCGCTACCAATCTTCTCTTCAATAAAATGGCCTGCCATTTCACCGCCGACTACGTTATCAGAAGCGATGTGGCTCACTACCTCACCACGGCTTGCGCCACGGTCAAGCGTCAGCACTGGGATCTTTGAGCGGTTCGCGATACGAATCGCGTTAGAAACCGCATCCGAATCAGTCGGGTTGATCAGAATCGCTTTCACGCCGCGCACGGTGAGGTCTTCCACGTTTGAAAGCTCTTTGCTTGGGTCATTTTGCGAATCCAGCACAATCAGGTTGTAGCCAAGTTCTTTGGCTTTCGCTTCGGCTCCATCCTTCATGGTCACGAAAAACGGGTTATTCAGCGTTGAAAGTACAATCGCCACGGTATCTTGCGCTTGCGCAGCAAAAGAAACCGAAGTGGAAAGTAGAGCAGCAGAGATAAGAGTGGTCAGTTTTTTCATTCTCATAGTCCTTTTTGGTTTAGCCTCGCAGCCCTTGCCCTGTCGAGGCGGATTCACGTTTTATTTATTTTTGTTGTCTACCAAGACCGCCAGCAAAATAACCACAGCTTTCGCAATCATTTGGTAGTAGGAGGAAACATCGAGCAAGTTCAATGCGTTGTTTAAAAATCCGATGATGAGAGCGCCGATCAGCGTGCCCATGATGCGACCTTTGCCGCCCATCAAACTGGTGCCACCGAGCACGACAGCCGCAATCGCATCCAATTCATAGCCCATACCCGCAGTGGGTTGCGCAGAAGAAAGGCGTGAAGTGACGATGATGCCCGCCAGGGCAGCCAGTAAACCGCAGATGGCATACACGCCGATTTTGACGCGATCTACGTTGATACCTGAAAGGCGAGTCGCCGATTCGTTACCGCCCACCGCATACACATAGCGGCCAAAGCGAGTGTGATTGAGTAGATACCAAGCGCCGGCAAACACCACTACCATCAGCCATACCGGAACCGGAATGCCCAACGCGTAGCCAGTACCGAACCACGCAAAGGTGTCCGCCGTATCGGTAAATCCGGTCGAAATAGGACGACCATCGGTGTACACCATGGTCACGCCGCGCAGCAGCGTCATGGTGACTAGAGTGGCAATAAACGCCTGCACTTTGCCTTTTGCAATGATGATGCCGCTAATCGCACCCAACGCTGCGCCAGCCAGCAAAGCCGTCGGTACAGCCAGCAAAACCGGCACTTCCATCGCAATCAAACTTGCAGCGAAAGCACCACACAAGGCGAGCACCGAACCGACGCTCAAATCAATCCCTGCGGTTAAGATGACCAAGGTCATACCCACCGCGATGATCGCGTTGACCGAAGTTTGGCGCAGAATATTCAGTAAGTTATCAACCGTGAAAAAATTCGGGTTTAAGAAAGAGACGACAACCACTAAAAACAGCAGTGCGATCAGCGATTTTTGTTCAATCAACCACTCTTTGCTGAGCAGTTTTTTACGGTTATCAGATGTCGTATTAGTCATGGTTCGGGTACTCATGCTGTATCCTTGTTTCATGCTGCGTGAGCAGGGTTACGCCCTACCGCACACGCCATTAATTTCTCTTGATCGGCTTCGCTCGCCATAAACTCGCCGCTAATGCGCCCTTCATGCATCACTAGAATGCGATCACTCATGCCAAGTACTTCTGGCATTTCTGAGGAGACTAAAATGATACTCATACCTTCAGCTTTGAATTGGTTGATCAGTTGGTAGATCTCTTTTTTCGCACCGACGTCAACGCCGCGAGTCGGTTCGTCCAAAATCAGTACTTTGGGTTTGGTCATCAGTCCTTTAGCGATCGCCACTTTCTGCTGATTGCCCCCAGAAAGATTGCCAATAATTTGATCTCGACTTGGGGTTTTGATGTTGAACAAACGAATAAAGTCATCCACAGCAATCACTTCATCGGCATGACGAATTTGCATGCCATTGCTCAGCCGATCGAGCGCGCAAAGTGACATGTTCTCTTTCACCGAAAGGCCTAGTACCAAGCCATCGCCTTTACGATCTTCAGAAATATAAGCGATACCATTGGCCAAACCATCTTGCGGGCTGACTGGGTTAACCGTGCGCCCGTTGAGGTTAATCACGCCACACTCCGAAGGCAGCGCGCCATAAATCACCTTCATCAGTTCAGTGCGTCCAGCCCCCATCAGGCCAGAGACACCAAGAATTTCGCCTTTTTTAAGCGTAAAGCTGACATCGTGCACACCCGAGCCAGTTAGGCCAATCACCTCAAGGCTGATGTCACCTTGCTGCGCAGCAATGCGTGGGTACTGTTCTTCCAGTTTACGGCCAACCATCATCTCAATCAGGCCATCTTCATTGGTATCGCACACGCGGCACTCACCAATAAATTTGCCGTCACGCAGTACGGTGATGTCGTCACAAATCTCAAAAATCTCTTTCAAACGGTGTGAGATATACACAATGCCGCAGCCTTGTTCGCGCAGTTCATTAATGACATTGAACAGCGATTCAGTTTCGGTATCGGTCAGCGCATCGGTCGGTTCATCCATGATGATGACTTTCGATTCAAACGACAGCGCTTTGGCAATTTCTACCATCTGCTGCTCACCCAAGCTCAGATCACCGAGCAAGGTTTTGGCACTGTGTTTTACATTCAAACGCGCGAGCAGTTGATCGGCTTTGCGGTACATTTCATCCCACAAAATGCGCCCAAGAGGTGACGTCATTTCACGGCCAAGGAAAATATTTTCCGCAATCGTCAGCTGCGGGATCAGGTTGAGCTCTTGGTGAATAATGCTGATGCCCGCCAGTTGCGAATCTCGTGGGCCTTTAAAACTCACAGGTTGGCCTTGATACTCGATGCTTCCTGCATCTTTGCTGTAGATGCCGGTCAGCACTTTCATCAAGGTTGATTTGCCTGCGCCGTTCTCACCCATTAACGCCATTACCCGCCCCGGATAGACATTCAGGCTCGCTTTGTCCAAAGCTTTCACGCCAGGGAACGCTTTTTCAATTTGGCTCAGGGCTAAAATTGCTTGAGTCATAGTGTTTACTCCATGGTTAGGCGTGGTTAAAACACGACACCCGCTTGGAAAATCACATTAGCGTAAGGTGTACATTCACCGGTGCGCACTACCGCGCGGCTTTGCAAGGTGCGTTGTTTAAACGCTTCATGGCTGATGTATTGGATAGCAATTGGCTTACCGCACAACTGTTCTTCTTCTTTCAGCTCGCGACATAAGGCTTCATGCAACACCGGACTTACTTGAGCAAACTCTTGTGCCACGATGACACTTTCAATCTGCGATTCAGACAAAATCACCCGCACCGTTTCCAAAAAAGAAGGCACCCCGTGAGTCAGCGCGAGATCAATACGCGTCACTTCATCAGGGATTGGCAGCCCAGCATCACAGATCGTGATTTCATCGGTATGGCCGAGTGTTGCCACCAAGTAAGAGAGTTCAGAGTTTAGTAGGGTACTTTTTTTCATGGTGATACCTTTTATTGATTCACGTTTGAATAACGACAGCATCACCTTCAATTGGCGAAAAAATGCACATCGAAACGTTTCGATGACATAATAGTTTACTCAATTAAGTTTGCACGCGACAAATCCACAGAGTGTGAAAACGATCAGCAAAATGACGCTTCACATACGCAACTGAATGAATTCAATTCGAGACAACACAATCTTTTCGCGCTGATTTAACACAGCGGCCTCATGGATCGGTATAGTGATGCCAACAAACTAAAGCAGTAAATGAGGATCGAATGAAAAACACTCTATTAGTAATATTGAGTGCGCTAACGCTTTCAGCTTGTACCGAAGTGGGCAGCAAAGCTTGGTGTGAAGATATGCGCGAAAAACCAAAAAGCGAGTGGAATACTCAAGACACGCTCGACTTCGCCAAACACTGCATTTTCAACAACGAAGTCGGTAGCAAATCTTGGTGCGAAGATATGGATGAGAAATCCAAAGGTGACTGGACAGCCAAAGAAGCGGGTTCGTACGCTAAATATTGTGTGCTGTGAGAAGGAAAAACCCCAGAGCACATTTGGCTCTGGGAGTAAAGTTTACAATAAATTTTATTTAATCACAGCCAAGTGCAGAATCAGTGTCACAAGCTAACTTTGTTGATAGATCACTAAGGCGATCGATATGTACAGTTTCACATTCGTAATTTGATTCTTTTTTGTTGTTTATATTAGCAACAATTATTCCACGTTTTTCCTGATTGCTCTCATAATTACTGAAGATAGTATATTTGTAATCTAAATTAATAAATGAAACATTGAAATAGTCGGTTTGAAACCTTGAGTAATGATTATATTTAAAGCCTAAAAATCCATCACCTTTTGACTCAAAGACAATCTCATTTTTTTTATCTCTTACTAAAGTGTAACTAAGTACACCTTGACTTTCCTCCAGAAAAACTGTTCCCTTTTTTGTATCACAAGAAAAATACAATTCATTTCCAAATGATGAGCCACAATATAAAACTGACAACAGTGTAATAAATTTATAATAGGTCATTGTAATTTTTCTCCATTTTCAAATCATAACCTTTCTGTCTTGGACCATTATATCTTTTGGCGAATGAAAGCCAGTTTTTAGAGCGTATAGAACTAAGTAAAACCTTATCAGACTTAATGAAGTTAACAAATGATTTCAGTTGATTTTTCTCAGATTTACTTATGTCTAGAATAAAATCTTCTGGACTTGAATACCCTGCTTCTACATAATTCGATGCTAAGATCTGAAATTTACCCCAAGACACGGATTTTAATGCTGCTCTTTTATCGAGAGCATATGCCTTCATTAATTTAGAATACTGCGTTGATATAGTTCCGTAGCCACCAGCGATAGGATTCGATATGTCTTCATACATGTCATATTTTCCGTTTGTATATTTATGAAAATGATGTCTTTCAAACAATATAGCGGGAACATCATCATCACCTTGTCCAAAATTAAAATATGCACCATAAGAGCCTGTTTCAGTTTTTGCTACAGCTTTAATTGCAGCCACCTCACAATTTAATTCTCTTGCAGCTTTCTCATAATCAGACTCTTCGATTTCATCACCATTATAAAAATTGAGAAACTCTATTGGTACTAATTCTCCATTAACCAGAGTCATCGGGAATCGGGGACTTTCATACACCCACCCATCCATCAAGGCTTCGTCTAGTGCCAGTAGTGTACCTTTGCCGACAATACCGTCAACAGCGCCAATGCTGTAAGACAGGTGGGTTTGGTGGCTTGGTTGATAGCTTTTCTGAAACTGCTCAATCGCGGTTTTAGTTTTGCCACCAAAGTCACCATCAGCTCCTGCTTTCCCGAGATCAAACCCCAGTTTTATGAGCGCTTCTTGTAGTAACTTAACCTCATCGCTGTTATTACCTTGACGATAAGCACTGGCTTGTCGCTTGGCGAGTTTCTCTAACTCATCGGATGGTTTGAGAAGATCGGATTTTAAAATTCGCTCCGGTGTTTTCTCTTCGGCCACAGGCGCATCATTTGCCGTGTTATTGGCTGAACTCGGCATCATAGTGGGGAGTGATGCCACATCAATAACACGCGCCGCGCCTGATTGCATTGAGGCAGCAATATCCGGCTGAACCAATTCTGCTACTGGTTTAGCTTGCGCTAACATTCTTGGTGCTGCCGCTAATTGCCCACCATAAGCGCTACCGCAGCCTGCACTGCCGCCCGCGTTTAGGTTAATGGCAGGACCGACTAAGTGCACGCCACCTGCATCGACTTTTACAAAGCTGCCCCCTGCTTTTAGGGTTAACTCCGCTCCGGCTTCAACCACGATTTTTGCGCCGCTTTTGAGTGAAATCTCTTTACCCGCCTCGACAGCAATGCGTTGCCCGACTTTGTGTTGTAGTGACGCGCCGACTTCATGACTGCTATCGAGTGCGATTTTACTACGGACTTCACCTTCAACCGTTAAATGTTGGTTGCGCTGAATGCGGGTAAAGCAATCATTGTCCACGGTGAGATGTTGATCGTGGCGAATCACTTCGGTGTGATTATGCTCAATCAACGCATCCCAATCTTTTTGTGCATGCAGCAAAATCTGTTCGCTGCCCGCTTGATCCTCAAAACTCAGTTCGTTGTAGCCTTGCCCTTGGTGAGTCTCAGTGCGCAGCACGGTTTTGGTTTTGTGGTCAGGCAAGGCGTAAGGCGCGGTATTGGTCGCATGATACGTACGACCCGTGATAATGGGTTGATCCGGATCGCCATTCAGGAACGAAACAATCACTTCATGGCCAACTCGCGGAATCGCCATACTACCGTATTGGCTACCTGCCCATTCTTGTGCCACTCGCACCCAGCAAGAGCTTTTCTCATTGCTACTTGAGTAGCGATCCCACGGGAAATGCACTTTCACGCGACCAAAGTTATCGCAATAAATCTCTTCACCTTGTGGCCCAACTACGGTGGCGATCATGGGACCATCCACTTGCGGCTTAGCACAAGGCCTTGCTCGCCAAGTGATGTGAGCAGGGATAAGTTTTAGCTGATTGCTGTAAGTGGTAGCGCCTGAGCCGCCTTCTTCTTGTAATGCTTGTGGCTGAGTCCCTTGGTGATTGGCTTGTACCACGAGCCAATCTCGATTCATTGCGGGATCAAGGTGATCTTGCAAGTCAAAACGCACTCCCGCCAATAGCAAAGGTTCGTCACTCTTCGCATCAGCAAGCAAAGCATCGCGGCGTAAATACTCTAAGCGAATTTGGCTAAAGGCTTTGCCATTTGCATCGTCTTTGTAGCGTCCCGGAGCATCAAAATACTCATAATTTGGCTGCTGATAAGCGATGTCTTTGCCCTGCGTGCGCTGAGTAAATCCGTAAGCAGGCTTTTTAAAGCTGTAATCTTTAAGTTCGGCATGGCTGACTTGCGCGGTAGTTTTTAATTTAAGATCAACAATATAAGGAATATTGATCTGCCCACCCGCCAAGGCGTTATAAGGTACTGGCTTGGTTAACTTTGGCTGATTATCAGTGCTGTCGGTAAACAGTAGCGTGTGTTTCTGCGCTTCGTGTAGGTGGCTGTAAACCAAGCCTTCTTCAGCGGCGATACGGTGTAAAAACTGCAAATCCGTTTCACGATACTGTACACAAAACTCACGCTGGGCGCACTCACGCTTGAGGGCAAATGCATAATCTTCAATCCCCATCTCTTGCAGTAAAATGGAGATAATTTCCGGTACTGTTTGCTGCTGAAAAATACGGCTATTACTACGCAGAGAAAGCCTTTCCAACGCAGGAACTAGCGTTAATGAATAGAAAGTATGTCGATGGCCGGTATCCCCTTTGCTGAATTGACGCACAATACCGTTTATTTGCTGCACCACTTGCCCATCACGCAGAATGGTGAGATGGGCTGTTTGATCAACAAATTGTTCGGCTGTTAAATCAACATACGCGCTCGCGAGATCAATCTGATAACGGAAACCGTAGCAGGGTTGCTTACACCACACACTATCAGACAGGGATTCTTGACCTTCAAATCCGCGTACGACTAACGATTCATCATCAAGGCCATCCACTTGCAATTGAAACTGTAACCTAGCCATCCCATTTTCCTTGTTCGCTTTTTATCGACTGCATTGCTAAACGTCACAGCCATATTAGGTTGGGTGAAATCATGTGTGACAGAGATTGGCAAACTCAATGCCAACTTTTTATCCCTTTTTTCTTGGTAATGCAGGGGCTTATTTTTCCCTGCGAGCAACCCCTTGCCTCAACGAAGCAAAAAGCTGCCCACGAGCGATTTTTTGCCCCTATACCGAACCGAAATGCAACTGATTGAGTGATTACTGCACCTTAGCGGCATCAGCCATGCGCAATTCCAGCTCAGCCATTTTCCAACTCAGGCTATCGAGTCTTTGCTTAAGGATCGCAAACTCTTTCTGTGCATTAGGAATATCGCCTTGCTCAAGCAAGCCTTGCACATAATCAACTCGGCCATAGATAGGAGACAAGCTCACGGCAAACTCTTCTAGAGACTTCGTTTGCTTCTCCAATTCGCTCCATTTACCTCGCTTCGCGAGTAACGCGATATTGGCCATTCTGGTGCGAATTTCGCTGAACTTCGCCACAAACAGTGCTGTTTGCTCCAAAGCTTCTTGCTGCTGAAGGTTAAACTCTTTATTCAACGCATTGACCTGCTCATTCTCAGGATAAAGAGTACGCAGCAGTAGTAGATGACTCATGGCCTGCTGCTTAGAATCACTGAATGAGGCGGCTAAATTGCGTTCAAGAGTCGAACGATAAAGTGCTACCAATGCCTCTTGCCAACGAGCTCGATCTTGTTGAGAGGATTCACCAATTAAGGCCTGTGCTTGCTGCTCATTATTGAGTGAGGTCACCTGTTGTGGCGTTGCATACGGTGTAGTGTAAAACCACGGCCAAGCTTTGAATCCCCCCATCAATCCTACCCCAACACCAAGCAGGCTCAGCGCCACCAAACCGTAGCCTCGCTGCCAAAATTTGAGCTTAGGCGGTTCGCGGTTTTCCTGTTTTTTTAGCATGCTGTGGTATTGCGTTTCTATCCGGTCAATATGCTCAAACAGAGCAAAGCCAACCCCTTCAAAGTCCACTTTGTATTCGGTTTGTTGCTGTTCAAACAGCTGATGTAACCGCTCGCAATGGCGCTCGGCCCGATACAAATCACGCAGCGATTCATAAGTCGGCTTCAGCGCTTTTAGCTCCTGCACCACGCGTGCATTAACCCAATCAAGGATTTCTTTACGCACTTTGGCGCTTTTAACATCACAATCGCCCTGATTGGCAAGGCTTGCACTCATTAGCTCCATGCCCGTGGCATAACCCGCCAAACCCTGCGTTTTCAAGCAGGCTACTGCGTAATATCCGCAGATCAGAAAATCCATCCCGTGATGGCGAGCCAATCGCTCACACTGCTCTTTCACCTGTTGCCAATCCGTGCCCCCTGCAATCGGATTAAAACGGCGATTTATCTCTTCTCGAACTTTAAGGTAAGGTTCTAATCCTCGTATTTCCTCTGAATCATTGGTTAATCGGTAGCAAACGGAATCAATAAAAATCATGTTGGACATAACAACTTCGTCCTAAAAAAGCCAGAGCGAGACACTCGCTCTGGCAACTTATTAATAGAGTGTCTTAGACAGCTTGAACGACTTGAACAGGCGTTCGGTAAATGGGTTAGCATCGGCTTCAGAGTTGATGCGATAAATCATCTCGCCTCCATCGACGATAAATTTAAAATCAACCGAAGTCGGGCTTGCAGAGACAACATCACCTTGATCCAACAAGCGGAAGAACGCCCACGGACCTTGGATTTGCAAACTGCGTGGCGACATATTGGTTTTGGTCGGGATCAAGGTCACCTTAGACACCGCCGAATCACGCAAGGTATTCGGCCAAATCAGCTCAACATTTTCACGCGGGCCATGGCTATACGCTAAAAATTGACCATCCACATTCAACACACTACGACGCTTGTTGTTACTCAAACTCAGCGGCTCAACCGTGAAGTTCACATCGAGAATTCCCTTACGGTTAAAGAACGCTTCACGGATTTTCTGCGCCTGTTTGATTTGATCCAGTACCTCTTTGCGAATAATAGATTGCGCTGAATCATCCTCAGCAACCGTAATATTCTCTTCGATAAACATCTTCAACTGGTGGTTGTAGAAATTATCTAACGTGCCGTTGGGGGCAAAGAAGGACTCAAAATCTTCCAGAGAAGCATCTTTACTGGAAGCCGGATTAAACGGATAACGTCCAGCCAACTTGTTTTGGAAAGTTTTGTACACATCTTCCGTCCAGCGGACTTCAAGATGTTTGATCGCTTCTTGCTTTACCACGTACCAACTTTCATCGGCCAGTTTCGTCATCATGGTATCTAATGGTTTAGGCAAACCAGATGAGATGCGTTTCAACGTGTAAATCGGATCAGCATTGACCAATTTAACGCGTGCTTTAGTTGCATCTAAGGCTGCCATTCCTACATCCGGTGCATCTTGAATTGATTTTAAATAACTTTTCAATTCATCGACTGACGCCAACACTTCTGTCATGTAAGCCGGTTTGCTGCCTACCGGCTTCAACATACCATTGAGATCCGCAAACGGGGTTTCGATCATCGAAGCCACTTTGTATTTCGGACTTTTCAGCACTTCTTTCAGTGCCGATTCATCTTTAGGTAAAGCGCTATAAAGCTGAGTATTACCGTCTAAAGTACGCAATAAGCGTTGCATCGGTTCAAGGTTACTGGTGATGTTTTCCAATACCAGTACCGCATCGTTGATGTCATTGAAGTATTTCACATCAATTTCATTAAGCGCTGCTCGCCATGTATTGGTGTAATCCGCCACATAGAGGTCACGGATTTTATCGCGCAGCGCCTGTTTATCCGCTTCGCTAAATTGTGCCGTTTTAGTTTGCCCTAAAACCCAACTGTCGATTAATGCCAGTTCAGAAACGGATTCTGATTGCGGCATAAAATAGTTATCAAAACCACGTTTAGTGAGCATCTGGGGAATGTACAAATTGTTGCTATTGAGCACACGTTCTTCAAACACCACATCGAAAACCGGTCCAATCAGGCTGCGTAGATTGATCGAGGGGCCTAATACCGTCTGCGCACTCAGTTTTAAGTTACGATATACACGCTGATCATTGGGCATTGAACCAAGTTCAACCTGAGCACGAGCGACCACTTTATCGTAAGGGCGCATCACCTGCTCTGCCCCTTTATCCCCATTCAGACGTTCTGCTGTCAGATCGGTATGGCGCATCGCATAATCTAAGTGACCCAGCAACTCTTCTTGGATCTGGCGCTGGCCTGAGAAAGACTTCTGCCAGTATTTGGCAAAATAATCCATCACGTAATCTTGGTAACGTCCACTCTTATCCACCAACATGCGATAGACGCGCAACACTGCCAGTTTCTCTTCATCGGTTTGAGCTTGATTCAGCGCCACCACAACGTCCGCCATGAGCAAAGGCAAGAAGCGGGTCTCTAACAAATTAAGGTAGGTTTCTTCCACTTTAGGACCAATAGTGTGCCCTTGGTAAAGACCGAAATCAGAAATGTACTGTGGTTTGTCACGGAAGAAGCCGAACTCAAGTGTTGCTTCACGGATCTTGTTCAGCGGCTCTAGCACCTCTTGTTGCGAGGCTAAAGATCGGCTAGTCGGGAACTGCTCTTTATACTGATTGACTTTCGTCAGCACTGTATCAGCATGCTGCACGTTATTGAGATAGTTACGATGCCAAGTACCCGCCAGCAGTAAAGTGGCGATCGAACAGGCAACAAAAGAAAGCAACATTAAACGCCGTTTATTCTTGGCCACTCGAAAGTTGTCGGAAGCCAAACCTGCTTCAGGATAGATGATGTGAGTAAACAGTTTTTGCGTGAAATAAACGGTTGAATTCTTCGCGCGTTGCGCGGTATTGATCGCATGTGAAAGACCATACCGACGCGATGCCGCGTCATCAAATGCGTTGGTTGGTACACCTTGTTGGTAAACCGACGTGAAATAGGCACCACGAACCAGCGCAGACGTTGAGAATTGATCACTCGCCAACGCTTCTTGGAAAAATTGTTGCAAGATTTCTTTAAGACCGGAAATTTGGCGAGTAAAACTGTAAATCGCGTTTCGCTCTTCCAGCGTCATCGGGGCTGAAACCGCATGGGGCAACATGCTATTCATGCGCTCAACAAACTGACCATATTCTGCGGCAAACTCTTCCAACCATGAATCCAAGTTATCCACCGAATCCATCGAAAAAGTAAAGCCAAGCACTTCTTCGCGCTGGCTTTTAGTGTAGTGCTTAAAGAAAGGTTCAAAGCCGTGCAGCAGATCGAGCTTAGTCAACGCAATGTAGACAGGAAGGCGAGTAGATAAGGTTTCCATCAGCTCACGCAGACGAGCACGCAACAAATTAGCATAAGCTTTGCGCTCAGATGCTGTTGCAGTCGCAAGATGAGAAACATCCAACGCTAAGACGATCCCGTTCAATGGTCGTCGGCTACGAGTGCGCTCCAACCAATTGACAAAGTGCATCCATAGGCGGCGCTCCAACGCACCATCATTTTCTTCACTGCGATTGCCTTGGGTAAGCAATTCACCATCAGGATCAATCAGTACCGATTCATCACCAATCCACCAGTCAAACGAGTACGGATTTTCACTTTTTTGTCCAGAAGCTCGCATCACCGAAGAAAACACAAAGTTCTGTCCAGAGCGGTTGATCAAACTGGTTTTACCGGCATTTTCTAAACCCAGTACCAGATACCAAGGCAGCGCATACAAGTAGTTATGCTTATTCAGGCTCTGCTTCATATTGAGCATCACCTGATTCAGTTCCACTTCTTGTCGCTCTTCGTAGACTTTGATCGGGTCTTGGCGCAGCTGATCTTCGCGTTTTTGATCCGCTTTGAACGCTTGCAGCTTACGCCACTGCCAAATCCCCCAGACCGCTAAACACCCAAGAGTAAACAAGCTGCTCGCCATAACGCGAGCCATCGTCGACTCTAATGGTTTATAACCAGCCACCTCTAGCCAGGGGCCGGCCCACCAAATGGCAACATTCAACAAAATGAATGTAGTGAATAGCAAAATAGGTAAGGCTGCCACCACCGTGGGTTGAAAACGCCTTACTATTCCGACAATGAATTTCCACATGAATTGTGTCCTTGTTTACTCTGACGTTGTATATCTTTGAATTTGTTCGACTAAACTCGGCTCCCACTCAGGTACTGACAGAGTCGTGACCTGAGTAAACAGAGTTTGATACTGCTCATTCGCCATGGCATCGAGATGATTTGCACGCAACAAATCTGCCGATAGCAATCGCCAATAAAATTTGTCGCGAGGTTCAATGGCACTGACTAGGCCATCATTGAGCATCGAGAGCGCCACCGCGATGCCACCCTCTTTAGCTAATTGGAATGCCTCTTTACGCTTCTCTTGCCAATCCCCACTGACGGATTGAGCCGAGCCTTGGCTCTGGCCTGCGCTCGCTAGCCACTCTTTAACCGCATCGCTGACAAACGGCTCCCCCCTTTGAATTTGAGATCCAGTAGAGAAGGTAAACGGCGTAAGAAGTTTTGTGTTTCCTCAACAATCGCTTGGCACCAATCATTTTTCCCCAGTTGCTGGGCGATGGTGTAACTCATCCACTGCCCCTCAAACCAATAAGGCGCCATCGTTAGACTCTGCTCCACTTTGCGCCACAGCGCTAAATCAGGATGACGCAATTGATCTTGGTAATCTTTAACCCGATCCGCTTGCATGCTGCGTAGCAGGGTTTCACCATCAGGTTTATGATCGGGCAGAGAAGTAATGCTGCCCCACACCGCAAAGCGGCGCAGACGAATCGACAGCGCGATACCAAACTCTTGTTCAGCCAAAAAATCAGCGACTTTAAGCAGCGTCTGTTTCGCCGCTTTATCACTAGAATGATCGACCACCATACTGGCTGTTGGTGAAGAGGCGGCGACACTTGGCGTTTCACGTTCAGAACTCTGCGCTATCACTTGCTGACGTTGTTCTGCACGTTTGATCTCCGACTCAATTCGCACCACAACGGATTCAACCAGATCCGATGATAACCCTTGCTTTTCAACCGCTTGCTGCCACTCTTCAACCGCCGCTTGCAGCGCTTGGCGATCCGCTTCATCCAAATGATGAAAATCGAACTTTTCGATCACTGCCGCAAAACGTTGCGCCATCTGGCTAAAGAATTTACGACGCGGCAAATTGCCACGAGCTCCCGGCGCGGGGTAACTGTCATTCCAATATTGGTTAAGAAATTCACTCATCACAGCAAACGAGGTGATGAGGCGTACTGGCGTCACTTGGTTATGCAAACACTGCAGTAAATACACCAACAGTTTGATGTCTTTACTCTGCTCACCCAACAATTTGAGAGTGCTGTGCTCAACTTCATCCCACTGCACTGAAGCGTGGGAAAGTGAACCCACTTTCATCATTTGATCTTCGATAAAATCAAATAATGGATGATCGACCAAACGTTCACCCACGGAACTACTGCCACTGATCGGTTTAGCAATGCACTGACGGTATTCGGTTATTTCCATACTGTCCCCTTACCAACCACAACGTTCGCGCAGTGCATCAAGAGCTTCATTTAACCCTCGTGTATCAAACTGCAAGCCATCAGCAAAAGGCGCATTCGAGCGAAGCAGAAGGCGAGGTTCACTCGCTGCCGACTTCATCATTTCAATCGCGGGCATGCCGCGTGCCGAAGAGAACAGAACACCATGATCATCGCTACGCCAAAACTGCTTTGCGTGTCGAATAGAGACTTGAATACGTGCATCCGCCACTTCTTTGGGCAGCGCAAGTTCAATACGACTCAAGTTGTTAATGCAACTGAGCAAGAGAATGGGGGGCGTTTGATCGCCAGTGACTCGATTTTGCGCAGGTAAAGCAATCCAAGCACTGCTGCCTTTACCCTCTCCTTCTGTCACCAAGGCCCAGCCCGACTCTGAGACAGGTTGGGTTAACGCAGACATTGCCCGCCGCCATTCGGCAGGATAAGGATTCGTAGGTGCTGTCACTACGGCTTCTAACGGTGTCGCGAATACGCGGTCAAAACAGGCTAAACGCTCCAAACGAGCTGGGATTTCACGACATAGTTCCGCTTGATCCACAAGCGATGCTGCAGATTGTGCCCAAGCCGCAGAAGTGGGCAAACCGAAGAACACACTGACCACGAGAGTGGGTATTTTCATGGGGTTTTGATCTCCAGTTTCAGGCACTTATAGGCCAACGTACGCTTAGGAATACCCAGACTTTGCGCGGCTTTTGCGCGATCGCCAGAAAAACGAGTAAGACGCTCGCTAATGATTTGCGCTTCATATTCATTCAACGCCTGCTTCAAATCATTGATGACGGCAAAGTCTGGTTCAGTGTTCATCACAGACGTATGCGATGTTGCCGGAATTTGCGAGACAGAAGCGTTCACCGGGGCAGAGCCATTTAAGCACTCCATTGATTGCAATCGGTGCGCAAAGCAACTGGCTTCCACTTCGGTACCATCGGTGGTTTGCGCACAACCAAACTCAATTAAATGCTTCAGTTCACGAACGTTGCCCGGAAAGTCATACTGCTTCAGGCAATCGATCGCACGATAGTTCAAGCCACGAATACGCGTGTTGTGTTGTAAATTAAACACACGCACAAAATGCTCACCCAGCAGTTCAATATCTTCCAAACGTGCCGCTAACCGCGGCAACGTGATCGGATATTGGAACAAGCGATAGTAGAGATCTTGGCGAAAGGCTTTTTTGCGTACCTGATCGAGTAAGTTAACGTGAGTTGCAGAAACAAGGCGAAAGTCGGAACTCAGTTCTTGCTTGCCACCAAGAGGACGAAAAGTGCGTGACTCTAGTACTCGCAACAACTTAGCTTGCAAAGTCAGTGGCATATCGCCGATCTCATCCAAAAACAAGGTTCCACCATTGGCTTGAGCGATCAACCCTTGTTTATCTGAATCCGCGCCAGAAAATGCACCTTTGCAATACCCAAATAACTCACTTTCTAGTAGGTGCTCAGGGATCGCCGCACAGTTGATCGCGACAAATGGCGCCGACTTACGTGAGGAGAGCTCATGCACAGCTGCGGCAACCAATTCTTTTCCCGTTCCCGTTTCACCTTGCACCATCACGGATAACTGGGAATTAGCGGCAGAGACAATCTGTTCACGCAGCTTTTGCATGGCGGCACTTTCACCAATCAAAGTACGCGATAACGCATTCGCGAGTGAGCGTTGTGCCGAATCACGTTCTATATCGGTCAAGGATTGCTTCAATTCCAAGCGGTTTTGCTCTTCCCGCTCCATATCATTGAGCAACGCCCATTGTTGCGAAAAGACATCGACAAATTTCAGGAAATCGTCATCGGCAAAAGCATTCACAATGCCGTGACTTTCGCCCATCAATAATAAAATAGAGTGCACTTGGCGTGTGCTCATCGGCAAAGGTTGCACCCAAACCGAATCAAACATACCCACTTTGGCCGTTAACTGGCTAAAGGTTCGATTAGATTGCCAGAAAACCAATTCTTCTGCGGTTAAATGCATGGCGTTGGAAGACTGCAATACATGGGCAAATGGCACATCAAAATCGGTAACAGACCACGCAAGCTGACGCTGTGGATCATGAGGCACAAGCAAGCGCCCATCAGATGATGGTAACAACAAAAGGCTATCACTCAGATCCAAACCTTGAGTCAGCAGATCAACAAATTGCAGCGCAAGCTGGTGGGATCTTCTCACTCCCACCAATTGAGTTGCAAACGTCAGCCATTGACTCATGGTTACGCCACCTCTCCAATAAACTCACCCTCTTCCGCCGCTAGGCGAATACGCTCAACGGGCGCTCTCTCGGCGAGTTTGTTAAGCAATGCTAACGAGACAGGAGGAAGCAGTTGACCTTCAATGATCGCCTCTAACATACGTGCGCCATTTTCACTCCGTGTCGCGCGGTTCAAGATCTCTTCAATCAAACTCTCTTCAATCACCACTTCGGCGTTGTAACGCGTCTTGAACAGTTTTTCGAGTCGAGCCAGCTTGCCGCGAACAATCTGTGCCAACACTTCTTTACCCAGTGGCAAGTAAGGGATCACTTCCATACGTGCCAGCAGAGCGGGTTTAAAGAAAGCGGCCAATTCTGGATAGAGTGCTTCATCGAGCTTGGCAGGTTCATCGGCATAATCGACTATGGTTTGGTAGCCTAAGTTCGACGTCAGGAAGAACACGATGTTTTGGCAGTCGATGACTCGACCTTCACCATCAGCGATTTCCCCTTTATCAAAGCCTTGGTAGAAGATATTTAAAACTTCTGGATGGGCTTTTTCGACTTCATCGAGCAAAACCACAGAATAAGGCATCTTACGGATCGCTTCGGTCAGCACACCGCCTTCACCGTAACCAACATAACCCGGAGGCGAACCAATCAGGCGGGAAACGGTGTGTTTCTCTTGGTATTCTGACATGTTGATGGTGGTTAGAAACTGCTTACCACCGTAGAGTTGTTCCGCCAGTTGCACCACGGTTTCTGTTTTACCCACACCACTTGGCCCAACCAATAGAAACGCGCCTTTCGGACGCCCAGGACGACGCAAATCCGCACGCGCAGTCAACAAATGGCGATGGATTCGTTCGATCGCCGTCTCTTGCCCTCTAATGGCTTGACCTAAAATCTCTGTCAAATGCGTGATTTTATGCAGCTCATCGGTGTTCATTTGATCCACTGGGACACCTGTCCAATCGGCGATGACTTCAGCAATTTGGTCTGCATCGACTTGGGGGTGCATCAGACGTTGTTCATGTGCAATCGCTTCAAGGGCTTGATACTGCTCTTGCAGTGCCGTACGCACCACAGATAAATGGTCAGGATCTTGCTCTTCGGTTTGGCTCAGCTCCATAAGCTCCGCTCGCAGCGCGATGATCGACTCCACCAAGCTTTTTTGCTGTTGCCAACTTTCCGTCAATGCGGCTTTTTCCGCTTCATCGGTCAACTCTTGATTACGCAAAACATCAAGACGCTCACTATCGACGTCTTGTCCTAGGAATTGCGCGCGCTGCAACATGTCAATTTCTAACTGACGTTGATGGCACAAGGTTTCCAATAGTGCTAAACGCTTAGGCGGAGTAGTCATGTTGATCGCGATACGCGCACAAGCGGTATCCAACACATCAATCGCCTTGTCTGGTAGTTGACGGCCAGAGATATAGCGTGCCGAAAGCTCAGCAGCTGCTTTTAAGGCATCATCGGTGATCAGCACATTGTGCGCCTTTTCATACACGCTATTGAGGCCGCGCAGAATATCCACTGCTTGTTCAATCGTCGGTTCATCGAGTTTGACCAACTGGAAACGGCGCGTTAACGCAGGATCTTTCTCAAAATATTTTTTGTATTCTTTCCAAGTGGTTGCCGCGACCGTGCTCAATTCTCCACGGGCTAATGCCGGTTTAAGCAAGTTAGCGGCATCACTGCCCCCTTCTTGGTTGCCTGAACCAATTAAGGTGTGTGCTTCATCAATAAACAAAATGATGGGTTTAGGTGACTGTTTGATCGCATCAATCACCCCTTTTAGGCGTTTTTCGAACTCCCCTTTCACCGATGCCCCCGCTTGTAAACGGCCAAGGTCTAGCGAATAAAGTTCAACATTTTGCAGTTGTGTCGGCACTTTTCCGGCAACAACCCGCAGAGCCAAACCTTCAATCATGGCACTTTTACCCACACCGGCTTCACCCACAACTATCGGGTTGTTTTTGCGGCGGCGGCACAAAATGTCGATCATGAGGTTAAGTTCATTTTCACGGCACAATACGGGATCCAATTCACCGTTGCGCGCTTGTTCAGTCACATTGGTGCAAAAACGTCCTAGCGGTGTTTCCGCAGCCGCTTGCAGTGGGTTCACGAGAGTTTTCTCGCTCTGCTCAACGGCGGTTTCGGCAGAATCACTCAAAATCATCACAAAGTGTTTTTTTAAGTTTTCGCGGTTGATACCTTCAAACAGGCTGATCAATTTAAACGATAGGTAGCGATCCGCACGCGTTAATGCGGCTAAGAAAATTGCGCCTGAACGCAGCTCATTTTGGTTAAGTTCTGTGCTCGAAAGCAGCCAAGCCTCTTGTAATAATTCAACAAGCAGGGGCGAAAACGCAGGATACGTATCGAGTACCTGTTCACGACTGTAGGTCGATGCGATCGCTTGTTTGACTTGATCGATGTCTAGCCCAGCTTGCTTGAGCACAAGGCGCACATCCGATAGAGGGTTATCCAGTAACACATCCAGATAATGTTCGAGAGTGACTTCCGGATGCTGGCGTTCAATACAGAGCGACGCAGCTTGCTCCAGTGCTAATTTGCTTTGTGCATTCAGTTTTGCAATAAGAGTGGGTAATTCAATACGGATCACAACGTACCACCTAGCCTAATTATGTTTAAAGTATTTGATTGAGTTGATTGAGCACATCACTGGATTTGCTGTGCAGTAGATAGCTGTAACCAAGAAACAGACCGATCCAGAGCACGATAAAGCCAGCAAAAACCGACCAAACCGGCATCTGCCGACTTAAGGTGTATTTCGCTCGTACCACATGATCAGTTGGGCGCGTGAAATCTTGCGGTTCACTCTCCTCAAAACTGCTGAGCAAATGATGCAAACGGTTGATCACTTTTTCGCGCTCCGCTTGCCCTCCTTCCATGACTCGGTATTTCCCTTCAAAGCCTAAAATTAGGCATTGATAGATAAAAGCTAACAACGCTTGGTAGCGATGGGGTTCACCTTCAAGACGGCTTAAAATGGTGAAGACTTTCTCGCCGCCCCAAGTCTCATTATGAAAGCGGGACAACATAGAGTGTTCCGCCCACACACTGGATGCGCCCCATTCTGTTCCCATCACAGACTCATCCAAAAATGCACACAGGATGTAGCGATAGGCCATTAAGATCGCATGCTCGTAGCCTTGTTCGGTGAGTTCGATTTCAATCGCTTTAATCTCTTCTATCGTTTGGCGATAGATCTGTTCAATGTTGTCGCATTCGGTCAGTGAACGAACTCGTAGTGAAAGACCAAACAGGGGCGTTGCTGCATCAATCAACACATTCGGATTATCACCACGCAGTTGAAACCAGTAGTCTTGGTCGTGATTGATTTTTTCCACATCGTCAAACAACAAACTGGCTAGTGGTGTCTCTTTTTTACTCTGTGACATGATTAGCTCCTGATGGCCCAGAATTGCAGCTCAAGGTCATCAAAAGCTGCAGCAACATGGAACGCGAAACCGCTAGAGTGCGTTAACATCGCCCACGCGGCGCTGGTTTTATCCAATTGGTAGTAGGTGTAACCCGCATGGTATGGCAACTGACGCGGCGCGACAGGTAATGGTGTGAGTGGAATACCCGGCAACTGCAGTGAGATAAGCTCGCGAATTTTCTCCACCGAAGCCACTTTGGTTTGCTGAGTAAACAGACGACGCAGCTCATCCAAAGGCATGCGTGCTTTCACTGCAATAATAAATTCAGCGCTGTCCATCAATTGTGGATCATGAATTGGCGCGACCATCAAACCGTACTTACGTTTATCAAGCTGAATCGAAACAGCCCGCGGCTCTAGCACTACGCTCAAGCTCTGGCGCAGACTGTGGATCAAAGGCTGAAATGACTGGCTTGGTAAGTCATGGTTATAACTGGGTAGACTCGGCGGTAGACGGCTTTCATCAGTAAAAGTAGCAAGTTCACCACACACCGAAGAGAGACATTCAAATAAACGTTCAGGCGCCAAACTGCGTAGCTCGGCGAGATGTTTCATTTGCGGTTGTAGACGGTTTAATGCTTGCAACAACATAAAATCAGACACATCCGCCACACCACCTTGCGCGGGGGAACTGATCCGCTGGGCAATATTTTTCGCTCGCTCACGCATTAGCCCTGACATCTCATTAATAAAGCGGTGCAGTGACGAAATTCCCACCACATTGAGGTGGCAAGGAATAAAATCGGGATCGAGCACGACACTGCCATCAGGGCGTTTTTCTAAGATGCGACCAATCGCAATCGAAGCAAATGAGCTGCGGTCTTCACGCTCAAGCATGAGTTGCAAGCGCACTGGAGAGACATCAATCGTTGTAGTATCGCCTTGCACACTGTGCACATCACGCACCTCAAGACGACGGCTGATGTAACGTCCTGTACCACGTTCTTCAGGCCAGTTAATCTCCATTAGGGATTCACTGCGTAGTGGTACCGCCAGATAAACAATCTGATTGGCCAATGACGCATCGGTCACTTCGAGCGCATCAGGCAGATGATCTTCTTGCGGAATACGGAAAGCCGTTCCATCAGGCATCACCCCTACTGCGCGCTCAATCGCGATGCGGCCAAAAGAGAGGTATTCAGGGTTAAGTGATAACTCAGAAATACCATACAAATAACGACTCACGGTGCTCAGGCGTTCATCCAGGCAGTACTCCGTATATCTCTGCTGTTGCTGAAAATGCTGGGGTTTAATGAACAGCCCTTCATTCCAGATCACTCGGTTACGCGCAAACATCGTTTGTTATTCCACCTTATCCAATTTCACATCGTAGTCTTTGAATAGCATCAGCAAGTGATACTCTCGTCCTTTGTTAAGCACCTTGACCGCTTTCTTCCACTCGCTCAGCTCTGGCTCGGCAAAATGCGCCATAACGCCGATGTAGTTCGTTTCTTCATCCACTTCAAAAGCGTTCACAAACTTGAACTGTCCGGGCGTCAATACGTAGTCGTAGTTTTTAACAAAGTTACTGCGCAGCGCTTTTTTATAATCGGTTTTGAGCTGGTCGTAGTCGGATGACATAAACATTGAGTCATCTTTTAGCTCAAAGACTTGAATTTCAATCGGTGACGCTTCCCCCCAAATGTTGGGGTTCACCCCTTCATCACTCACAAGACTGAAGGTCACTTTAGTTGGCTCTTTCGCAGGCTCGTACTGTTCCGACGAACTGCAAGCGGTCAATACCATCAACGAAAACAGCATCCACAGCACTTTGTTCACGGTTATAGCTCCAGTTGCTTCTCGCGAATTTTGCGATCGTAGGCTTGCTCAAAGATCTCCCAGAACAGTTTTTCAAATCCACGCTGACGATTAGAGGTCAACTCTTGGTAATAGCTGCAATACATATTCCAAGCCCATGCATCCGTTGAAGTTTGCGTAGCATCCGAATTACGTTTGTAATGATGGAAACGGCGCAGCATCACTTGTGGAGAGAAAGCATTGAGGATTTGGCTTAACGCTTCTGACGTCGCAAACTGCATGGCTTCGTTATGGTCACGTACCGTTTTTAGGCTTTCCGCAATCGCAGCGGGCGCTGAAAGGTGCACCACACTTTTCTCTGCATCGTATAGCGTGCGTATTGTTTCTTCGTAAGAGAGGCCTAAACGCAGTGGGTTATCTTCAATCGGTTGTAGGTTGCGATTCAAAGTACCGAAACGGCTTTCACTGACCTGTTGGTGCAAATCGAGTAAACCACGAACACACGCTTGTAAAGATTCACCTAACTCTTGCGACAGCAAATGCATGCGTGTCATATCATGCTCATCGCTCAAATCAACACCCAGTCCTTCTAAGATCGGGCCGGTAACTAGGTGGTTAACTTGGCTAGTCGGTGAGGTATGCAAGTGAGAATATGCGTTTTTTTCCTGCTGCGGCTGGAAACTTTTCGCGACTTCCTCTTCTAACAAATCCAGTACTTTTTCATCCATTGTGAAGCCCTCTGATACGTTGCTTGCGCTAGTGTTATTGTGTGAAACGGTGGGATTAGAGGAAGCCATATTGGGTGCTTCCGTTTTGATTTGTTTTGAAAATGTGGCTTTCGCAAAACCGAGAATTTTCTTCAGACGGATCGATGACGTCATTTCATATTCACTGTCCGCCTGCGGCGTAAAATCGGCGTTTTGCAGTACCAAATTGTCCTGCGGAACCAAGTTAGGCTGTTCCTGTGGGGCCAGTTCATGCACTGATTCATCCAGAAGTGACGTGGCTCGGTCAGAGGTTCCCATTAAGGTGTCGAGTGCCTGTAACGGGTCGGTATTGGGTGATACGCCGGTTTTTTCTGGTTCGATATCCAAGGTTAAATCAGCCAACAAATCTTCTTGCTGTGATGAAAACAGCGTGTCGAGTGAGCCATATTGCTCTTCCACTTCCAGCGCATTACCGAACAACACTCGTAACCGATAAGGCCCAACACTGATTTCATCTTTATGAGTAAGACGTGCTAACTTTTCCCGCCCCAACGGCATGTCTGCCCCATTGACGTAGGTTTCACCACAGTTGTCTTTTAAGCAGTACGCGCCATCGACCATCATGACTTCACAGTGCACCGGTTTTACGCTGCCTTGCGCATCCACTAAACGCCATTGTGCTGCAGGCGAAGCACCAATCACGCCGCCGGCGGATGTCCAAGTATGCTGAGCCGACAAGCCCGATTCTAGGTGTTGCGCATTGGTGACTAAGAGGGTCAACGAAGGGAGCGTCACTGAGTTCATGGTTATTGCCTTACTTGAATTAAAACGTGTTTATTGGCTGCATCTTGGCCAAGAAACGAGGTCCAGCCGAGGGCGATGTTTTGTTCAGAATCCAGACAAAATACTGGAGCTTCACTCTCATCCATCGTCAGCTCAAGGTCATACGCCATCTGCTCACGTAAGATGAACTCGACTAACTTACAAAGCGGTTGATACTCTTTGCCAGATGGCAAGAAATCCGCAAATCGACTGCGCGATAACTGTTTAATGCAGATGATGAATTTCCCGCAGCAGTCCACGACAGATTCACCAATCACCGTATCGACACCTAAGCGCGCATTCTGATGACCAAGTGCAAATTGTTGGCTACGGTCAATCAACACCCGACGTCTGACCCACTGGCGAATGGATACATCCGGCAAATCAAAGCAATGTGCGATAATGCCTGCAACCACTTGCGGAGAGCGACTGCGCCCAGCCAACGTGCCAGCATAAGCCAGCATCTTGCACCAGTTGATCGGCGTTTCACCGCGCAGATCTGGATCACCCAATCCCACTAGCGCAAACAGTTGTGCTGAGAACACATCCTGCGCACCGGGCTGAAAGCGCACGTAGTAGCGGTATTTACGCCAAACTCGATAAACTAAATTAATCAATCGGTTATTGAAAAAATCGAGGAATGGTTGTTTATGTCCACCCGGCTCTTCTGTCACCAACTGTTCAATAATGAATCCGGGTAGAGGGGACTGTGCGCCCGACAAACCAAAAAAGTTGGTGAGCATGACCCAACGCTCATCTTCACGAGCGTCTAACGCCATCACATCACTAGGCGAAAATCCAAGGCTCGGGTTGGCACTAAACACCAAGCGGCAATCGCGCTCCCACTCTTCCGACTCTGGATTCAGATCCGCCAGCTTTTGCAATAGCTCAACCAGTTGATAGAAGTTGTATTCCCTAACATTGCTCGGCAAGCCCATCGGAGAGGCTTGCGCTGGATCTGAATTCAGATCAACGGCTGCATTCCGCTCTGTGTGCCCCATGAGTACTTCTCTTGATTGCTGATGTTGACCACGACTAGCTCGTGGAATGAGTTAATGCTGGCGTAAAGCGCAAAGAAATGACTCAGTACCGTACCAAACAAGAACAGATCGCCTTCGGACCCAAAACCTGCTTGATCAACGTACAAAGTCGATTGCAAACCACGTACAGGTAAACCACGAAGGATTTTATCCATCGGTTTCGATTCGATTTTGACTATGCCATCGAGGCGCATGCGTGCGACTCGCTCAGCTTGCCTATCCACCAAGGCGCGAAAATCGTAGGCGCGCAGCACGCAGCTCAGGGCGTCCTTTGATAACAAAGAGAGATAATTGAGCGAGAGGTTCGAAATCAACGTCCACAATAAGCTGCCATCGAGCACGGGACGCAGCGACTGTGACGGTACCGTAATATTTTTAAATGTGGCAAAAGGAGGTGAGCTATCTGTCGCCACACAAATATCTCCCACCCCGAGTTCCAACGGCAGCAAGCGATTGGTGCAGGTGAGCTTGATCGAGACGGCTTCATCTACGCCGATGGACAGCGTTTCATCACCACGCACAAAAGAGATAAATGAATCAAACCCATCCCCCCGGATGCTCTCTTTCACTCGTGTGCGGTAGTAAAGTGCCTGACGATGACGAACTCGTTCGACCTCATGTTGAAAACTCTCGAAGGAGGAGTAAACCCGCTTTTCACCGCGGATCCGTTTCCCTTCTGATTGGGTATCTTGCCAACCAACCACTTGATCCACGCTGAAAATTTCATAATGGGCGGGATAACGGCTAGATGGCACAATACGATACTCTGAACGGCGTCCTGTCAAATCAATCGGGTCAGCATCATGCTCAAACAGATTAATGACTGGCGTACAGTAGAGTTGAAAATTATCCTGACGAACTCGCGTATCCGCGGGCAATGTTTTTGAAAAATAGATACGTAAGGTGAAATCACCACCCACCGTTTTCGGTAAAGCTTTGGCAAAGCCTTTCACATCAAAGAAATGAAATGCCTCAGGAAACGACAGATACTCTTGTAAGATTCGATAGCCGTCATAGACATTTTTTGGATAAGGCAGCAGTGCTTGATTGCTAGAAAAACCGACGGTAGAAAACGCATCGGTCGGTAGCGAAAACTCGACACCCTGCACTTCAATGGTCATTTTTTGCAGATAGTGATGTAACCAAAGATAAAGAGTTTGCGAGCTGTATTTATCGCCACCCAAATAAAAACGCAGTGTATCGAGCTTAGCATCACCCACCGTCATATCGCCCAGCATGCGCAGAGAGATCTGAATAGTGGTCGCTTCGCGAGTATGCTCAGCATGAACACCTTGACACTGCATCGGATACAAAACGACATCACGGCAAGTATTGAAATGACATGCGGTGCCAAATACAGGCTTACTATCCAATTGAGTATTACGTGGGATGACTTGCTTTTCGCTGACACTTTTATCAGGTTCAAACGCCACCACACTCATGCTCGGAATAGGGCGCAGATAATTTGGCCACAGCATGTTAATGATGGAGTGAGTAAGTTCAGGGAACTCATCCTCCACCTTTTCGCGCAAACGCGCGGTAAGAAATGCAAACCCTTCCAAAAGACGCTCAACGTCAGGATCGGTCGTACGGCCATGAAGAAAACGCGAAAGCTGAGGGTGAATTTCGGTAAATTCTTTCCCCTGCTCTTTTAAAAAAGCGAGCTCTTCCCTGAAATACTTGTCTTGCGTCATAGAGGTTAAAACACTCGATATTTTCTGCTTTGATCCAATAACAGACTGAACTGGACTTTTTCGTGTAACGCTTCGCTATTGATGGTCGCGGTAATGTGGAACCTTAACGTCAGCGGGTTAAAGCTATCTTGATCCGCTCTCACCAGAACGCGAGTTAAACGCGGCTCGTAGCGCTCAAGGCACTGTTGAATCGCCAATTTAATTCGCACGGAGAGATCTAAGGTTTCCAGCGTTGCATCATTAAAATCCACCAACCCGAGATGAGGGGCACTTTGTGCTCCGCCAATTCGAGTGTTCAGAATGTTAGAGACATTCCGTTTGATCGATTCGAGGACATCCCACGCGTCTGGCCCACGGGTCAGCGACATAGGTTTGGCGTTGGCTTCCAAACGTTCGAAAAAGCCAACACCAAATGCACTCTCTTCAGGTGCGATGTACGTCATAATCAGGCTTGATCAAGACGTCCAACTAATGACAACTCAAAGTTCGCCCCCATGTACTTAAAGTGAGGACGAACCGAGAGTGACACCTGATACCAACCTGGATTGCCTTCCACATCCATCACTTCAATGCGCGCAGCACGAAGTGGACGACGGCTACGTACGTCTGCGGGTGGGTTCTCTTGATCAGCAACGTATTGTTTGATCCATGAGTTCAGTTCACGCTCAAGATCTTGACGCTCTTTCCAAGCACCAATCTGCTCGCGCTGCAGAACTTTCACGTAATGCGCTAAACGATTGATGATCATCATGTACGGCAACTGGGTACCCAACTTGTAGTTGGTTTCCGCTTCTTTACCTTCTTTGGTATTTGGGAAAATCTTAGGTTTTTGAATGGAGTTTGCAGAGAAGAACGCCGCGTTATCACTGCCTTTACGCATAGTAAGAGCAATAAAACCTTCTTCCGCCAGTTCAAACTCTTTACGATCAGTGATCAGAACTTCGGTTGGAATTTTGCTTTGCAATGCACCCATGGATTCAAAGACATGCACAGGCAGATCTTCAACCGCACCACCGCTTTGTGGACCGATGATGTTTGGACACCAGCGATATTTAGCAAAGCTATCTGTCAAACGAGTCGCGAAAGCAAATGCCGTATTACCCCACAAATAGTGCTCGTGTGAAGCACTGACGTTTTCCGCATAGTTGAACGACTTCACTGGATTTTCGATAGGATCGTAAGGAACGCGCAGCAGGAAACGAGGCGCGGTTAGACCGAGATAGCGAGCATCTTCAGACTCACGCAATGAACGCCACTTGGTGTATTTTGGACTTTCAAAAGTGGATTTCAAATCTTTAACATTCGGCAGTTCTTCAAACGAATCAATACCGAAGAATTCAGGCCCAACACTAGAGATAAATGGGGCATGCGCCATCGCACCAAGAGCACCCATGTACTGTAGCAATTTCATATCAGGCGTTGAAGGAGTAAAGGCGTAATTACCGATAATCGCACCGACAGGTTCACCACCAAATTGGCCATAACCTGATGAATAAACATGTTTATAAAGACCGGATTGTGCAGTTTCTGGTGCAAACTCGAAATCTTCCAGCAATTCTTCTTTCGTAACGTGAAGGATTTCGACTTTGTTGTTTTCACGAAAATCGGTGCGATCAATGAAAAGCTTCAAGCCACGCCATGAAGATTCCATTGCTTGGAATTCGGCATGGTGAAGAATTTCATCCATTTGTGCACTGATTTTTTTGTCTAACTCCACCAACATCTGGTCGACTAGAGATTTGTTAACAGGCTCAGCAGAGTGCTGTGAACCAATCAGATTTTCGATAAACGCAGCGACACCTTTTTTCGCAATGTCATAACCCTCTTCGCTTGGTGCGATGCGGGTTTGCGCCATAATTTCATCAAGAAGGCTGCTTTGGGCAAGCTGTGGCCTTTCCAATACTGTTTCAGTAGTAGACATCATTAAGTTCCTAATGAGTAATTAATTGGATGATTGCTTACGCTTGGGGTTCTTCTTGGCCACTGAGTAGGTTCAGTTCAGCCAATAGCTTCTCTCTCGACTCATCAGAGTTGAGCAAAGATTGCAAACGATCGCGAAACGCAGGGATATTACCGAGAGGTCCTTTAAGAGCGACCAAAGCTTCGCGAAGCTCAATTAATTTTTTCAATTCAGGAACTTGTGTTGCCACGGCATCGGGAGCGAAATCGCCTAGAGATTTGAAATTCAGTTCTACAGGAAGATCTGCATTTTCATCATCACTTAGCTTATTTTTCACCGTAGTTGTGATTTTCAACTCGCTTTCGCGCATTACAGCTTCAAAGTTATTCTTGTCGACTGTCACCGTGGCACGTTCTTCCAATGGGGTTTGCTCCGCATGCCCTTTGAAATCACCAACCACCAGAGTTTTGAGTGGAAGCTCAACCTCAGCCTGTGCATCCCCCGTCGCTGGAATATATTTAATATTAATCCGCTCTTTGGGAGCTACACTTCCTTCTTTAGACATATTACGTCTCCAATACCTATGCCAAACGTTGTCAATGAAACAGCGGTTTAAATTCACGTTCAAACCACCAAGAATCTTGAACTCTCCCTAGTCATTGCTAAGGTTGCCCATTTCAATATATGAAATTGAGTCAATATCCTCTGTGAAGTGGTGAAATGTAATATCCCACCCTAAGCCATACGTTCACAGGGTATTTTGATTGATTCGTTAACACTGGAATTAATATGCAAAACTATCATTAACAGCGCTTTGCTGTTATGTGTCAGTTATCCGATCTCGATATTTTTTGCTATTGTTTAATGCCAATTAATTATGAGATGGCATTCTATTCAAGGAGACAAAAAAGGTAATATAAAAAACCTCAAAGCGTGATCTCTTCCCAGAAAATGACGCCTATAACCATACTCAAACTATATTTACCGTTTTATTAATAATCCCAATACGCATCATGATTAAAAAATGGCTGATAATTTTCCAGTTGCAACTCTATTTCACTCGCTTCCATTTTTTCCTGCTCGGATAACTGTAGAGAAATATCAGTCATCTGTTTTTCACTATTTTGGTAGAGATTAGAAAGACGATCAGGACCTGCGGTTTCTAAATACAACCCGAAATACGCTTTCGCTTGTTTAATATCACTCTCAACAAATCGATAAAGGTCACTTTGACCGCTTAGGATATTTCCCATTGCCACTAATGCGGTCAAATCACTATGTTGTATCGCTTGTTGGCGCCAATAATACGCATCCCTGTATTTCCCTTTATTTTCAAGTAGTTGAATGTAATTTCGTATCGCAGGTATGTATCCGGTCTGCGCAGCCTGCAAGTAGGTTTTACGCGCTTCTGTTGCTCGACTGCCAGGCATGGGGTAGCTTCCCTCTCCTCGCTCAATCTGCTGAGCAGCGAGCATTAATGCTGCGGGATGCTCAAGCTCAGCCGCTATCTTTAAATAATGTTGAGCAAGCGTTGGATCGCTATATTGATAGTAAAGTGCTAGCTCATAAGCCGCTTGACTTGGTTTCTTTGCTCCTAAATCAATCACCGCATCATGGTAACGTTGCTGCCATATACGTCGTTCCGCCGTTCTGAGCCACTCACCATCTTGGTATAACACTCGCATTGCTTGACGACTGCCACCTTGCGCCGCCAGTAACAAATAGTGCTGACTTTCTGGTGGTGTGCGAATGGTGGTGCGATAATTGGCGACTTCCATAGCATAGAGGTAGGCAGCATTAGGCTCTCCGAGATCTGCTGCATACTTTAGATACTGACGCGCAGCTAAATTTTTAAATTGTGCACGCAGTAAGCGCCCCTTCTCAAAGGCTTGCTGAGCAGACAACTGTTGCATATCGTAGTTTTTTTCTTCACTAAAACCACTGAACGCAAGCAGCAATCCCACTATACCAATCAACACCTTACCCAATATTGACACTACTCGCCCCCTGTAATACGCCACCACAATCGACAGCATCTCCCGCTCTTGCTGCCGGCTTACCATCAATCATGACGGTGCCAGACCCTACCGCAATCGAGCGACCATGTGCAGGATGTTTCGGCTTATCATGAGGCGCTAACGGATCACCAACCCGAGCAGCTGGAATGCCATCGTAGCGAACCGTTCCTGAACCGGCAGTGATCGGCGTAGGAGGAAAACCATCATGATCTGTACCAATATGTCCGACTACAATTCCATTACCCATATTTAATCCTCAATTTCAATTTATGAACTTTCAAGCAATTAATGTTCCACTCTTTGTTATGAAAACACACCGATAAGCCACCCATGCCTGGGCAATATTTTGCCCGCAAGGGCATAACACACACCATTTCGAGCAAAAAGCTGCCCAAAACAACTAATGTCATAAAAATGTCAAAAAACAAATAAATAAACCATTCTTGGGATGCTTGTTCCTATTTAACTCATCGATAATAATTAAAATAGTAAATATAATTTAATCCATTAAATAGTGTAATTTAGATATTACTAAACATTAGCTTTATCGAAATAGTCTATTTGAACAAACACACTCTTCTTAAGAATAAACTTTTTTCTATATTTACACTTCATTCTTACATTGTAATTCATTATATATTCCATTAAATCCATACTGTTTATTACTTAATCAATTTTCTATCATTTAATGAATGATTATGAACTTAATCTCACAATGATTAATCTAAAAAGAGCAGAATTTAAATACTTTAAGATGAATAGATGAAACCGAAACATTGCCTGACAAGTATTGCCTAAGCGGGTAAAATGCATATTGGCTTGAATCTACCCTATTGCTTGTTATGTCTGCGTTACCAAAC
Source organism: Vibrio metoecus (assembly GCF_009665255.1). Classification (NCBI taxonomy): domain Bacteria; kingdom Pseudomonadati; phylum Pseudomonadota; class Gammaproteobacteria; order Vibrionales; family Vibrionaceae; genus Vibrio; species Vibrio metoecus. The sequence goes on from NZ_CP035687.1 coordinate 550,509, forward strand.
TGCTTTACTCACTTTGAGTCATCAATTGCTGAGATCACACTTCCAGAATGTTTTACTTATCCATTTTGTTATCAACCTCATCCATTGTGTGAAATCGCTGCCCATGAGCTGCAACAGCACCTGCTGACCCAAAAACAGTGGCATCACCCCTTTGGCTTAACCGATTCGGATCCGCAAGCCCATGGCAAAATGTTTGGCGTTTTAGTTGTGCAGCATCTCTCTGGGCAATTAGGCTATTTATCAGCATTTTCTGGTCAATTAGCTGAGCAGAATGAATTACCCGGTTTTGTCCCTCCTGTCTTTGATCGTTTTGCTGATGAGCGTTTTTTCCGTATCGATGGCGATGACATTGCTGCTATTAATCAACAGGTTCGTGAACGAGAAGCGGATCCAGAACTGACGCGCCTCACTCATCTTCTCGCACAAGATCGCAACCTAGCGGCACAGGCCATAGATCAACATCGCTTATTGATGGTCGAGCAGCGCGACTATCGTAAACAGCAACGTGCTCAAGCAAGCGAATTGTCGGAGTCTGAACGAACAACGCTTTTCGCCGCCTTAGCGGAAGCGAGCGTATTACAAAAACGTCAATTACATCAGCTCAAGCAAGATTGGGAACAGCGCATCACTAACACGCAAACTCAATTAGAAAGTAAACTCGCAGTTCTTATGCAACTGAAGCAACAACGCAAACAGCGGTCGGCGGCATTACAAACCAAGCTGTTTTCAGCCTATCGATTTCTCAACATAAGTGGGGTTGAAAAAAATCTTGTCGACCTATTTTCTGTTACTAAGAATCCGTTGCCTCCTGCGGGTTCGGGTGAGTGCGCAGCACCTAAACTGCTGCACTATGCGTTTAAGCATCAACTCAAACCCATTGCGTTAGCCGAGTTTTGGTGGGGGCGTTCTCCTAAGTCAGAAATTCGGCAACATAAAAAGTTTTATCCCGCTTGCCAAAGTAAATGTCAGCCCATCTTGGCGCACATGCTGCATGGGATGAAGTTGGAAGAAAATCCATTATTGAACAATCCAGCCGAAGGGCAAGAGATCGACATTGTGTATCAGGATGACGCCATCGTTGTGGTCAATAAACCTGCGGAGTTTCTCTCTGTCCCCGGTGTACATGTGCATGATTCTGTGTTGAGCCGCTTACAAGCACAATTTAGCGATGCCGAAGGCGTATTTGCTCTGCATCGTCTCGATATGTCTACATCTGGACTTCTGATCTTTGCATTGACTCGACGTGCCAATAAGCATCTGCAAAAGCAATTTATTACTCGTGCAGTACAAAAGCGCTATGTCGCACTGTTGGAAGGAACACTAGATAAAGATCGAGGTGAAATTCAATTGCCTCTGTGTGGCGATCTTGATGATAGACCGAGACAAAAAGTTTGCCTACAACAAGGCAAACCGGCTCTCACACATTGGGAAGTGATCCGCATTGAGCAAGGTCGAACCCGAGTACATCTCTATCCACATACTGGCCGCACTCACCAACTACGGGTTCATTGTGCTCACCAACTTGGGCTAAATTGCCCAATTGTGGGTGATGATTTGTATGGCCAGCAAGCCCAACGTTTGCATTTGCATGCTGAGCAATTGTGTTTTACCCACCCCTATACCAAACAACTTATGACTTTCCAAGCTAGTCCTGACTTTTAAGCCTCAACGTCTTATATCGATGGTGGGTAAGAAAAAGGGGCTCACACAGAGCCCCATCCAACCCAATAAGTGAGTTACGCCACTTCCGTTGCTGTCGGTGTTAACAGTACGCTAATCTCTGGCTCCTTTTGTACCGCAGGAACATGGCCTTCTTCCATAGCACTCAAGTAACAACCACTGAGCTTAATCGCTAAGTACATATCCGCACGCAATACCACCCCACCTTCAGCAGTATTAATTCCAGTTAACTCACACCAGTGGCGTAAACTCCGCTTTCGCCCTGCAAGGATTAAGCGAATACCGCGTTTTTTAAGTATGCCGTGCAAATCTGCCAGCATCGCCATCACACTGAGATCTAAGTGAGTAAAGCTGGCCACCGCATCGATAACCACACAACCGACTTGCGTTCCTTCTCGTTCTGTTTGATCGAGGATGCGTCGCTTGAAATAAGGGGCATTAAAGTACGTTAACGGTGAGTTGAAACGGAAAATCACCATACCTGGAATCGGTTTGGCTTTCTCTGAACCATCTAAAGTACGCAGAGTGCCTTGATCATCAAGTCCCATCATTTGATCGGTGGGGCGCATGATCACTTTGAGAAATTGGAACAACCCCAGTAGCACCGCCAGCGTAATGCCCGGAATAACCCCTATCACTAACACCGAGATGAACGTAATCAGTGCCAGATAAAAGGCATCTTTATCGCGTTTTCTGAGATTCCAGATCCCTTTGAAATCCAGTAGAGAAAGCGAAGCGATCACCAGCACTACCCCCAACGCGGCAACCGGAATGAACTGGAGAGGTTGATAAGCAAAAACCGCGACTAACGCAATCATCAAGGCGGCAATCACAGAGACCAGCTGTGATTTACCTCCATTGGCATCATTCACCGCCGTACGAGAATCCGCACCGCTGATCGCAAAACCTTGCGAGAAGGCTGCTGCGACATTCGCGACGCCAAGTGCACGAAACTCTTTATCGGCGTCAATATCGTAACCATTTTTGGCAGCGAAACTACGCGCGGTCAGCATCATACTCACAAAACTCACCATAGCTAAGTTCAGGGCTGGCATGACCAATTCACGGCTGATCCCTAAGTCAAAAGCAGGAGCTTGAAATTCAGGTAAGCCACCTTGAATCACCCCTACCACTTGTATTCCAACACTTTCTAGATCCAGCCCCCAAACTAACAAAGCAGCAACCATAATGGCAAACATGGCCGCAGGCCAACGAGGTTGCCAGCGTTTGATAACAAGGTAGGTAGTCAACGTCAGAATACTCACACCTAAGGTTTGCCAATGTAATGAATACAGAAGATCTGGAGCTTCAATAATCCGCTCAAGTAAGTAACGTTTCTCATATTTCAAACCGAGGACTTTGGCAAACTGACCAACAATGATAGTCAGGGCAACGCCATTTAAAAGCCCAAGCAAGATCGGGCGAGAAAGAAAATCGGCGAAAATACCCAGTTTTAGTCGACTAGCAAGAATGCACCATAACCCGGTCATGGCCGTCATCGTCATCACCAACTGCCAATGTTTGGTCGAATCTCCAGCGGCAAGCGGAGTCACCACTGCCGCAATCACTGCACAGGTAGCAGCATCTGGCCCGACAATCAGTTGGCGTGATGTACCCATTAAGGCATAAACCAGCATTGGCAAAACACAAGAGTAAAGACCAACAATCGCCGGCACTCCGGTCAACTGCGCATACGCAATTGCAACCGGTAAAGCCACCGCGACCACGGAAAATGCGGCGCGAACATCATCCGTTACCCATCCCCGTTCATAGTCTTTAAATTGGTAGAGTCCGGGGAACCACTGCCGTATCCATGCTGATTTCAATTCTCTCACCTGTTAGGCATAAAATTGTCATTGTTTTGCAACATAGTTTAGCGGAAATTGTTGTAACTCTCCCGCTAATTTGCTGATTTAAAATGCTCTCTTCGATGAGGGGTTCTCAGCCATCCATAAAGTATGGGACAATAACTGCTCACTTTTTTGACGTAGGTGGAAATGATGGAATTTCAAGCGGCCATTTTTGATATGGATGGTCTACTGCTCGATACCGAACGAGTGTGCATGCGCGTGTTTCAAGAAGCCTGCACTGCTTGTGAATTGCCTTTTTATCAAGAGGTGTACTTATCCGTGATTGGTTGTAATGCCAAAACGATCAACGGCATTCTCAGCCAAGCCTATGGTGATGATTTACCGAGATTACATCACGAGTGGCGTCATCGATATAACGCAGTGGTCATGCATGAAGCCATTCCCCATAAAGAAGGCGTTTTGACATTACTCGACTGGCTAAAAGCCCGTTCTATCCCCCTCGCCGTGGCGACATCAACTCAAAAAGAGGTCGCGCTAGTCAAATTGCAACTCGCGGGTTTAGATACCTATTTTGATGTCATCACCACTGGCTGTGAAGTGGCACAGGGTAAGCCTCACCCAGAAATCTACCTGCTCGCCGCGCAACGCTTAGGGGTGGAACCTGAGCTCTGCCTAGCGTTTGAAGATTCCAACAACGGTATTAAAGCGGCCATTGCTGCACAAATGCGGGCGTTTCAAATCCCAGATTTAGTGAAACCCAGTGCCGAAGTTATCGCCTTAGGACATCCTATTTGTCGCAGCTTAAATGAGGTGATCGAACTGCTGTAATGTGTACGACGCCGTAGCAATACGGCGCCGTTACTCTTTGGTTATTCCTTTATCATCATAAACAAGACACACCAATGCATTGCTTTGCATTTCATTGTGTTACATAGTTCATGTCTTATTCGCCACGATGATACATCGCCATGGCTAAAGGAAAGGCTGTGATTTCAAAAATACCCACAAGAATTGCACTTGCGATTTTCAGTGCACCATTGGTTGTTTTTTTACTGACCCAACAACTTTGGGCCCCCTATGTAGCCCAATACTTGCTGAATCAGAAATTCTCCGAGATCAATCAATATCTTGACCAACGAAGCCTAGCCTTAGATAACATGATCCAAAGGCAAGCGCAGTCGGTTTCCTTTCGTTGTAATATCGACGATATTCGTTTAATCCGTGACCCTCAGTTCTACAACCGGTTCGTCCGCCTGATCGGAATTGAAAGTGCACAAGGCGTCGGTTGCTCAACGGTTGGTTACCCCATTCAATTGCCTCCTATGATCGGCCAAACACACATCAATCGTGATTCCGAAAACCCATTACCAACCAGATTCCACCTTTCTGCAACGCCGAAAAGTCAAACAGCTTCCAGAGAACTCTTAGTGCAATATATTGAGCCTAGAGGGCGAATGTTTTGGGTGATTGATGGGAGTTGGGCGCAAGAACAGCTGCGACAAACCTGTACCGATTGTTTCTATTTACAATTCAGATTCTTAGACCCTACACTCAGTGAGTTGGCGATCCAACGCGGTAACCCCGCTCTCGCCCATCAACCCAGCCATATTTCCGTCCATCGCACTTCGGGAGTGGCACCATTCCATAGCGAGCAAACATTAATTGCCGGAGAGGCTTTAGAAGACTTTGCTCGCCAGCAAACTCTGGTTTGGGGTATTCCCCTCACTGTGCTATTGGGACTGCTGTTAGCAAGTGGTTACCTTATTTTGCGTAACTACCGAAATTCGATTGAAGGCTTGATCGAAAAAGGGTTACGCGATGAAGAGTTTATTCCCTATTATCAACCTATTATCGATTCCAGAACCCAAGAAGTCGTCGGTTATGAAGTATTGTTACGCTGGAAAAAAGGCCATCAAATGGTGCCACCCGGTATGTTTATTTCCGCAGCCGAAAACTCAGGCCTGATTATTCGAATCACGAACCAACTAATGCATCAAGTCTATCGAGATTTAGCGCGGCTCCCTACATCATGCTGGGTTAGTATTAATGTGGTGGCCGAGCACCTTGAACAACATCATCTTTCTCATTTTCTGGAACAACTCCAGTGGCCATACAGTGAACGGCTCAAATTTGAATTGACTGAGCGAGTACCGATCAAAACCATGACTCAAGCTCAAGAAGAAGTGTTTTATCTCCTGAAAAAGGGCTACCAATTTAAAATTGATGACTTTGGTACTGGTTACGGCGGATTCGCTTACTTACAAAACCTACAGATCAGCAGTATCAAAATAGACAAAATGTTTGTCGATACTATCGATACCAGTGATGTAAAAATCAGTGTGCTAGATTCCATCATCGCTTCTGCCAAACAAGGCAATATCGAAGTGATCGCAGAAGGTGTCGAAGGACAGCACCAAGTCGATTACTTAGCAGAGCGCGGCGTATACTGGATTCAAGGCTATTTTTATGCCAAACCAATGCCAATCAACGAAGCTCTGGCTTTTCATGTTACTACGCGAGCCTCAACCAAGATGGCCACGAATAAAACATAAATCACTTGATTCTGTAACGGATCTCATAGCAAATTAGGCACTCGATTTTGGGATAAGGAGTTCCTGACATGCAACAAAACTGGCTTAAAGCAATCGTCACACTGTTTACCGCTTGGATCAGCACAGGAGCGCACGCTTCTGAACGCGCGGATCTCGCATGGCAAATGATACGAGAAGGTGCGTTATTAGTTGACGTCCGCACCGTTGAAGAATATGCCCAAGGCCATCTCGACAATGCTTTAAACTGGCCACTCAGCGAGGTAGAGACGGCGTTTCAATCTATCGCGAAAGATCGACCGATTGTGGTTTATTGTCGCAGCGGCAATCGTTCAGGGATGGCTCAAAAATACTTAATGGACCAAGGTTACACACAAGTACACAATGGCGGTGGCTATGATGAGCTGCAACGCGCCGTTCGCCTAGTGGATGCCACACCCGACCAATAACCCACCACGTTGAGCCGATGGGAACCCCTCATTCACAAGCGCTACGACTAAAGGGGAATTGCTACCAAAACGATTCGCACGCTATGCTTGTACTGTACAGCGCTAGGCTCAACTAAAAACAATAAAAATCATTATGTTAGATTTGCGGTTGTTTTGCCCACTCGGCTCACCGCGTTTTAGGGGATACTATGCTGCTATTCAATAAAGCCCTCATACATGAGCGCGACACACTGAAACAACAACTTGAGCAGATCACTCAAGCTCATGAACAAGAAGTCGCCCGCTTACAAGCCATCATCCAACAAAAAGACACGGAAATTCGCCAGATCAATCAAGATGCGTTACTGATGAGTACCTTAGCCTCCAACCAATTGACGGGGGGAGCATTGCTGGATGTGATTCGCAATGGGCTTGCTGAAAACACCCAAAATTTAGTGGCAGAAAACCAAACGCTCCAAGAGTTTGGCCAACTCTTTAATCAAACTCACCACGCACTGGAACAGCTTTCACAACGTACGCTTGAAATCGACCGTCAAGCCAAACAGAACATGCAAGCCGCCAACCAACTCGATCAAACCGCGTCTTCTATCGGTAATTTGGTTCACACCATTCAAGAAATCTCCTCACAAACGAATTTACTGGCGCTCAATGCTGCGATTGAAGCCGCTCGTGCCGGTGAAAGTGGGCGCGGATTTGCAGTCGTGGCTGATGAAGTGCGTTCCTTAGCGGCTAAGGCACAGCAAGCCAGTGAAAAAATCCATGAACTTGTCGGCCAAGTGGTGTCTCAAACCTCCGATATCAAAAATTCGATTGTTGATAACCAGACCATCACTCAAGATATGGAGGTCACCGCCAGTCAGATTAAATCGGTCGTTTCTGAAGTGCTTTCGCGCTCCAAACACATGCAGTTCGTGATTGGAATGTCGACCGCGACGATGTTCCTCAATACCGTCAAATTGGATCATGCGGTTTGGAAACATCAGGTCTATAAGCATCTCGATGAAGGGAACAAGGAAGGACATGTCGCGACACATCATGAATGCCGCTTAGGACGTTGGTACTTTGAAGGTGAAGGAGCAAAACTCTATAGCCATCTTCCAAGCTTTGCCAGTTTAGATAAGCCGCATAAACAAGTGCATGATGCAGGACAACAAGCTTTAAAGGCCTATGCTTCAGGCAATATTGCCTCCATCATCAACCACTTATCGATGATGGAGAATGCCAGCTTTGATGTGACCAGTGTGATTGACCGCTTACTGGGTGAAATTATTCACCATCTTGAGCAATAGCCATTCGTAAGCCTTGCGCGCTACTCTCTAAGGCCAACTCAATCAGTTGGATGGAGCGTAGCGCGGATTCTGCACTCACTGGGCTCGCCTCACCATCACGAATCGCCGCCACAACTTGTTGGAAGTAGTGTTGATACCCGCCTTGCTCAGTCGGAATAACCTCGCTTCCCTCTGCATGATAGAACATCCCAAACTGCTCTGGCGTTTCTTGCGCCCATTCGGGAGTAGAAGGAGCAACACCCGCTTTCAAACGATCCTCTTGTGGATCCAAGCCGTATTTGACGAACTTACCTAAGCTACCAAGCACTTGATAACGCACATTGGGTTCAGGGCTATACAAGTTGGCATGCAGCCGCACTACATGTTGCGGGTAGTACAATTGCAGATCAAAATAATCAATCGTGCTTGCCTCTGGCCTCATAATTCGGCAATCCGCCGATAACGATTGTGGAAGACCAAACAACGCTAAGGCTTGATCAAGTAGGTGGGGGGCTAAATCGAACAAAATGCCGCCCCCCTCTTGGGCTTGTTCACGCCAACGTTGGCGAACAATGGGGCGATAGCGGTCAAAATGTGATTCAAACAGTTTTATTTCGCCTAGTCGGCCGTCCCCAATCAGTTTCTTGATGGTCAGAAAATCCCCATCCCAACGTCGATTATGAAACACACTCAATACTAGGTTTTTCTGTTGTGCTAATTCGATGAGGGTTTTGCCTTGCTCAATACGCGTAACAAAGGGCTTTTCCACAATCACATGTTTACCTTGTTCTAACGCCAGTTTAGCGAGAGAAAAATGCACATCATTCGGTGCGGTGATAATCACCAATTCAACAGCACTTTCTGTGATCAGCCGTTCAGCGGTATCATAATACGCGACCTGAGGATGCGCTTGTTGTACGGTTTGCTGCTGGCTAGAGCTGATCGCCACCAGCATCAGCGAATCTAATGCCTCAATAAACGGTAAGTGAAAGGTTTTTGCGGAATATCCATAACCAATAACGCCGACCTTTAATGCTCTTTCTTGCATGGCAAACAACCTTTCGTTAAACGCTGAGTGGGAAATAGATCATGCCGCCGAAATATAATGTCGGGGTGACCGTTTTTGCTGACGAAGCTCTTGGATAAGGGCATCAACATCCAGTTCAATATTGAAACGACGCTTCAAGTTTGCCAGAAAGATCGGATCTTCACACATCGCTTTCTCTGGCTGATCACTAATTTTGGCAACAGGGCGGCCTTGGCACTCGGCCAATTTGATAACGATAGACAAGGGACGATACTCAACCCCTGCTGTGTTACGCCATTGTGCCAAATCATTGGTTAAAAAGGTGCCAATCCCAAATGAAATGTTCACCCGTCCGGCAAAATATTCACACAAATCCAGCGCTTGCTCAAAATCCAAACCGTCAGAGAAAATAAACAGTTTCTTCATAGGGTCTATCCCCAACTGCTGATAATGAGCAATCATCTTATCTCCCCATCGGAATGGGCAGCCGGAATCATGTCGCACACCATCATAAACATTCGCTAAATGGCGGTTAAAATCATTCAAAAAAGCATCAATGGTTAAGGTATCTGTTGGAGCAATCGCCAACATACCATCAAATGCAGCCAGCCAACGCTCCAATGCCACTTGTTGTGAATCACGTTCATTGACTAGGGCTTGGTGACCCATAAACCACTCATGGGCAATGGTACCAATTGGTTTGAGTTCAAACTCGCGGGCAAAATGATAATTACTGGTTCCCAGCATCCATTGTGGAATTTCTTGCTTCAAGCACGCCAATACATCACGCTGTACTTGGCTAGAAAAACGGCGACGTGTTCCCATCTCAGTCAGTGAAAAGTTGGTGATGCCACGACGGGCAATCTCTGCTTTTAGATGGTTGAGTTTGTTGTGTAACACACTGATAGGCAATGTTTCTGGCACATCAGCCCAACGCTGACGACTACGAACTTCCGAGACAATCGCCATCACAAGAGTTTCATACAAAATCGTATCGCGCCAACTGCCACGAATACCGATTCGCAACTGTTGTTTGCCCGCCTGCTTAAGAATGCCTATCTCCACTTGCTCTTGCGGTGTAAAACGGAAATAACGCAGCGATTGTAAGAAAGTCGGTTTGAGGTGCGGCGCATGTTGCGTCAAGTAGTGAATATCTGCATCGGAAAAACGTAATGACCCGAGCTGAGTGATTTCTTGGCGTATTTCATCAAGCAGTGTACTGACATCTTCATCACTACGCACAATCAATTCATAACGGACCGAAACATCGGGATAAAAGTGATGTATCGCCTGCATCATATTGATTTTGTAGGCATCGAGGTCAAGCAGACTACGAATGATGTGGGGAGAAAACAGGCGCGGGTTCATGGTAGCCTTCCTTCAGTTCACTTCTGATGTTAGTAACATTTTGTTGCTAACTTTTGCTGGCACGATAATCGAGCCACCTATGTTTGTCAACTTTTGTGACAAACCCATGTTCATAGCATGGATTAGCATGCTATACCATCAACTAAGCTAGACAGCACTCTTTTTATCATGCGTCGAGTAGCCGGTTAGTTTTCTGCACAATAAGTTTGTCACATTCCGTTATTTACATTTGACCCTTACCTTTCAGTTACCTAGAATAGCCGCATCTCACTTTAGGAAAGTTGTATGATTGTCACCATCGATATGATCTGCTTGCGTCTTGCTCCCACGGGCATTGAGACTTTATTAGTCAAACGCAGCAATCCCAATCGACCAGACTGTGGCCTGTGGGCAATCCCAGGCGGTTGGGTATTCGATGAGGATCTGAGTGGACAAGGAGGAGAGCCAGCGGATAAAGATTTTGACTCGGCACGCCGCCGCATTTGCCGGCAAAAAATCCATACCTACCCGAACTTTATTAGTGACCCTTTAGTGGATGGCAACCCTAAGCGCGATCCCAGTGGTTGGAGCATTAGTATTTCTCACTACGCACTGCTTAATCACTCCAACGTCAAACAGATTGAAGATGCCGGAATGGATAGAAGCCGTGTTGATTGGTTTGCACTGGAGAGTATTTTGCTAGGCAAACAACCCTTAGCGTTTGATCATGTGGCGCAAATTCAACACGCATGGAAGAAATTGCGCGCAGCAGTGGAGTACACCTCTGTGGTGCTATTTTCACTTGAACACGAGTTTTTGGTGGCAGACATTATTGACGCGTACGCCAAATTCGGGGTTGAAATGAACCGGATGACGGTTAAACGCAGGTTGATTGATACCGGTGTGATTATCAGCACGCAGCGCATGGCAGCTTCAAGCAAAGGCAAAGGTGGTAAGCCTGCAACGGTTTATCGGCTCGCGAGTAATGAGGTGACATACTTTCAAACCTGTTTACGTAGCTAACTCCGCACTTTTCCGTTTACCACCGCAGGTAGTAAGCTTCAATCTCCGTGCAACCTCCCGTTCTTTTTCATCACTCTTTTTATTCCCCGTCAAGCGTGGTTAGATAGAACCCTCTACGTAGCGATCGGAGAACCCGCTAGTGATGAACATTGTCATTTTGCATGGTTTGTACATGCATGGTTTAGTGATGCAACCTCTTGCCCAGCGTCTGAATAAACTCGGGTATCAAACGAAAGTGCTCAGCTACAACACCCTCGCCATTGATGATGAAAAGGTGTTTCAGGCGATGGATGATGCCTTAAATCCAGATCAGGTTAACGTACTGGTCGGCCATAGTCTGGGTGGGTTGATGATCAAACATTATTTACGTTCTCGCCACCCATCTCTGAGTATGATCTCTCATGTGATTACCTTGGGTTCCCCCCTTAAAGGTGCCTCAATTGTCGGCAAAATTCAGCAAATGGGCTTAGGTGCGATGTTAGGTAATGCCAATTTATATGGCCTAGAACTTCACCAAGATCATTGGGAACTCCCGCAATTACTCGGCAGTATTGCCGGAACCTTACCGCTAGGCTTTCGCCCCTTATTACTCGGGGGATCACCCTTGTGCGATGGTACAGTAACGGTGGCAGAAACCCAGATAAGTGGAATGACCGATCATCTTCTCCTGCGTCAAAGCCATACCGGTTTGGTGTATAGCCATCAAGCCGCTCACCAAATTGACCATTTCATTCGCCACAATCAGTTCGACCATAAAAAAATCCCCGAATGAGATGATAAGCCTCAATTCGGGGAGAGCCAGGTGAATATAGTTTGGCAAAAGAACCACTTTCACTATCGTAGAAGGAGAAAGTGGTTGGTCACAGCGGTTCTGTGACATTCAATTTACTCGTCATCTGGCCATTACGCAGGCGGGTTGTCTCGATTAATGTGATAGCTTAATCCGATGAGTCATTTTCAACAGACTGAATGTGCAATGCTTTTTGATTTAGCAAGCATTCCACTACTTTAAAACGGGCAGCTTTAACTAAGTTAGCTAACGTTTGCCTTGATACTTGCATCTGCACCGCGGCTTGTTGCTGCTGTAAACCGAGTTGGTCAACCAGCCTTAGGGCTTCAAGCTCATCCGGAGCCAACGTAACGCTATCCAGTTCACTTAAAGGGATTCCGTTAGGTTTAAAACAAGAGGCTTGCGGGTGGCAACCAATTCGGCGCGGGATTTTAGGGCGAACCACTGTACAGCTCCTATCAACGTAGACCGAGGTATTGAACGAGAAATCAGTCAAAAACTCAACTCATCCCTATCGCCTTATCCAATAAAAAGGCCGCTCCGTGCGGCCATAGTGTATATGATTAACGAGATTCAAGCGGATAAGAACGGTAACTCCACATTCCATACGTTCTGAGTGCATCACGGTAAATACCTAAAAGCTCTCCACTTGACGCCGTTTCTAATTCACTCAGTGGTTTATCTGGGTAAGACACCGTATCGAAAGTAATCCCTCTTGGTCCTGTTTGCCAACTGGCGATCTCAAACAGCGTTTGTCCACGGCGCACATGACTCGCGGAGCTAATAATCGTCGCATGTTTAATGCCGTGACGAGCCAACGCATAACTACTGAACAGCGCGTTGTCTACCGTACTGGTCGCGTAATTTTCTTCAATAATGCGTGTCGCACTGACACCATGCTCCACCAACCAATCGGCCATCAACTTCCCTTCTGTTTTGTGGTTTTGCGGAACACCTCCCGTCAAAACAATCACCGCGTCGGGATTGGCTTTTGCCATTGCAAGTGTCGTTTCCAATCGTTTAATCAGGATCTCATGCATAGAACCATCAGGGTTGAGTGCATAACCCAAAGTCACAATGGCACCATCTTGCCCCAGTTTTTGTGTGGCTTCGGCTTTCAGAGGCGTGGCGATAATCCGATCAACCGTTTCAATGATGTGTTGCAGATCAGCGGCTCGGCCAAGATTCAACGATTCTACGGCTTTCATGTGTTGTTGGTAAGCGACTTCGTTACCTTTGAACTTTTGCCATACCGCAAGGTAGCTGTGTACATCAACATCATCTGGAGCCACACTCAACGCTTGGTTAAACAACTCGATCGCTTGATCAACATTCTTATTATAAATTTGCGCGTTAGCCGCCGAGATCAGCAAGTCTGTACGATACGGCTCCAGTTGATAAGCCTCTAACAGCCTTTGAGTGACTATCTCCATATTGCTTGGCATTTTAGCGGTAAAACCCGCATGGGAGACTCGCGCCGGAGACTTAAAGGCTATCAATGCATCTTGTAAAAGTTGATCGACCACTTGCCGCTGAGTGACAAACTGACTGTATTCAACACTCGGTTGCACCACCTTTTCCTTCGCGATGACCGAGCAAGGTAAGGAAAAAGCCATAACGCTGGTGATAGCGAGTGTGAGTAGCGATTTATTCATAATGATGATTCCTTATTTGGAGCAGCAAAAAATCAATCTATGAAGTAACACCCCAACAAACCGTGATTCGGTTCGCAGAGTGGGCATCGCTAGTAAATAGAAAAACGGAACACTGGCAGCAACCTCACTTTCTGGCTAGCTTAGCCGATCAACGCCACCATGCCCTGCCACTCTATCTTCTCAGAAACGATAAAAAGCGGATGATTAATAAATTAACATCCACTTTCTCGCCACTTCCGGAACTCGATTCTATTTGTCGATTGCATATTTTGAGTTTGTGGTTGAGATTACATGCTCTCAATCAGAAAAGGGGATAAGTATGTCGTTCGTGCACCTTCTGCAACTTTTGTGTTTGGCTGCAATATGGGGAGGATCATTTCTTTTTATGCGCATTGCCGCACACAGTTTTGGCCCCGCTTATCTGATTGAAGCCCGCGTCGGGTTTGCGGCACTCAGTTTGCTTTTGGTTTCCCTGCTGTTGAAAAAGTCGCTCCCAGTGCGCCAACATTGGCGGCATTTCATGATATTAGGTTTGGTCAACACGGCCGTACCGTTTTTATTTTTTGCTTATGCCGCACTCACGCTGAATGTGTCCACGCTCTCCATTCTCAATTCAACGGCTCCCATCTGGGGAGCGGTAATTGGCTTTTTTTGGCATGGCACGCCATTGACGCGCAAAGCTTTAGCTGGGCTAGTTTGCGGTGTGATGGGAGTCGCGGTCATTGTCGGTTGGGATGTCGCCGCCATCGGTCAACAAGCCACACTACCGGTCATTTGTGCAGCGCTGGCCGCCGGCAGTTACGGCTTAGCCACCAATTACACCAAGCATGCGCCACAAATTACCGCTTTTGAAAATGCGCATGGCAGCATGTGGGCCGCCTGCTTGTGGGTGGCTCCGCTGATGTGGTTTATCCCGTTACGCGCCCAACCTTCGAGTTTGGAATGGGGAGCAGTCGTGCTATTGGGGGTCATCTGCACTGGGTTGGCGTATTTAATCTATTTCCGCTTAGTCAAAGCGATCGGGGCGGCATCAACGTTATCGGTGACGTTTTTGATCCCAGTGTTTGGCATTCTCTGGGGCTATTGGATCCTTGATGAGTCTATCGGTCTAAATACTTTCTTTGGCACGCTATTAGTTCTCACCGGAACGATGTTGGTAACCGGTTTTTCTCTGCGAAAAGCCCTACTTCCGCATTAATTTCAAACGTATTCACCTTAGAACATTCAGCCATTTTCATTCGATGAGAATGGCTTTTTTTGTTGCATATCCAAACTTATATGTTGCATTTGATGCAAAAGACAACATTTAAGGCTAAAACTTTGTTACCAAAAGTGAGCTCCAGCCACAGTTTAAGTGATAAAGATCACAATGAAGTGGCATGATTTACTTTTTATTTTCGAGTTTTTCTTTACCCCTGCTAACCTCCCGCTCGCTTTGCAATGATGTCAGAGCGAAAAAACTATAAGGAGTGTTCTGGATGAATACCAAAAAACCGTTATCGCTCACCGCCAAGGTTATTCTTGGTATGGTAGCCGGTATTTTGACTGGATTTGCGATTCGCGCCCTGTTTGCAGGAAATGGATTTGTAGACGCATATATCGTTAATGGACTGTTTGATGTTGGCGGAAAGATTTTTATCGCCAGCTTGAAAATGTTAGTCGTACCACTGGTGTTTGTTTCCCTAGTCTGTGGTACCAGCTCACTGAAAGATCTCTCGACCTTGGGACGCATGGGTAGCAAAACTTTAGGCTTCTACCTTGCAACAACCGCAATTGCGATCACGTTAGCCCTAACCATGGGTAGCCTATTCCAACCCGGAGCCGGCGCTGATCTCACTGCCGCCAGCAATTTTACCTCGGCGGAAGCGCCCTCACTGGGCAAAGTGATTGTGGATATGTTCCCAACCAACCCGATCAGTGCAATGGCGCAAGGCAATACCTTGCAGATCATCATCTTTGCTGTGTTGTTTGGTGTCGCTATCAGTGCCGCAGGCAAACCGGGTGAACGCATTGCTCAAGTATTCAGTGATCTGAATGAAGTGATCATGAAGCTGGTTGCGATGCTGATGCACCTTGCGCCATACGGTGTATTTTTCCTCATGGCGAAATTGTTTACCGGTCTTGGCCTTGGCGCCATTTTGAATCTGGCCGAATACTTCGTGGTGCTGGCAGGTACGTTATTGCTGCATGCTTTTATCACTTACGGCTTGATGCTGAAAACCTTCGCAGGTCTAAGCCCGTTGGTGTTCTTCCGTAAAATGGAAGATGCCATCATGTTTGCGTTTTCGACCGCATCATCCAATGCCACCATTCCTATCACCATGGAAACGGTGAAAAACCGTTTAGGTGTTGACAACAAAGTGGCTTCTTTCACCGTACCACTCGGTGCTACTGTCAACATGGATGGTACCGCGATCATGCAAGGTGTCGCGACTGCATTTATCGCCCAAGCTTTTAATATCGACCTCACCATGACTGATTACCTGATGGTGATCCTGACGGCCACGCTCGCCTCTGTCGGTACAGCAGGCGTTCCTGGGGTCGGCTTAGTCATGCTAGCGATGGTACTGAACCAAGTGGGTCTACCACTGGAAGGGATTGCACTGATTATGGGTGTCGACCGCCTACTCGATATGATCCGCACCGCCGTTAACATTACTGGGGATGCGTGCGTATCTTGTATTGTGGCGAAATCAGAAAACGCTTTTGATGAAGCTCGTTTCTCTGACCCCAAAGCAGGTGAGAAAGAAGAAGCGGTACATCTATCACAAGCGTAAGCAATCACCACCACTAAAAGCAGTGGTTTAGGGATGATAAGAAATAGGCCTCGCATTTTGCGAGGCCTTTTGCATAACAATGTCGTGAATTACAAAAACAGGTTCATCACCCACATTGCCCCAAAGGCATTCAATACTGAAATGCCGATCATCACTGGGATGTAGCGACCTTCCGTACCAATTGGGCCAAGAATACGGCCAATGTACTGCACTTGTGATCCCATCAAATAGATTGCAGGAGCCAAAATCGCAATATGAGTACCGTTCAAAATGCCTTGGTCAAACAGCGTGATGACAACGCCGACCGCACCACCCATCGACATCCATGCACCAATCAGCACCGCCGCCGCTTCACCTGGCAAACCAAAAATCGCCATCACAGGGGAAAATACCGTACCCATAAGTTCCAACGCACCGGTAATTTGCAGTGCTTTGATGATCACGAATGCCATCAACACATTTGGCACCGTTGAAGTTGTGGCAATCACCCAACCTTTCTTCGCCCCTTCGACGAAGATATCAGTCACCATTGGCTTTTTCGCTTTCACTTCACTCATTTTACCGCTTCCTCTTGTTGTGCTTCTGGGTTAGATGATTCTTTACCTTCGGTCAGATTTAGGTAGATGCGGAAAAGGTTGGCACCGACAATTTTGAAGATAAACATCACGGCAACGGCAAGACCGATTGAAGAAGTCACCGCAGCGGAACCATCTGCCAGCGTGAGCGTAAATAGCACCGCGCCAGAAGAGAAGAAGTTCACGATAGTTGCCCCAGCCGAGAACTGGAACATGGTAAACACATCCGCCTCACGCTTAGTCATATGACCTTCGTCTTTGAGCTGGCGAGTCATCGCGGCACCGGCATCGGTACTTTGTAGCGATGCAATTAATGCTAAACCCGTGTTACCCGGAACACCCATGATTGGACGCAACAAAGGAGTCAGCAGTTTACGGGCTGCGTCTAATGCGCCGTAATGTTCAAGCACATTGATCATGCCTAGCGCAAACATCACCGTAGGGATTAAGGTCAGTGCGAAAAGAAAACCATCACGTGCACCGCTACCACCTTGACCACGCAAAGAGGTGGTGGTCACTTGCAGGCCATCGGCCGTTTCACTCACGTTGTAAGCCACCTTACCAAATGCACCGTTTAACGTGGTGAAATCAAATACACCGTACCACTGGTTGGACTGCAGTAAACCAGAGAAAAAGACCACGGCGAACGCTAACGCAACGTAGCACCCCCATGTCACTTTTCGCTCCAGCGTTGTCGGTTGACTCATAATTACCTCTATAAAATTGGAAACAGGTTGGCGCGATGGTGCACTTATTTCGTGCTAGAGGTGATGATCAAGGTCAATGAGAAGATGAAACTAATCTCACAATGAAAAATAAAATATTATTTTGTGAAATAGAGCATAAAAAGCATAGTCCATTAATTCACCTCACGAAGAAACACCTACAAAACATTTCACTGCACGAATGAAACACAACAACTTCATAGCGTGTCGTGAGTCGCACATACAGAAAATTTGATTAATAAACAACCATTTCTAAGCTATGTCACAACTTCCTATTTCGCATAGGGCTACTCTTTTTATTAACTTTCCCCCATCACCCCAACAACTTGAAGTTGCAGGTCACGGTCAGTGCTTTCCTTCTCAGTCCTAGCGTCCGCTGTCCACTGAGGTAACGCTGTGCCGCTCACACCCAAATGGCTTCCAGTCAACCGGAAATCTCAGAAGGAGCTTTGTTATGACGGGTCGGATAGCACTACTTAGTTTGATACTTTTTTCGCCACACAGTTTTGCCTCAACGACCAGTGAACCTGCCTTAGATTTAACGCATTCCAATGTGGGTTATGCCGCACTCCTCATTTTTGCGTTTGCCTACGGCTTGGTGATGTTCGAAGAGTACCTCAAACTGCGTAAATCCAAGCCCGTGCTGCTCGCTGCTGGTCTAATCTGGGCGATGATAGGTTATGTTTATCAGCAAACCGGAGCGACAGAAGTGGCCCGAGAAGCGTTAGAGCATAATTTGCTGGAATACGCCGAGCTGTTGCTGTTTTTATTAGTCGCGATGACTTACATCAGTGCGATGGAGGAACGCCGCTTATTCGATGCCCTTAAAGCGTGGATGATTAATAAAGGCTTTAACTTTCACACTCTGTTTTGGATAACCGGTTGGCTTGCATTTTTCATTTCACCGATTGCCGATAACCTCACCACGGCTCTGTTGATGTGTGCCGTGGTACTCAAAGTAGGCGGAGATAACCAACGTTTTGTCAGTTTAGCCTGCATCAACATTGTCGTGGCGGCCAATGCTGGCGGCGCATTCAGCCCATTTGGGGACATCACAACCTTGATGGTTTGGCAAGCTGGTCACGTGAGCTTTCTTGAGTTTATGGATCTATTCATCCCCTCGTTGGCTAACTATCTGGTGCCTGCGTTTATCATGTCGCTGTTCATTCCCAATCAAGCGCCGGCCGGAGCGCAAGAGGTGGTTGAACTCAAACGAGGAGCCCGACGGATTGTCTTACTGTTTATCTGTACCATCATATCTGCCGTCAGCTTCCACGGTTTTTTCCACTTTCCACCCGTGATGGGGATGATGATGGGGCTCGCTTATTTACAGCTCTTTGGATTCTATTTAACCAAAACCCTTGCACGCTCACTGGCGAAGAAAACCGCGCAAGCGATGGCGAAAAAAGATGAAGCCGCACTCAAACGAATTGGCTCTGTAGTGCCATTCGACGTATTTAAAAGCATTTCTCATGCAGAATGGGATACGCTGCTATTTTTCTACGGTGTGGTAATGTGTGTCGGTGGTTTAAGTCTGCTTGGCTATTTAGGCTTGGTATCACAAATCATCTACACCGAATGGAATCCGATCTGGGCGAACGTGCTCGTCGGGTTACTTTCCTCCGTCGTGGATAACATTCCGGTGATGTTTGCCGTCTTGTCAATGCAGCCGGAGATGTCTGTCGGTAACTGGTTATTGGTCACCCTCACTGCGGGCATTGGTGGTAGTTTACTCTCCATTGGCTCCGCCGCAGGGGTCGCTCTGATGGGGGCGGCACACGGGAAATATACCTTTGTCAGCCACTTGAAATGGACACCGGTTATTTTGCTGGGTTATGTGATCAGCATTGTGCTGCACTTACTGATCAACAATCACCTTTTTACCTAACGACCGATTTCATTGAGATGAGGGCGACGATAAACCCGAGTCGGTCGCCCCACCTTACCATGCTCTAGATAAGCGAGAATGTCTCCGGCTTCAACGGCACTATCAAGATAACGTCGCGCGGTGCTTTTACTGATGCCAAGCTGTAAGGCCATAGAGTCAGCCGTATGCTCAACATGTGGATGGGGGAAATGTTCCAGCATCTGCTCAAGGGTAAAGTCATCAATCGTTGAATTGGGTTTTCCTCGTTGCGGATGAAAGAGCGCATCCAAATCCTGCTGACGCACCGCCTTAGGTGACGCATCTGGCCGCTGAAGACGATAAAAACGCTGCAAACTCTCACTCAATCTCCGGTAGTCGACGGGCTTGACTAAATAATCAAAAGCCCCGAACCGATACGCTTGTTGCGCCGTTTCCAGATCACAAGCAGCCGTCACCAAAATGCATTCCGGTCGAGGCTGCACATCAATCAATCTTCTCACCAGCTCAATGCCGAGCCCATCAGGCAGATAGTTATCTACGATAAGTAAATCGGGCTTAGCCCACGCTACCATCTGTTGTGCATCCGCTAACGTAGAGACAACAGCCAGCACCTTAAATCGACTATCTTGTTGTACAAACTGGGCATGTAATCCACCAATTTGCGGATCATCTTCAACGATAATCACACTCAGCATCATCACTCCTTTGAAAAATAAAGGCTAAATGTCGTTTCTTGTTCATCACTGTCCAGCTCTAAGTGTCCTTGAGCACGGTGAACTAACGACTGAACCAAATACAGACCCAATCCATGTTCGCCCTCATCTTGCTTACTGGTGACACCGGGGCGACAAAGTTCGTCTAAAGGCTGGGTAATCATCGGGCCATTATTGCTAACCCGCAGACAGAGTTCATGTTCATTCTGGTGTAAGAACACCCGAACCCAAGGCGATGGCATGCCGCGCACGGCCTCTAAGCTGTTATCAATCAGGTTACCGATCACGGTGCAGAAGGATTCTTCGCTCATGCCCAATGAGGAAACACTCTCCACATCTTGGTAATCCAACGGAATATGCCATTCTTGAGCTTTGCTCCATTTTCCCATCAAGATTGCAGCCAGTTGTGGCCAGATATGCAGATGATGTAAAGCGTCCAGTTGAACTTGATTCAAATGGCTCTGCTGCAAAACATAGTGCAGAGCTTGATCATACTGCTGCAATTGCAGTAACCCCGCGAGCGTGGAGAGCTTATTGCGATACTCATGCCGTGCAATCCTGACACTGTCAACGTAGTGATCCACTTGCTGTAGCCGTTCAGCTAAGGCTTGGATCTCACTGTGCGCACGCAAACTGTACACGGCTCCCGCAGAGCCTTGTTTACCGAGTAAAGGAACGCGGCTCACCACTAACGATTGACCATTCAAACAGGCCAGACAGTCAATGTATTTCTCGCATTGCGCCTGTTCGGTAACCCCTTGTAACCACTGTGCAATTAAGCCTTGCTGTTCGGGTTCTGCACCAAGTAACTGCTTGGCAGAGTCGTTGATGAGGTAGATTTCACCTTGCTGATTGAGTGCCACTAAGCCCTCATGAGTCGCTTGAATCACTCCTTCATAAGTGATGAGTGATTGAGCCAATTGCCAAGGCTCGCGATCTTGCATTTGCCGACGCACTAACTTTGCAAAAGCACGAGAAATCAGCGTCGCCAGCAGTAACGTGAGCCCCCCCATCAACAGTAGCGGTTGCAGCTTCTCATTTTGCCAAACGGCGACCGTATCTAACAAATAACCCACTTTGATCATGCCAATCACTGCACCATTTGTAGCGCGAATCGGCGAAATATAGCGCAGTGATGGCCCCATCGAACCCACACTGTAAGAAAGGTAGGATTTGCCTTCCTCTAAAGCGGGACGAATGTCATCCCCCACCACGGGTAAACCAATGCGTGCCGCAATCGGGTGAGCTAACCGAATCCCACTCCGATCGCTTACGGTAATAAAATCGGCATCAGTTGCGCTTTGCAACGACGCAACTAACTGGCTGACTTGTTGTGCATCCCCTACTTCTACCGCTTGAATTAAATCCGGAAACTTAGCTAGCTGCACTGCTTGTACTTGAGCTCTGAGTGCAATTTGATGAGTCATTAAACGCTGAATTTTATCGGCGCTGACCCCCCACCACACAGCAGCACCGGCGGCAAAGGCCGCGCAAAATAATACTGTTAGTTGTTGAGTGAATGTTCGGGGAATCATTCGGCTGGGCATGTTTGTCGTCCTCGGCACAATTAGGCCAAGCATACGGTAATGCGCCCGAGAAAAAGCAGCGGAAGCCCAGAAACATGATTGAGATCGCGTTGATGAATTTTATGAATTTAATGGTTTTAACCGCTTTAATCTCAGCGGTTTTGCAAGGCGGTTTTGCACTCACCCTCAAGGCTTAAATGGCGCGGAAACAGGCACGGTAAAACTTGATTTGACTCAGCATTTCTTCCCCCACTCCCGCTAAGTTAGTAAAAAACATTGGAGGTGTATATGTTCTCATCAAGTAACCTAAAGCTACTCGCCCTACTCGCATTTGGTGGGCTTTTGTGGTTTATGCCTGTCCCCGATGGGCTTGAACCAAAAGCATGGCAAATGATGATCGTGTTTATTACCACGGTTCTTAGTTTAATTCTCGCCCCGTTACCCCTTGGTGCCATGGCATTGATGGGGCTATGCGCTACGGTGCTTCTCGGGATTTTACCGATCAAAGCGGCACTGTCTGGCTTCTCCGATCCCACCATTTGGATGATCGCCGCTGCTTTCTTTATTTCACGAGGCTTTATCAGTACCGGTTTTGGTCGCCGAGTCGGTTACTGGTTTATCTCCAAGCTCGGCCACAACTCGCTTGGGTTAGCTTACGGCTTAGTGTTAACTGATTTGCTGTTCGCTCCCGCAACCCCCAGTACCACGGCTCGCTGTGGTGGTATTATTGCGCCACTGTTTCGTTCGGTTGCCGCCGCCTACGATTCCGATCCCGAAAAAGGAACGCAAAACCGTATCGGCGCCTTTCTGGTGCAATGTATTTTCCAATGCAATGCGATCACCTGTGCCATGTTCTTAACGTCAATGGCGGGCAATCCTCTCGCCGCAAAATTTGCTGCCGAGCAAGGTGTCACTATCACTTGGGGCGGCTGGGCTTTAGCCGCGATTGTCCCAGGGTTAGTTTGCTTATTCGTGATCCCATTAGCTATGTATACCTTTTTCCCACCCGAGCTGAAGAAAACCCCTGAAATGCGCACCATCGCGAGCAAGAACCTCGCCGATATGGGCAAAATGAGTCGTGATGAATGGATGGTGTGCATCACTTTCCTTGGCATGGTAACGCTTTGGGTTTTAGGACCGACATTAGGCATCCACGCAACCGTGACTGCGTTGATGGGTATGTTGTTCTTATTGTTAACTAAAGCCATCACGTGGGATGCCGTATTAGGCGAGAAAGAAGCCTGGCACACCATCACTTGGTTTGCCGTATTAGTGATGATGGCGGGTGAACTGAACAAGCTCGGATTTATCTCATGGTTTGGTAGCATGA
The DNA here is from genome assembly GCF_009665255.1 of Vibrio metoecus. Taxonomy (NCBI): domain Bacteria; kingdom Pseudomonadati; phylum Pseudomonadota; class Gammaproteobacteria; order Vibrionales; family Vibrionaceae; genus Vibrio; species Vibrio metoecus. The sequence goes on from NZ_CP035687.1 coordinate 573,621, forward strand.
TTGGTGAGTCGCTCGCCGGTTACGGTTGGATTGCCACTTTAGGCATCTTGCTTCTGGTCTATTTCTACAGTCACTACCTCATGGCAAGTGCGATGGCACATATCAGTGCAATGTATTCTGCCTTCCTTGCTATCGCGATTGCGGCCGGTGCTCCTGCCATGTTAGCGGCGATTGTGCTTGGTATTTTCAGCAACTTGTACATGTCAACCACGCACTACTCTTCAGGACCTGCTCCGATCTTGTTTGGTGCCGGATTTCATAGCCTTAAACAGTGGTGGAAGATTGGCTTTGTGTTCACCCTTATCGTCATCCCGATTTTCTTCTTCATCGGTGGAGCATGGTGGAAAGTGATCGGCTTGTGGTAACGCGTTATAGGTAGGTGAATGTAGGGATTTATCTATCATGCCTAAGCCCGCGTTGAGCGGGCTTATTTTGTCTCAGACGATTGAGTGCTTTGGGGTTCTGCGTTAACTTTGACCCAATTATTGCTGAGATGAACCATGGCGCAAGCATTACACGTCAGCACTTCACCACCACCATGTATCGTCATTAACAAGTCGTCTCGTTTTTCTTTAGAATTATTTCGTATTTGGATACGTAATGTATTCCCTTCCACGGAAAAAGGACGCTCCCATTTTTGCTGGGCAGAATGGATATACACCACCCCTTGGCGAAACTCCAATATGTCTTGATTGTGTGGATTATCGAATAAGCCATTGAAAGCTAATGTCTCTCGATTAACAAAGTTTTCCAATTTTTCTTGGAAACACCCTCCAAGTAGCACCACGCTCACCATGAGGAAGACTCGTTGTAATTTCACCCAGTTCATAAAGTTATCCTTACTTTCGCTGCTCCAATTCCAGCAGAAAGGCTTTACGCTCTAAACCGCCAGCATAGCCGATCAGTTTGCCACTTTTGCCAACGACTCGATGACAAGGAACAATGATCGAAATTGGGTTTTTACCATTCGCAAGCCCAACCGCTCTCACCGCCTTAGGATTACCGATCGCTTCTGCTAACTGCTGATAACTCCAGCTTTCTCCATAAGGAATCTTGCATAGTGCGTGCCAAACCGATTGCTGAAACGCCGTACCATTGGCAGCAAGGGGCAACTCAAATTGAGTACGCTGACCTGAAAAATACTCATCCAATTGTTGTATCGCGTTGTTAAGTATAGGACATTCTTCCGTATAGGTGCCTAAATGCTCAGGTTGAGTGGTTTGGGTGGTAAACCATACTCCAAGCAATCCCTGTTGATTGGCTTGTAGTGTTACGCGTCCAAGGACAGATTCATAGTAAGTAAAGTGGGTCATTTAATGGCTCCAACAATGGAAAGTGGCATAGCTCCCCCAAGGGGCAACAGATTCAGGCGTTAACTGCGGAAATGGTACCCGTGCTTTTTTGACCACCAAGTCCCCCATTAAAAAACGGTCACTCTGCGATTCACCACGCAACAAAGCGTAATCGACGGTCCATGGTCCAATTCCACTAAGTGATAACCAGTGCGATGGAGAGTCGAGAGGGTGTTGAACAACATACTCCGCCAAACGTTTTAGCGTCTGTTTGCGGCGTTCTGGCATTCGTAAAAAGCTTAAATCATGTGCTTGAACTTGGTGAGGAGTCGGGAAATAGCGAGCAGTTCCTTCCCCGCCGGTCAGTTGAGACACCAATAAGTTGAGTTGCCCAATCGCCGCTTTCACCGAAACCTGCTGCCCAAGTACCGCACGAACGCCCGCCTCCCACGCATTCCAAACACCGGGAATGCGGATCCCTGAACGCAGCACTAACCCGGGTGCAACCTGCTCAAGTTGCGATTCTATCGTAATCAGATCGGCATCCAGATCAAACATTCGCCGCAACCGCGCAACCAAATGGCGCAAATCACTCAAATGCTCCATTTCGAACTCAATCTGTAAGTGGGATTCTTCTCGGCTTGCTTTAAACCAGCCTTTACCTTCACCCAATACAAAATGACGTTGGTAACTTTGTTCATCAACACGCTCTATACCGTCAATCGCCCGCAGGCGATAAAAATCCAACATATGCATCCAGTCAAAGGGACCACGAAACCCTAAGGTGAGTTGGTTACGTGACGGTAAGTTGGCCCGTTCACGCCGAACTTGCGTTGGCGTTAAACGGAACAGCTTTTGAAAGGCATCATTAAAACGTCGAGTGCTTTGAAACCCACTGGCATAAGCCACTTCGGTCACGGACATTCGGCTCGAATGCAGCAGCTGCTTGGCAAACATCAATTGTTGGATCTGGGCGTATTGTTTAGGTGGCATCCCTAAATGGCGCTGAAATAACTGCCGTAAATAGCGATCACTGATCCCTAATCGAGAAGCTAACGCATCCAAATTTCCCTGTAACTCCCCTTGCTCAATCAGCTTCAAAGCCCGTAAAAACGTGGTTTCTGCCCCCTTCCAAGCCCACGAATGCGGCGCACTTTCCGGACGGCAACGCAAGCAAGGTCGGTACCCTGCCGAAACCGCCTGAGCTTGGGTGGTGAAATACTCCACATTCTCTTCTTTCGGCAGATTGGCGGGGCATATCGGGCGACAAAAAATACCCGTGGTTTTCACTGCGACAAAAAAATGCCCATCAAAACGTGGATCACGACTCATCCTAGCTCTTTGATATTCTTCGGTATTAAACGAATTTGACAATGCCATGGTGCGCTCTCCCTGTGCTTTCTTATTCAAAGTCTACGGGCTTTTGCTGACTACGCTAGCCATTTTCGGAACTCAATGCCGAGATCTTACCCAAAAGTTCCTTCAATAATTTTGAACAAGAACATCAGCCTCCCCTGATTATATTGCCAATCATCATCCAATAAACTTCATTCCATCAACCATACAGACCATTTTGGTCATTCAAAAATTTCAACCCAATTGCTCGTTAGCGACTTTCAGCAGAATGGGCAACACTATAGGATTTAATCATGCGTACTGTATTGAAAACCGTTTTAACTTCACCAAGTTCTTGGGCTCCACTCGCGTTGCGTCTTCCTTTAGCCATCATTTTTATGGCGCACGGTGCACAGAAATTGTTTGGTTGGTTCGGTGGTTACGGCTTAGAAGGCACTGGTCAATGGATGGCATCGATTGGTTTAGAACCTGGCGTTGCGATGGCTTTCTTAGCGGGTAGTGGCGAGTTCTTCGGTGGTTTGGCGATTTTGCTAGGCCTACTGACTCGACCAGCCGCTCTAGTACTGTCAGTGACTATGTTAGTCGCCATCTTCAGTGTGCATTTCAGTAGTGGCTTGTTCTTAGCTAATGGCGGTTACGAATTTGGCTTGGCGCTTCTCGCTGGCTCAGTTTCTCTACTTATCTCAGGTGCAGGCCGTTTAAGCGTGGATAACTGGTTAGCACAACGTTAATCGCCTCTTCCTGAGCATGAAAAAGAGGGAATCGTTTCTATCGATTCTCTCTTTTTCTTTCAAACCGCACCTCGATGATGAAAAACATCGGTTCTAGATAGACTTATCCAGCGTTCGTACCGTTAACAGCGGGTCGAGCGTCTTCATTAGCTTCTCAACTTGAACAATCGCTTCTATTGATGAGCTATTTTTGCGATAGCTCAGGTACAAAGGACGTTGCCACTCATTGACCTCAGACACTTGATACAACAGCCCAGATTCAAGCATAGGTTGCACCATGGTTTGCGGTAAGTAGGCACTTCCTCCTTTCTCAAGAATGAAATCGAGCGCAATTCTCGCGGTCGAAGTTCTCAAAAATGGCGCAGGCGCTTTAGGGTGGCGATCCGTATGTTCTGAGGCAAAGCGTGCGCCCCAATCAACATAAACATAGCGATTTTCAAATACACTATCGGCATCGTCAGGACGAGTGGAAACCAGAACCAGAACCAAATCGGCCACTTTTTTGCACTGCAGTTCTTCTGCCTTAATCGGATCCAGTGCAAAGGCCATATCTAAGGTTCGCTCAAGCAAGCCGCGATTCAGTTGCTCTCGCCCCATCACTTCCGCCAAAAAACCGTAACCTTCAAACGTGTCGGTGATCCGGCTTAAACAATGCTGTAAATACGCATCCCAAATGTTTGGCGTACCGCCCAACGTGAGCTGCAACGCTTTACCGCTTTCAAGCGATAATTCAAATTTCGCCTGTTGTAGCGTCGCCACCATGACTTCGGCATACCCCACCAAACGCTCGCCCGCAGAGGTTAATTTGATGTTGTTTCGATCACGGGTAAACAGCTGAGCATCGAAGTGGTTTTCAAGCTGTTTAATGCGTGCGCTCACCGCCGCCTGAGTTAAATACAGATTTTCAGCAGCACGACCAAAGTGGCGTACTTTGGCCAGTTCAAGAAAGGTGCGAAAGACTTTTACGTCCATATAGTTTCCTCTGATGTTACCCGTGAAGATTAACAAGTAAGAAGTATTATGACGATAAAAAATTTTTGTTTTTCTTTTCCGAAGATTACGCCTAACTTTCGCCGTAACCCACGGTTACACGGTGGTTGAACATATTCACACGAGGTTGACATGTCTGAGACAGCATTTCGTCAAGGAAAAAAACGTTTTTTCGATACTAAGAAGTTCCCAAGAGGCTTTGCTAAGTCTGGAGATTTTACTCTGGCAGAAGAGAATATCCTAACTCAGTACGGCGACACTATGCTCAGTTTGGAAAGTGGTGAGTTACAGCCCGAAAATGCGGAAGAAGCGCATTTTTTAAAAGCGCTGGAAAACCCAGAATTGGCAGAGAGCAAGTTAGAAAAAGCTTGGTTGAAATACACCCGTTTGGCACGTGGTCGCAAGCGTTTCCATACGCTGAATGGCCGCAACAAGCCAGATGGTGTTGAAGATTACACCGATGATGAGCCAAGCTTGACTGAGGAAGATTAATCCCTCCTGCGGGCTACATGACTCATTTGTAGCCCATCTGGCATGGATGGACGTGATTTTTTACGTCCCTTTTTGGGGAAAGATGCCCAACCCAGTTTCTACTCTTTATTCTCTTGAAGAGATGTTATCGCTCATCCAGCGAGAGCAGCCTTTTGCGGGAGAACTCGAATCCGCTGGCTGTTTCATCAAGATAGAAAATTATCTTCCTGTGGTGTGTACCGCCATCCATGCAGGAAGCCGTTTGCGTGATGACCTGCTCAAGCAGTGTCAGCTCAGTAAAACTGAACGCAATCTTGAAGAAGCGCCATACACTGATCAATTTATCGCCTCTCAACCCATCACCTTATGTGGTCTTGACTCTCGCTTCGAATACGATTTAAACCGCGCGAAAACCCTCAGTACCCGCTATAAATCGGCGTGGAATCGTCCGTTGAGTGATAAACAGCGTACCGAAAGCCATCGTAAGCACAGTGAGTTTTACCAACTCTATGAAGCCCTGATCCGCAAACTTGAAGCGATGCATGGCATGGTGATTGTGTTTGATATGTACGCTTACAACTATAAACAGCTGGGTGATAAACCCACTCCAGTGTTTAACGTAGGTACGGCACAAATTGATATGCAACGTTGGGGATCAGTGGTCAAGCGTTTCTGTGCTGAATTGAGCAAAATACAGCTGCCCCATATCGAAAATAAAACCGAGATCAACGCAGTATTTGAAGGCCGTGGCTATCTGATCGCTCATACTAACGCCCATTTTGACCGCACTTTGGTATTACCGACCGAAGTGAAAAAAGTCTTTATGGAAGAAGATACCGGCACAGTTTATCCCTTAGTATTGAATGCGCTATGCAGTGGCCTCAAAGGTGCACTCAGTCAAACCAGCGCGTATTTTCAGCGCCGACATAATCGCCGCCGGATCAGCAAAGCCAAAATGCTTGGCTCATCCATCGAGCCCGCGATTTTGAGTATTGATGATGCGCTATCCAAACTGACTCGCAAAGTTGAAACGCTCAAGTACGTCAACCCAACCAATATCAATATTGAGCAGAAGCGTTTTGAAGCGGCACCTAGCCGCTACAAACCCGAGTTTCGCTACAAACAGCTGCCGATCAACGCCAATGAATTTAAACAGCAACTGTATCAACTGCCGATAGAGACTATTTCCGATCCTGACTTAAAGCAGCTATACAGCTCCATGGTGGATAAGCTGAGCGAAAAGATCGACCTACTGACTAGCATCGGTCAAGAGTCTTTCTTGTACAACTCGCTGCGCTTTTATGGTCGACCGAATCGAACAGCAATAGAAAATGCCAAATTTCTGCTGTATGCCAAAACACTCCCCGAAGATAAAGGTCAACTGTATAACGCAGACCAAGCCGCAGAGATCATGCTAAAAAAAGCGCAGGAATGGGGCATGCACTGCCATATCACCCCAACGGCCTCTCTAGCCGCACGCGCGATGGTGAGCGGCAAGAAGCCACCAACCTTGTATCTCAACAGCAAAGTGATGTATTCACATGCCGAAATACAACGCCTTATTCAGCATGAAATTGGAGTGCACTTGGCTACCACGTTCAATGGTCGGATGCAGCCTCTACGAGTATTTTCCATTGGCCTACCAGGGGCAACGGAATCACAAGAAGGCTTGGCCATTTTAGCGGAGTACAAAGCCGGTTATATGTCGCATGAGCGACTGAAAACCTTAGCTACGCGAGTATTAGCGGTGGATTCGATGCTCAAAGAGCACAACTTCTACCAAACCTTTAGTCATCTTACTGAAGACTATGGTGTGGATCGCGATACCGCGTTTGTGACGACGACACGAGTCTACCGTGGTGGGGGTTTTACTAAAGACCACCTCTATCTAGAGGGGTTCATCAACACCTTGCAGCAAGCACAAAAACGCAGCCTAGATAATCTACTGGTTGGCAAATGCAGCTATCAATATCTCGATTTGATTGATGAATTGGTAGAACGTGGGTGGTTAATCAAACCACAATTTCGATTTGATGATTTAGGCAGTGAGCCAGAGCCAACCCTCAAATACTTGATTGAGTCTCTGCGCCACTAACTCACTCGATACAACAGTATCTTTCTCCAAAGCCCTGAAGCAGAACACTGCTCAGGGCTTTTTTAAGAAGACTAATCAGCACATATCCAAGTGACTTAAAACGTCAGGTAAGAAAGGTATCCTGCTTTATTTCGCCAACATGCTCAGCTTTTTCAGGAAACTGTCACGTAAGTGCTCCTGCTCATAGGCCAAATGGTAGGTATTGTGGAAGCCAATTTTTAGCTCAACACCATTACCGCGCATGAAAATGTTATAGCCATCGTAATCTGCGTACGCTTCAATCCCCTCATAAATTTTGCCAAATTCTGTGGGAGAGCCATTTTCCATAACCATCTCATACGCTGACAACACTTTGCTCGGTTCTAGTTCATTTTTCATGATCTCGTTCCTCGACATTTACCCTTATTCAGTATTGATAGTGAAACGCTCGCTTGCCAGTTTGTTGTCTGCGTTAGCTCAAATTTCCACTTAATTTTGTCCATAAATTTTTTGTCGCTTTGCTTTATTTTCACAGACAGAATAAGGTATTTAACTGTACAGGTTGCTGAATATACCCTCAGCCTAGGTCTACAGCCTGCTCGTTTTTAGCAACACTATAATTTTTTGACCTAAAACAATAGCAGTCTTGAACCACTTATTTTATAATGCAAATTAACATATACCCATACTACTTGTTTATAGCTAAGTAGCTTCAGGTAGGAAGGGGATAACAGACATCATAAATATACATCTAGGGGCAATACATGAGACTTATCCCACTGAAAGCCGCAGCACAAGTTGGTAAATGGGCAGCAGCACACATTGTTAAGCGTATCAACGAGTTTCAACCAACCGCTGAGCGTCCTTTTGTTTTGGGTCTGCCAACGGGTGGCACCCCACTTGCCACTTACAAAGCTCTGATTGAACTGCACAAAGCGGGCGAAGTAAGCTTCAAACACGTTGTAACCTTCAACATGGATGAGTATGTGGGCCTAGCGGCAGACCACCCAGAATCTTACCGTTCATTCATGTACAACAACTTCTTCAATCACATTGATATTCAAGAAGAGAACATCAATCTATTGAACGGTAATACCGAAGACCACGAAGCGGAGTGCCAACGTTACGAAGACAAAATCAAGTCTTACGGCAAAATCAACCTGTTCATGGGTGGCGTTGGTAACGATGGTCATATCGCATTCAACGAACCTGCATCATCTCTTTCTTCACGTACTCGTATCAAAACGCTGACCGAAGATACTCGTATCGCTAACTCACGTTTCTTCGATGGCGATATCAACCAAGTTCCTAAGTATGCTCTGACTATCGGTGTAGGCACTCTACTGGATGCTAAAGAAATCATGATCCTTGTCACTGGCCATAACAAAGCGTTAGCACTGCAAGCCGCAGTTGAAGGTAGCGTAAACCACCTGTGGACAGTTTCAGCACTGCAACTGCATCCTAAGGCCGTGATCGTGTGTGATGAACCATCAACTCAAGAGCTGAAAGTGAAAACCGTTAAATACTTCACTGAACTTGAAGCGAAAAACATTGTAGGTTTCTAAGTGTTACGTCATTTTTAGCCTACAAAAACGCCCCGAAGATCGGGGCGTTTTTTATTGGTGTTCATCAGTTCAAACAGCTCTTAACTATCTTTTATCGATTGTGTTTTGAGAAAAATCTAACCGTTCACTCTGTACGTCTTGCGAAAAATCGCTCAATGATGACGTTTCCTCAAACTCGATGAGTGAATCCGCGTCTTGCTCCGCCGAAGCATCAACTGAATCTCCCTTCGTTGGAATTGGAATTTCCCGTTTATATAATTTATTCAGCGCTCGGATCATTGAATGCTTAGTGACAGTCGCTGCCGCCAGTTTACGTTGCAACGGTTTCGCCAATGCTTGCAAGCCGACGATCGATTCAACACCAATCTTTCCGCCAACCCAATCTCGCAAGTTTTTAGCGGGTTCATAACCCATTGAAGCAGAAAGAAACAACCAAATATAAGCAATCGCATTACCATGTGCACCACGATCAATCCATGCTTCTCCAGCATGGAACATCGCTTCGGCATGACCTTTTTCAGAAGAGCGTTCAAGCCAGTAGCACGCCATTGGAAAGTCGCTCGCCCCACCCACACCATGCAATAAGTTCAGCCCAAGCCGCATCATACCTTCAGGGCTTCCCATATGGGCAGCTTTGCTATACCAGAACGTTGAATCAGCAGGCGTCGGCGCGATGTTATCTTTCGACACACACCATCCACCCATAAATAAAATCGCATCCACAAAATTCGCTTCTGCGGCTTCTTGGATAAGACCAATCCCCTTCGAAACGTTCACTTCAATGCCTCGCCCATACAGCCAAGCCAGGCCCGTTTCAAATTTGGCGGCTAAATCTCCTTCCATTCCACGTACACAAGCTTGCCAAAACTTGGCTTTCTCCTTGGCAATCACGTCTTCCCGAATTCGCTGACAAACACGCACAATGCCATACATGGCTGGAATATTGTCAAGATGCGCGGCTTTCTCATACCAAAACAAGGCTTCTTTTAAGCTATTACGTTCCGCCTCTTTGGCTAAAAACAAAATCGTCGGGATATGCCCTGATTCAGCCTTAAACAAACGTTCTTTACGCTCTTGCTCTCGGTTACGCTCCAAGGCTTTACGATACGCCTCTTCTCTCGCTCTGCGTTCTGCTTCTAGTCGCTTACGTCGTACAGATAACACGATCATCCAGACAAAAATCAGGATCAGTGTTAATCCGGTAGCGCCAATCGCAATTCCGATAATATTCATAGTTTCTCTAACTGAGTGCTCGCATTTACCACTACTAATAAATAGTGGACAAAACTAAAAGATGAGTTGAATTGTACTGTACATCCAACGTAGAAACTATGTGCGATAAAAAATGGGTGGAGATCCGCCACCCATTTTTGCTTCTTAAAATCACGGTTCGATTTAGATTCATAGAGTTAAGTCGACTCACTTAACTCACACGATTTCTTCAGAAAATCAATCATGCGCGATACTTTGTCATTATCGCCAAGCAGTGAAGTGTAATAAATGCCTACATTACCGACTTGCTTGGCGTTAATAACAAGCGCCTTCGCATCATGCGCTTCCATCCACTGGTACATCTTACTACTGTACGGCATGACCGCATCCGTACAACGGAGGATATCTAAACTCGCTGCTAATGAATCGACATGATAAATCTGTCGCCCCACATCTTGTGCAAAGACGGTATCCATTTTTGAAATTTGCTGTTCTGCAAGGACCGAACGATGACGTGGATGATCAGGGGTGACTCGTATGACTGGATAAGCCGCTTGTGCGACGTCAAGCTCGGTTTGAGTCTTCCCAGAGAGTAATGGATGTCCAGAACGGACATAAATGGCCTCTTTATCTTGCAATAATGGGATAAATTTCACCTTACATCGCTCACTCAACCCGTACACTTCATGCCCAATAAATAAATCAATTTCACTTTGTACTAAATGGTGCATGAGCGCTAAATTATTCCCAAACTCTAAGTGAATTGAGCTTGCTTCCACATCTTGTAGATAATGGTTCAAAGCATCACGCACAAACAGTTCCCACCAAGCATCTCCCGTACCCAGCTTCAACTTTCCTTTTTCCCTTTGCTGCATATCCTGCAAACGATGCAATAAATGATTATGTTGTTCTTGCTGCTCTTGGACATGTTCTTTGAGTAGTTGACCGTACTCAGTTAACTCAACACCTTTAGAACGGCGATGAAATAGAGTAAAACCAATATCACTTTCTAACTTTTTAATCGCAGCCGTCAAAGAAGGTTGGGTAATATGTAGCCTTTCTGCAGCTTGTTTTATGTTTCCTAGATGAGCAACCATCAGAAAATACCGGTAGTGCTTGTGCATGAATCAGTCACCTTGTTTTGCTTCAGTTCACATTTCCCTATCCAAAGCTCACTAGCATTAAGCGACGCTTTAAGTCTACTCGTGTTATGGGCATGACAAACAATGCATTTAGGCAAACACGCATAGCCAACGACACTGTAGCCCTCAGTAGGAAAGAGAGAATCCATTCTTTCTACGTAAGATAATCATACTCAACACAGAGGGAGCCTTACAAACGGATGATATAGCCATTTTCTATATCATTCAGAGAAATATCAATTTTTTACTTTCTCTTACTCTCGCTATAGTTCAGGCATTCACTTCGTAACGGAGAAAAGACATGCATAAACAATGGTGGCATGATGCCGTTGTATACCAAATTTACCCACGTAGCTTTTGCGATTCTAATCATGATGGTATCGGTGACCTACCTGGCATTATTAGTAAGCTGGATTACCTATCGACTCTTGGTGTCAACGTTCTGTGGTTATCACCTGTTTATCGTTCACCGATGGACGATAACGGCTATGATATTTCTGACTATCAAGCGATTGCTGAAGAATTTGGCGATATGCACGATATGGAGCGTTTACTCACCGAAGCTCGCGCACGAAATATCAAGGTCGTGATGGATTTGGTTGTCAATCATACGTCTGATGAACACCCTTGGTTTCAGGCTGCCCGTACCAGCAAAGACAGCCCTTTCAGAGATTTTTATATTTGGCGTGATGCGCAACCAGACGGTAGCCCACCGAATGATATGCAATCCATCTTTGGGGCAGTGCTTGGCAGTGGGATCCGCAAACCCAACAATACTACTTCCATCTTTTCTCTGCGCGCCAACCAGATCTGAACTGGGAAAATCCCCGTGTACAACAGGAAGTACACCAGATGATGAACTGGTGGATAGATAAAGGTATTGGTGGATTCAGACTGGATGTGATTGATTTAATTGGTAAGGAAATTGATCGTGGCATTACGGGTAATGGGCCTCGCTTACACACTCTATTACAAGAGATGAACCACGCGACTTTCGGAAATAAAAACCTACTGACGGTCGGAGAGACTTGGGGAGCCACACCAGAAATCGCGAAATTATACAGCGATCCCGCACGTCATGAACTTTCTATGGTCTTCCAATTTGAACATATTACTTTGACATGGGAGGACGGGGAAAAATGGCGTCCAATTCCTCTCGATCTACGCCAATTCAAGCAAGTGCTCACTAAATGGCAGATCGAACTTGCCGACCAAGGATGGAATTCTCTGTTTTGGAATAACCATGACTTACCTCGTGCAGTTTCTAAATACGGAGATACAGGGCAATATCGAGTCGAATCCGCGAAGATGCTTGCTACTACGCTCCATTTTCTTAAAGGTACCCCTTACATTTATCAAGGAGAAGAAATTGGCATGACCAATGTCGCCTTTGATAGTTTGGATCAGTACCGCGATATCGAGACGTTGAACTTTTATAAAGTGAAAACGCAATCTGGAATATCACATGACGCGATGATGGCTGCGATTCACGAAAATAGTCGTGATAATGCGCGAACGCCAATGCAGTGGAATAACAGTGAAAATGCAGGATTCACTTCAGCTCGTCCTTGGATTGATGTGAATCCCAACTACATGCAAATTAATGTGGAGCAAGCGTTAGCCGATCAAAACTCTATTTTCTATCATTACCAACACCTGATCGCCTTACGTAAAAAGCTCCCTGTGATCGTGTATGGTACTTTCACCCCCGTCGCCGCGGAACATGAATCTATCTTTGCTTATTGGCGTGAATATCAGGGAGAACGCATTCTGGTCGTCAGTAATTTCAGTCATGCTGAACAAACAATCTCTCAGTTGCCAATCGCAGGCGATGCTCACCACGAGGTGTTGATCTCAAACTACGAGTTTCAGCAATCTTGGTCTGATACGTTAACGTTAAGACCTTATGAATCCTTTGCTATTCGTTTCACCCACTAATCTCATTCGCCCGGCACTTGTCGGGTGATATGTTTTGCAGGCATGAGTCAAACCATGAAACAAAAAAAAGCGATTTATCAGGTATTCACTCGACTTTTCGGGAATAAAAAGCAGAATTTCGTCCGCTGGGGCACACTCGAAGAAAATGGTGTGGGAAAATTCAGCGATTTTACCGATACCGCTCTAGCCGAAATTCGCAATCTAGGAATTACCCATATTTGGTATACCGGCGTTCTTCACCATGCTCTCGTCAGAGATTACTCGGCCTACGGTATCCATCATGACCACCCAGCCGTTGTGAAAGGACGAGCCGGTTCACCTTACGCAATCAAAGATTATTATTCAGTCAATCCAGATTTAGCCGACGATCCAGCTCATCGTCTGGATGAGTTCATTTCATTAATTAACCGTACTCACCAACATGGTATGAAAGTTATTATCGATATCGTTCCTAACCATGTTGCCCGTAACTACCGGAGCCAAAATAACCCATTGGGTACCTGTGATTTCGGCGCTAACGATAACTCAGATGTTGAATACCACCGAGATAACAATTTTTATTACCTTCCTAACCAGCCTTTTGAACTTCCTGATTACCCAAACGATTATCAACCACTAGGTGAAAATGCCTTAATGGGCTGGCCGTCATATCAAGAAAATCCAGCAAAATGGACGGGGAATGGGGCACGTAAAGCCAAGCCTGCTTTCGATGACTGGTATGAAACCGTAAAAATTAATTATGGTGTACGCCCAGATGGCACAAAGGACTTTCCTTCTCTCCCCGCAGGTTACGAACGATTGACTTACCGCGAGCATCATGCATTCTGGCAAAACCAAGAGCTCCCCGACTCTTGGCATAAATTTCGTGATATTGCGCTCTTTTGGCTTTCTCTCGGAGTGGACGGGTTTCGCTACGATATGGCAGAAATGGTTCCCATCGAGTTTTGGAGTTACCTAAATTCCACCATCAAAATACACAACCCAGAAGCCATTTTGGTTGCAGAAGTGTACCAACCTGAACGTTACCGAGATTATCTACATTTAGGGAAAATGGATTATCTGTACGACAAAGTAGATCTATACGATAGCTTAAAAGGCATTATTCAAGGTAAAGAATCCACTCAAGAAATTAGTCGTATCCAACAAGAAATGAGTGATATTGAGCACCATATGCTGCATTTCGTTGAAAACCATGACGAACAGCGCTTAGCCGCACCTGAATTTGCTGGCAATCCCGAATGGGGAAAACCTGCCATGTTAGTCAGCGTTTTGATTAGTAGTGCACCGAGTATGGTGTATTTCGGTCAAGAGCTCGGTGAAGATGGTTCAGAAGATGCGGGCTTTGGCAGACCTTCCCGCACATCCATCTTCGATTATATTGGTGTCCCTGAACATCAAAAATGGATGAATAACGGACTCTTCGACGGTGAGCAACTGTCCGATAAGCAAAGAGATTTACGCGCATTTTACGCTCGCTTACTGAACTTTTCGCTGCAACATCCAGCCTTATGTGGACAATATTGGGATCTCTATTCTGCTAATGCGCATTCTTTAGGTAGCCAAGCTCATGCTTTTGCACGCAGCTGTGACTCTGAGCTGATTATTGCCCTTAGCCATTTTGAAGCCAATACCACTCGTGATCTTAATTTGACACTTCCGGCTGAATTGATCCGTTATTGTTCATTACCCGATGGCACTTACACCTTAGTGGATGAAATCGGTCTTGGAGAGCCTGTGCTTTTGAAAATTACTCAAGGTGTTGGGCAAATCTGCTGCACATTAAAACCCTTTGCAGCACATGCTTATTTACTTGAAAAAAAGCACGTCAACTGAACCTTTATAGACTGATTCTCTATACAGGGTGCCGTTTTCGGTACCCTTTTTAGGATAATGATTTATGAATACCCATCGAACCGAATCTCTAACTCATTCTCTCCAGACAAATATTGCTCAGCCTATGGAACAATCCATGACTTCATCTCCCTGTCTGGCACCCACTTTTGCTCTCTCTCAAGCCGAGCTTTTTGACTTTTTGGCGATTTCAAGCCAAGAGGCATTGGCTTACGTGATGACAGATAATATCGATGGATATTATGCAGGCTCCACCTATCAATCGAGTAGTACCAATAAGTACCACCATAAGAAAAATGGCTATCTTGGCGATTACTCTGCCACCATCGCAGAGCACCGTTGTGATAAATCACAAGCGCTTACCGCGCGTTTTCTACCTTATGGTGTTGAGCATCATTATGCTTTTGGCTCAGACTGTTTTTCTCTCATACAAGGCAAGCGGCTCGCCTGCATTACGCTTAACGCCAAACAACCTGCTTTGATGACTTTAAAACCCGAACTGAATCTTCCCCTCAATCAATGTATTGTCCATCTCAGTGACACCGCTTGGGTATATGACATTCCGGCGGCATATCGTACAGAAGGTGATCCTTGTTATTTAGCGATTAGCTCCAGCCAAAGTGTGACATTATGTGAAAACCACTCTCCGGCTAAACTGACCATCACAACCAACGCAAAAACAACCACGTTACACATTTACTTCTCATTCACCCACACACTGGAAGATGCCGTTGAACAGGCAGCCACAGCGGTTCAGCAACAGGCGTTTGAGCAAAATAAAAGGACTATTTATCAATTTCTGACTCAAAACATGCTGTGGTGTAACCACCACGAATACAACAAAGCTTTGATGTGGGCCAGATTCTCGGGCCATTCGATGATTAATCAGGAATTCGGTTACTCCGGCATTTGGGCTGGCCTCCCTTGGTTTAAAGATGGCTGGGGAAGAGATACTTTTATTGCTCTACCGGGAATCTGTTTGGTGAACGGCGACTTCGCTACCGCTAAATCGATTATTGAGGACTTTGCTCGTCTTCAGGAAACTCGCCCAGATTCGGTACATTATGGACGAATCCCAAATCGAGTCAGCAGTGACTCGCAGATCATTTACAACACGACTGATGGCACTCCTTGGATGATTCGCGAGCTCCTAGAATATCTCAACTACAGTGGTGATACGGCTTTTGCCTCCAAACTGTATCGCGTCTTAAAACACTTCATCTCCGGTGTAGAACGTCACTATTTAGCCGATGATGGATGCATGTTACATCGAGACCCAGATACCTGGATGGATGCAAAAATAGAAGGCCAGATCCCTTGGTCTCCACGAGGGCCAAAAGCCAACGACATACAAGCTCTTTGGTATGAAAGTCTCCAAGTAGGAGTCACACTTGCCCAACTATTAGGGGATGCGACCTCCGCCGACCATTGGCAATGTATGGCTCAAAAGGTTAAACAGAGTTTTACAGAGAAGTTTTGGGACAGTTCGAAACTACGCCTAGCCGATCGTTTAGATCACACCGATCATCCGGATTGGACTATCCGCCCGAATCAATTAATGACGATCACTATTCCACAACAACAACCGCTATTCACAGAAGAATACGCAGCAGCCATACTCACCCAAGCGACGGAAAATCTACTTTTCCCATGGGGGATTTGCTCTTTAAATCAGCATCATCCTGAGTTTCATCCTTACCATGACAACCGAAGCGAATACCATAAAGATGCCGCTTATCATAATGGGACAATCTGGGGGTGGAATGCAGGTTTTACGATCTCGGCTTTGACACGTTTCAACCAAACCGAATTGGCGTATCAGTTAACAAAGCAATTAACCCATCAGGTGTTGCATCAAGGGCATCGTGGCACGATGAGTGAAAACCTTGATGCTTATCAGATATCTGCAGAAAAACTCGTAGAATCGGGAACCTATTCTCAGGCTTGGTCTGTTTCGGAATTCGCCCGTAACGCTCAGCAAGACTATTTGGGCTATCGGCCACAAATGCTCCAGCAAACTCTAACCTTGGCTCCTCGATTTCCTAATGAATGGAACGAGCTATCTGCGCGAGTTCCGTTCGGAAGCGGTCACCACTTGGATATCATTTGGCATCGTCAGGGAATCGATCAACATATCGAGATCATACCAAGCCAATCTTTTCCCGAACTAAAACTGCATCTCAATCTCTTGGTTACAGACAATCAGCATTGGCATATTGAGACAAATTTAGGTGGGAAAATGTCCATTAGTTACTCTAAGCAGCAATACGACAGCCATCCAAAGATGCAAGCGGCACTTGTCACCATGCCAAGTTGGATTTCATACCCACTGACGTTTTGTCAGCCAGACTGGACTCTTACCCACTCGGCCCTACAAGAACAGAACTTCTTGTTAAACAAACGGCGGAGAGAGAATCTCTCAACCGCCCACGATTAACTCGCTCGGCACTCACGTTTGTATAACCCAAGGATTTGGAGTTGCAGATAGATGGTAAGTGAGTGATCGATTTTTATGCTACCAATTAGCATAGTCGTAGGCTGGTTTTTCAAGAGAGCCAAGGATGGCTCTCACCATACTTATTAACATATCGGCAAAGCGATGATCGGGTGAACGGACGTAACCAAGGCTGTTACGGTTTCAAGTAAAAGAGATCACCTATTCTTCATTACCCAACGTATAAAGCTAGGAAAACGTCGCGCCCACGCGAGTTCATTATGCGTGTCATGAGGGAACTCCTCATACCGTAAATCAATCTCTTTTTTCTGACGCAAAGCATCTGCAATTTCACGACTCCCCTTTAAATAAATCTCAGGAAAATCACTACGCTCAGGATCACTGGTTTCATTCCCCCCCATATCCATATAAATCTTAAGTGGCGACGAAAGAGCAAGACTTTCTGCCATCTCCATACAGGCTTTTTGGTTAAACCAAAATGCTGGAGAGAAAACACCAACCGTAGAAAAAATATCGGGGCGACGTAATCCTGCATAAAGACTAAATAGTCCCCCCATCGAACTTCCGGCCATCATACAATGTTGCCGTTCGGGGCGTGTCCGATAGTGCTCATCGATATAAGGCTTCAACGTATCAATAATGAAGCTCAGATATAACGCCCCCTCTCCCCCCATATGTTGTAAGTCTTTCCAGCGGCTAGGAAGGAAAAACTCTTCATCCATTTTCCAAGGCGAGTATTCGTTAAAGCGACATCGTCCCGCAAACTCTTGCCCACAATCTATAGCGACCAAAATAATACCGGATATCACGCCCTCTCTTTGCAAAAGGCTTAATGCTTCTCCTGCTCGCCAACTTTTACCGTATGTCGCGTGATGATCAAAAAAAACATTTTGTCCATCATGCATATACAACACAGGATAATTCTGATTACTGTCAAAATAGCCCGGGGGCAAAAAGAGCCTGATCTGCCGTTTTCGCTCTAACTGTGGCATAGGAAAATCCGTCAAAGTGACATAATGCTCCGTTTGATACATAGTAACTCATCCTTTTTGATGATAAAAAATGGAGCGTCAACGGCTCCATTTCTTCAAATATCAAACCTTTACAGGCTGATTTTATTTTCTCATGTTGACCGCTTTCACAAAAGCTTCCTGAGCTCCGTCAACACCTAATGCTTTCGCTTCATCTAAAAGACTCAGTGCTTTAGGAATGTCTCCAGCACTGACCGCTTTTTCAATCGCTGACAAATAAAAGGCTTGTGACTCTGGTTGAACATTCAATGGAGCGATCAATGCAGGAGCAGACTGAGGTTTTACTTTTTGCGGCTCAGCACGGAATGGTCGCCTCTTCTTGGTTTCAACACTCAACAATAACTCTCCGCCCAACTGTTTGATATAAGTTGGATCAGTGACCATCGGCATCGCTTCACCCATCTCTCTAGCTCGAACTTTGGCTGGGTGATCAATGGTTATACTTTTCCCTAATGTGTTTGCCGAGGTATAGATAACTAGGTATGGCGTTTTCTCAGTATCCACTTGGAAACGAGCGATATAACGTGTACGAGTAAAAGCATCAGAAGGGAGAATACTAAATCTATCGGCTGAATAATGTTCAGCGACTTGGAAGTCTTCCGTCAGTAGTAAAACTTCAGGAACAAAAACCGAGTCATTGATAAAGAAACTGGATAATGTCACCACGGCACTTTGTGAGCGCTCGCTAAAGCGGTATGCCGCAAAGTGGCTATTGCCATTCGGGAACGAGCCGATAGGAGAAGAAAGATCAATATCAAAACGAAACGCTTCATTTTCTTGCAGCTCTACATAAGGGTATTGAGAAGACGCATTGCAACACACCTGTGAATCAGCCGGAGGAGTCACGATCTCAGACTCCACTTTTTGTGCAGCACAGCCCGTCAGTAAGGAACCCAAGAAAAAGGCAAAGAAGGTATTTATTTTTGTCATTATCATCTCTCTGTTGTAGTGCAAAAAGGCAGCCACTTGGCTGCCTTTCGTATTTTAGACGCTTAGAACCAAATTTCAGTGTGAACACCGATCACGGTTTCGTCTTTGCTGTTGTTAATGCCAAGTTGTGATGCACTGGCTTTATCATCGGCAGAGATATAGCTTACATAAGGTTTAATTTGTGGACGACCAAAGTAATCAGCATTGACGGTAAATGCCGCAGCTAATTCTAGGTTGTAAACATCGCTCTCCACACTGTCACCTGTACGTCCCCAATATCCTTCAGCGCCTTCTTCATGCGCATAAGAACCGGTCATTTCAATACGTAGGTTGTCGTTCACTTTATAAGATGGACGAACTGCTACGATATAGCGTTTCAGATCTTTCGCGCCAAAGAGTTCATCCAGTGCGCCGAAATATGTGATTTCTGAACCCATTTGCCAGTTTTCGGAAATATTCAACACACCATAGGAGGTTAAAAACAGTGATTCTTGTTGATCATTACCACCAGACCAACCACCAAAGTTCACGCCGCGGTTTTGCGCAACGCCTTTGCCATAAGCAATCGCTGTTTGCGTCCAACCATCTAAACCATAGTAGCTAGAGTTCAGAGTCATTGCCGCACCGAAACCATCTTCAGAGCTGCTGTCTTGATTCGCTTGTTCCATATATTTGAAATCGAAGTCCAAGCTACCAAAACCTACATCAACACCGTAGTAATACAGATCGTATGACGTCAGTGTTTTACGCTCAGCGCCACGAGTCACCTCACCGGCATCAGGGTCGGCAACCACTACTGCAAAACCAGAAGTGTGACCTGCAAGTTTAGTTTGAATACCCGCACCAACACCGGAAGATTGCTTCCAAAACTCACCCGACAGCAGTCCAGCAGCACGATTGAGGAAGCGTTGACCACCCCAAATAGAAGTATCTTCACCTAAATAAGATAAACCGCCAATTTCAACAAAGGTTTCTTTTATTTCAAACTGCGCTTCATCATTTTTCTTTTGGCTACCTGAAGAAGAGTAAGCGTAAGAGTTCCCGTTACCATACTCAGAACGCACATTAAAGTTAGACCAAACACCATTTTGATGTTCAGTATGTTTCTTCAACACAAATTCAACTTGGTTGGTACTTTTGCCATGCGTTCCTGCCGTTTTGTAATCTGGCTTGCCAAATTCTGTATCTACGGTTTCACCGTCAACAGTACGGAAATTCATCGATGCATAGCCGTGTACTTCCCAGCCATCTTTAATAACATCGGTAGCATTTTTAGCATCTTCAGCGAAAGCAGAACCAGCTGCGAGCGTTGCAGCCACTGCGGCAGCAATTACACTTACTTTTTTCATCGTTAACTCCATTTAGGGTTTTTATTTTGGATTCTTCTCCCTCTTTTTTGTCGAGCCCCCAAAGGCAGAAAGTTGGCAGCATAAAAGAGAGGTAAGATGGGAACGAGTCCCCAGTTGTTTCAACTGTGGTGAGATTACGTGAGGTGGAAAAAAGCGACTTCCTCCACCCCATTTTTATTTGGGGGGGAGGAGAAAGGATGAGAAAAATTACAGTATGCTGTTTTTAAAACTCAGATCACGTTATTTGGGGGGAGTAGGTTAGCCACTTTCTAAATAAACCAATACAAAGTGTCTAAACGATCACTATTCAGCCCAATTTCTACGTTCAATATGAAAGAAAATTACAGATAAATATTTGTGACCGCGCGCTTGACCTGAGACAGCCAAAGCCTTTTACTTAATAACGTGGTGCGCTAAACAACGATTAAAAATGAAAATGAACCGATCAACGCCTTTCCCATTGGGAGCAACGCTCGATGACGAGGGTTGTAACTTCGCAATATATACTCCTGCCAATAAAGATATTTTATTGGCTCTTTTTCATGCTGATGGAAGTTATGAAACTCATCAGCTTGAGCAGGAATATGCAGGGATTAAATACACTTATATCCCTGGTGTTCACTCAGGACAAAAGTATGGGTATTTAATTCAACTTAATGATGAGTTGCATTATATTGCTGACCCTTACGCTCGTGCATTAGATAGTTCGCTGCACTACGTACCGCCCTTTGATAGCCATAAGAGCTTTGACCTGCCGAAATGTATCGTCACCAGTGTGCAATTTGATTGGCAAAGCGTGCCTAAACCGCGTATCGCCCGCGATGAAATGGTGCTATTTGAAACCCATGTTAAAGGTTTAACACGACTCAACCCAGAGGTTGAGCCCCCTCTGCGCGGCAAATATTTAGGTTTGGTCAGTCAGCCGATGCTGGATTTTTATCGCCAACAAAATATCAATACACTTCAACTACTGCCAATTGCCGCCTGCATGCATGAGCCTCATCTGCTGGAAAGTGACAAAGTCAATTACTGGGGGTACAACCCTTACCTATTTATGGCTCCCGACCCACGTTATGCCAACACAGATGCAGTACATGAGCTCAAAACGACGATTCGAGAGCTGCACCGCCATGGTATTCAAGTCATTCTGGATGTGGTTTACAACCATACGGCTGAAGGCGGTGCAAATGGGCCGGTATTTAACTTAAAAGCCCTCGACCCGAATTATTATTTGCACCACGGTGAGCACTACGCTAATTACACTGGATGCGGAAATACGGTGGATCTTTCCAACCAAGCAGCACTCAATTTAGTCATGGACACTCTGCGCTGTTGGGTAACGGAATATCAGATTGACGGTTTTCGTTTTGATTTAGCCGCCACCCTCGGCCGTCGTGGCGATGAGTTCAGCAAAGAAGCGGCGTTTTTCAAAGCGGTGGCACAAGATCCGGTACTGCGTGAGGTCAAACTGATCGCCGAACCTTGGGATATTGGTCCCAACGGTTATCAAGTGGGCAACTTTCCTTTTGGCTGGAATGAAACCAACGACAAACTGCGCGATATTACCCGCAGCTTCTGGCGTGGCGATCTTGGCTTTTTGAAAGAGTTTGCCACTCGCCTTATGGGATCACGTGATTTGTACAGCGCCGCCAACTGGCCATACAAACTGACCGTTAACTACATCACCTATCATGATGGGTTTACGCTGCAAGACTTAGTCTCCTACAAGCACAAGCACAACGAAGCAAACGGCGAACAAAATCGAGATGGTCATGGTGATAACCGCTCTGACAACTACGGTTTTGAAGGTGAAACCGACAGTATTGTGATCCGCGCGACTCGTGAACGCCAGAAACGCAACTTCATGGCAAGTTTACTGTTTGCATTTGGTATTCCACATATTCTCACTGCCGATGTGCTCTCCCATACTCAGAAAGGCAACAATAATGCCTACTGCCAAGATAACGATATCAGTTGGTTAAACTGGGACAATAACGAAACCAAACAAGATTTTCGTGAATGGTTAGCCGATATGGTAGCGGCTAGACAAACTTATATGGTGCCATTTATCCGAGCTTTCAGTGGCGAAAACCGTAACAACAACCGAATAGCTTGGCGTCGTGTTGATGGAAAAACCATGGATATGGATGATTGGAATCGTCTTTCTTCTGTTGCCTTGCATATCGGTATCGGCAGTGACGGCCCTGAGATGCTCTATTTGATTAACCAGACCAATGCGCCAGCACGCTTTATCTTACCGAAAGACCGGCAACAAGACTGGTATGTAATTTGTGACACCAACATGCGCCATGCACAACCAGGTCACGCAGAAGGTGAAATACTGCAACTCCCGGTTTCAATGTCGATTTTGTACTATCAACCGAAAAAGAAGGGCGGGTGAACACCGCATTAACACTCAAAAACTGAATTTCCTTGCTCGTAAAAGTGGCCGCATTCGCGTGCCACTTTCAGCGATACCCCTGCATCTGGAATATGCAAGCTCCATTCAAGAAGCACAAAACAACCCTATTCCACAGCGCCTATGGCTAACCAAACAAGTCTTTCGATAACAACCACACTGAGTTTATTGTTTTTAATGATTGACATCCCACCTCTTACTCTCTAATATCCGCGCCCAGCAAAAACGGAGCCGTAACGGCTCGAATTTTCAAGAGCTTAACCGCTCTTCACCAGCTGATCCCGGTCAGTTGTCTTTTCGTTTTTATAAAGAAAGAGACAACAAGAAATCGAGATTCGGCATGACCACCAAAGCACACACTCATCTCAAGACTGACTGGCAATCGAAAGCCATTTTAAGCGTCGCGTTCCTGATGGCGACCACTTCTGTCGGTCCAGGTTTTCTAACCCAAACAGCAGTATTTACCAACATCTACAAAGTTGACATGGCATTTCCGGTGTTTGCCTCCATGTTCATCACTTTTGGTATCGTGATGAATCTGTGGCGAATTGTGGGGGTCGCAGGCTTACGCATCCAAGATATCGCCAATAAAATTGCCCCAGGAGCCGGTTATTTTATCGGGATATTACTGGCGCTCGGCGCCGTTGCCTTTAACTTCGGCAATGTCAGCGGAGCTGCGCTAGGCATCAATGTGCTGACTGGCGTTGATACCACTTGGGGCGCCTTATTTACTGGTGTTGTTGGGTGTTTACTGTTTGTGGTTCATAACGCCTCAAAGCGCATGGATCAGATGGCGCGTTACTTAGGCCTATTCATGATTGTATTGATTGCCTACGTCGCCATGACTAGCCTGCCTCCGATGGGAGAAACACTGACAGCCGCTGTCATGCCGACCGATATGGGTAGCCTATTGCTTCCGACCCTAACTATTGTTGGAGGGGCAGTCGGTGGTTACTACACGGGTGCACAACGCTTGGTTGATGTGGGTCTACAAGGTCAGAACTCTGTTGAGCACATCAAGAAAGCCGCTTGGGCTGGCATTTCAATTGCTGTAGTGATCCGAATTCTGCTGTTCATGGCGATTTTCGGTGTCATTGCAACCGGCGCTTCACTCGATAACACTAATCCTGCTGCTGATGCCTTTCGTCAGGGCGCCGGAGAAATGGGCTATTTTATCTTTGGCCTAGTGCTGTTTGTTGCCTCTATCACTTCCGTCGTCGGCAATTCTTATATGGCGATTTCCCTCATCAAAACCTTGTTTCCTGTGGTTGCACGCAACGAAAAAGCATGGTGTGTTGGCTTCATCATTCTAACGAGTGTAGGGACAGTCATGATGAATATGCCCATTCTGCTGCTCATGTTGGCAGGACTGGTTAACAGTATTATTCTTCCTGTGGTGCTTGGTTTTGTGCTTGCGGCAACCCGTCGGAAAGAGATTGTTGGTGACTACAAGCACCCGATTTACCTGACCGCCATTGGCGCATTGATTGTGGTCGTGATGGCGGTATCTAGCTTCAGTAACATCCAGAACTTTATCGGAAAATTCATCGGTTAATGTTTCCGAAGCACGCTAATCAGCGAACGATATGGTATTTTGCTGAGCCGATAACTCAAAGACGAAGAGAGGAAAACTCATGAACCCGATTCTAGCCATGTTGAAAGAAAACAATATCAGCACTGAGCAGATCCATGCGCTGTTTCAAACCCTTACCCAAAACCCGTTGGCAGCAATGGTAACGTTGGCGCAACTGGGTTTACCACAAGAAAAACTGCAAATGTTACTCGCGCAAGTCATGCAGAACCCAGCTTTAATCAAGCAAGCCGTTGAAGAACTTGGGCTCGATTTTGCCCAAGTTGAAGCAGCTAAAGCTAAGCTGCAACAATAAGCGAACAACTTTCGTCATAGGGCTATGGATGCTATCAGGGCGTCCATAGCCTTTTTTCTTGGTCCCCATTTCGAGCCCATCGACTCGGTACCATCCCTCTCGCCATCAAAAGAGTTAATTCATGTTTACACTTTGGAGTCATAAAAAGTTGGCAGCCACGCGATAGAAAAGCGTAATAAGCAGCACATAATTTCATGTAATTAATGCAATTGGTGTTATACTCACCACCAATTTTTCAGTCAGGGTGACTAACATCTCTCGGCTGAACCGCAACCTGGACCGCGCATTTAACATACGGAAGTGACCAACCCGCGTTACCACGAGGTCACACACTCTCTATGTCTTTCTTCAAAAATTTAGCGATAGGCAAAAAAATCGCGGTCGCGTTTGGCGTGATTGCATTGATCAACTTAGCTTTTGGTGGCTACCTTTATAGCTCCCTTCATACCATTAAAAGCGATGTGCTCAATCTGACTGACGATACCATGCCTTCGATGATGCTCGTCAACGGCATCAAGTACAATATGTCATCCGTACGCCGAGCACAAATTAGCCTACTCGCTTCCACCGATGAGGCCGAAATCGCGGATGATATTCGTTGGATGAACGATCACTACCAACAGATCGCCCAAGATCTCGACCGTTATGAACGCAGCATCTGGACCGACTATGAACGCAATATTTTCATGCCAGTGAAAACACTATGGCAAGAATATCTGCGTCAGCTAGGCTCGTTTAACAGCGATATCCAACAACAAGAGAAGATCAAAGCACAGCAAGATCTGCAACGTTCTCTGCCGACTTTTGAGAAATTGGAAAGCGCAATTGATGATCTTCTCAAGCTCAATCTCTCTTATGTGGATGAAAACCGCAGCGAGTTGACGGTACTGATTGATAACATTAGCCAATTCTCAGTCACCAGTATTGTTTCCCTACTTGGTTTCATGTGTGTGGTTACTTGGCTATTAACCAATCTGATCTGCCGTCCTCTGCTGCAAGTGGTAGGCCAAGCCCATGCCATTGCAGAAGGCAATTTGGCACACCGCTTAGATCGAACCACGATTGGCGATGATGAGTTGGGCGAGCTCGCCGATGCGTGCAGCAAAATGCAAGATAACCTGCGCGAGATGGTTGAAGAGATCATTACGGGTGCAACACAGCTGTCTCATGCGGTAGATGAAGTGAGTGCCGTATCTGAGCAAACTTCACAGGGGATGCAAATCCAGCAAGAAGAAGTGATGCAGATTGCCACCGCAATGGCAGAAATGAAATCCACCGTTGCTGAAGTGGCTCGTAATACTGAAGTAGCCTCGGATGCATCACGTGACAGTAGCCAGCACGCCAATGTCGGCTCACAGCAAATGCATACGGTGAATGACTCGATCCAGCAAGTCAATCAAGAGATCAACCGTGCTGAACAGCGCGTTCTGGAGCTAGAAAATCAAGCACAGCAAATCAACATGGTCGTCGATGTGATCAGTAACATTGCTGATCAAACCAACCTTCTTGCGCTCAACGCCGCGATTGAAGCTGCGCGTGCAGGCGAACAAGGTCGTGGTTTTGCCGTCGTAGCCGATGAAGTTCGTGCGTTAGCAGGCAAAACTCAGCAATCGACGGGTGATATTGTAGAAATCATTCAGAGTTTGCAAAGCTGTGCAGAAAAAGCACGCCAAGCAACCGCTAACAGCAGCTCATTGATCAACCACTGTGTTCAACAAAGCCAAGATACTCAACAAGCCATCGAACAAATTCGCCAACAGAGTGGCCAAATTGCAGATATGACCATTCAAATTGCAAGCGCCTGTGGTGAACAAGATTCAGTGAGCGAAGAGTTAAGTCGTAATATCGAACGCATTAACGAATCAGCCAAACAAGTGGCTCAGGGATCATCAAGCGCCGCACAATCTTGTGTTGAGCTAAGCCAGCTCGCTAGCCAACTGCAAAATACGGTACAACGCTTCCGTTTGTAATTCTACGCAACATCATTAACTCAACAGGGGCGACTCAACATCGCCCCCGTTTTTTTGAAGACTTGAGTCTTCTTCAGTTCGTTCAGCACGTGGCCGAAACGCTTAGCACTGTGCCTCATCGAAGCCAATGCTTAGTTCCACTCACACTCAATGGAACTTATCGGGGCAGCATTTTCATCAAAACAGACATAAGCGGATTTTGCTTGGTTAGCATCAAAGGTGATGTATCCCGCTTTCACCTCTTCTTTTCTAAATGAGAGCTGGCTAGCTTGAACTTCTTGCCCATTGATCAATGTCGCTTTAAGGCGTTTCGTCAGCCATACCGCTACTTTTTCCTGACGCTGAGAAAGCGTTAGCGTAATTTCTGCGCAGCGTAGTGGTGGATTCGCCAAGAGCGTGGTGCTCCCTTCTTTTTCCACCATTTGATAGCCGCGATCCACATCCTGCAGTTGATGAATAGCCACTTCACAAACCGGCGCACTCCACGCCCCTAATGACACCATACTCAAACTCATTACTACGAGTTTTCTCCACACCATCGTATTTCTCCATCAAAATCGTTTAGGAAGACTAACCTTATGTGTTCGCAAACGCTGTCAAAAAATAGTGAATTCCTGTTTAGCAAAACTGAACATGATTCTAACTTGCCAACCACGCGCAATTCTTTTGAAGAGAGCCTAGCAACAACAAAGCGGCCTTTTGATGCCGCTTTGTTGGTCACACGATGATTTGTTAAAACCTACTCCGCAGGTGCAGGGGTATCAACCTCAGGGGCGGGTTCTGCCACTATCGTAGGCACTTCATCAGTTCCCAAAGGTGAACCTACAGGAGTGTTACTCACCACCGGTAGCGGATCAGCACACTGACACTCTTGCCCCTTCGTTTTCCGTGTTTGATGAGGCGCATACCAACCTTGTAAGCCTTTTTCCAAACGTTCAGCAGCGACTTTAGGCGTCATCTTGCCCAGCAACACGGCTTGGCTCACTTCCGCGAGTTCATCGCCAAGCTTGGGTTGGCCACGGGACAAAATCTGTGTAGCCACGCGAATGGTGGAATCACACTGATCACGCCATTCCATCATTTCTCGTGCAGCAGGGTTAGTGACCTCAAAGAAATGGTTAGACAGCGAAAAAAATCCCGGTAGCGAGTTGGTATACAGTTCAGCAAACTCCGGAGTAGTTAACCATTGTAAAAATGCCATTGCCGCTTGCGGATTTTTACTGGCCGGGTTCATCCCCATACCGATATCAGTATGATCGGTAAAGAAGCAGCCCTCACCTTGTTTGGCAACGGGTGGACGCATAACCCCAAAATCGACCTTATCGGTGAAGGGCGCGATCTCCCACGAACCCGCGATATAAAATGCTGCTTTACCAGACGTAAACAGCTCATTGCTGGTGCCATAATCTCGATTTTCCGCCCCATCACCAAGGTATGCCCGCCAACGCGCGAGTTCTTCAAACACTTTCACATACTGCGGATCGTCTAAACGCTCCTGCCCATTGATCAACGCCAATCGGCCATCTTCACCTTTCCAGTAATTAGGCCCTATATTTTGGAAGCCCAACTCCGAGGATACCCAACTTTCTGAACCACTCATCGATAACGGAATATAGCGACCATCGGCTTTCACTTTGTCCAATACAGTAAAAAATTGTTCACGGGTTTGAGGCACACTCAGCCCTAACTCATTGAAAATTTTCTTGTTATAGAAGAAACCATGAATGACCGAGGCCATAGGTACGCAAAAGGTCTGTGCTCCTGAATCGGTTTGCCAAGGCGCTTGTGCAAAGCTAGGGAAATTTTCCATCCCCGCCATTTCGGTCAATTCCGTTAAGTAACCGGCCTTAAACAACGCCAATGAATCATCAAATGGGCGACATGTAATTAAGTCTCCCGCCGTCCCACCTTTTAAATTTTCCCATAACATGGGGGTGTAGTTCACATTCGGTACTGGGTGAAATTTCACGGTAATACCGGGGTGCTTTGCTTCAAAAGCAGGAATAATTTTCTGCTCCCATAAGGTTTTGTCATCTGCACGCCAGCTTTCAATCACTAACTCACTCGCCAACAATTGGCTACACCATAGGAGACTCAGAGCTCCAATCCACTTGTTTCTCATAAGCCCCCTAGACTTTGAAATGTGCGATTAATTGCTGCTGTTTAGCAGCCAGATCCGCTAAAACTTCACTGCTATTAGCCGATTCACGCGCTTCACGTTCAGTTTCATGTGCAACTTCAGCAATCCCCGTCACGTGATGAGCCACACTTTGACTGACTAAAATTTGCTCCTGAGCGGCATGCGCCACCTGATCGGCCATTTCCTTAATCGCCGTCATGCGATCCGCGATCGATTGCAAAGCAACATCCATTTCACGAGTTTGATCCACACACACCCGCGTTTGGTCTTGGCTGCGTCCCATCACCTCAACCACTTGCTTGCTCGATTGCTGCAAATTTTCAATCATATGTTGAATCTCTTCGGTCGAGGTTTGAGTGCGTGTCGCAAGTGCTCGCACTTCATCCGCAACCACAGCAAAACCTCGCCCAGCATCGCCCGCGCGTGCTGCTTCAATCGCGGCGTTGAGAGCCAGCAAATTGGTCTGCTCAGCAATTCCGCGGATCACATCCAAAATACTGCCGATGTTATTGCTAAACTCACCCAATTTATGGGTAATGGCGACAGCCGCTTCCATGTCATTCGCAAGTTGCTCTGTGATTCGCCGTGTCGTTGCGACTTTTTGACGGCTTTCTTTCGCTTCATTATCGACGCGATCAACTTCATCTTTGGTTCCATCGGTTGAGCGAGCCACTTCCGTTGCACTCACTTCAAGCTCAGTAATCGCTGCGGCGACTTGATCTGTCTGGCTTTTTTGCTCTTGAACCCGTGCCATTGCCCGTTCGCTGATTTCTGCCGAACGGCTCGCTTCATTCACCAGATGGCGAGAACCCGCATTGATCTGAGAGAGAAGTTCACCGGTTTTATCGGCCAAAATATCAATTGAACGAGAAAGCGCGCCAAACTCACAACGGGTTTGATAATTGATGCGCCGCGTCATATCGCCTTGTGCCATATAAGCCAATTCATGATTAATTTTTTGCAGCGGCTTTTGAATACTGCGAGCCGTGGTGTAACCAATAACTAATGCCACAACGGCAGAAACAGCTGATACGGCCATGATCCAGAAATTCGCGCTGCTCACGGCAGCATCGGCAAGCACTCGGCTTTGCTGAGCAACCGCCGCGGCTGATTTAGCCATTTCATCCAGTTTGGCCAAGCTATTGGCTAAACTGGCGTCGACTTGTTGGTTCTGGGTGAGGAGAGCATTTTCCAATTGTTGGGCTTTGCGCATCGTAGCCAAAAGGCCTTGCTTGCCTAAAGCCAACTCCTGTAAGCGATTGAGATTGGCAACATAGCGTGCTTTCACATCATCAGACACGAATACTCTTTCGAGGCGTTTACGTGCCATTTCGATATCTTTACTGAGCACTTTTTCCAACGCATTTAAATCTGTTTTTGCATCCGCACGGCGAATGTTTTTCAAATCACGCGCGATACCAGAGGTGATCAGCTCAGCTTTATTGCGCATCGAACGCTTACTGGCACTCTGTTGCAGCAGCAAATCGGCAGCCCATTGATAGGTGTCTTCCAGACGAATAAACGCAATTTCTAACTCATGACGCTGTACCAGAGCGTTGACCCATTCACTGTGTTTGGATAACACCTGATCCGCTTCGGTATAAAACTGGTTTGTCGCCTGTAAAACCTCTTGGAATTGTTTTTGGTTCTCACCTACCTGAGTAAATTGATCCATACTCTGACTCAGCTGATGAAAACGTGCTTGTTGCGCTTGAAATTGGCTTGAGAGTTGAGGCAGTTCCGCAGCATCTTCACTGGTTCTAAACTCCAAAACCCAGCGATTACTTTCTTGGAGGGTTTCTTTCAACCCTGCAACCGCCATAACCAAAGGCGTCGCCCGATCAGAAACCTCGGATAACCCGTCATTAATACCGCGAATTTTCAACGTACTAATGGCACCCAGCAGGATCAACAACAAGAGCATCAATACGAAACCAGCGATGATTCGCTGTACGATAGATAAACCCATGAATGTATCCTCATTGATGAATAAAAAGATAAATTAAACATAGACAGGAACATTCAATGCTGCGAATAGCATATTTGGATTTGTGATATAAGATTCTCTCTGACACGAAATTTCCCACCGACGATTGCATCGGGAAAATCATGTTAGCCTTTCACCTGCAGCTAAAAACTCTGCGTTTAAAAAACTGCATCGACGGCATCACTTGAACCGTAGACAGGCTCTGTCTACAATGGCGCACTTTTATCGATTCAGGTCATAAATAATGAACGACACTACTGCAAAACCAACGCTACCCGATCGCCTATCTGGCAACTCTCGCAGCCCATTTTTCATTAAAGAGTGCTTCGAGCACCAAATTGGTATTCGTTTTAATGGCAAAGAGCGTACTGATGTAGAAGAGTACTGCATTAGCGAAGGTTGGATTAAAATTCCGTCACCAAAAGCGAAAGATCGCTACGGCAACCCAATGTTGATCCAATTAAAAGGCACGGTAGAAGCTTACTACGCGTAAGTGCTTACTCTCGTGTTAAGGCAAGTGTCTATTATTTAGAGTCACTTTTATTGCCAATCGAAAGCCGTTTAAATACTCACATTAAGAGTGTTAAACGGCTTTTTTGATTGAGTGAAGGGGTCACAAACAGCAGCGCAGAACACATGCCTTGTCACGCATCATACTCGGATGATTAAAGCAATAAGCACTATGATGCTTACTGCTTTGGCTTATTTATTTTACCCTGAAACTGCTTAACGCTCTTTTTATTCTGCGTGCGGCGATTGGCTTGTTTATCACGCGGAGCACGTTTGCTTTCACCGGTTGATGGCTGATCGGTCACTGGGAAACCCTCCAGATTCTGCAAGGGCAAATCACGTTGCGTCAGGGTACGAATGGCATTGAGTGCATCCATTTCTCCGTGACACACTAACGAGAGTGCAATGCCTTGCTGCCCCGCTCTGGCGGTGCGGCCTACACGGTGCACGTACGTTTCCGCATGCATCGGCAACTC
Source organism: Vibrio metoecus (assembly GCF_009665255.1). Lineage (NCBI taxonomy): Bacteria > Pseudomonadati > Pseudomonadota > Gammaproteobacteria > Vibrionales > Vibrionaceae > Vibrio > Vibrio metoecus. The sequence continues at coordinate 605,396 of NZ_CP035687.1, forward strand.
AAAGTTAATAACAACGGGAAGCTGTTCAATATGAATGCCGCGCGCGAGCAGATCGGTGGCAATCAACACTTGGGTTGTGCCTTTTTTAAACTCTGCCAGTGCAGCTTCACGTTCCGCTTGGCTTTTATCACCATGCAACGCAGTGGCTACCACGCCTGCTTTGTTGAGTTTTTTGGTCAAGCCATCAGCATTCTCTTTTGCACCGATAAAGACCAGCACTTTCGGCCATTGGTGCTGCTTTAAAAGGGCCACTAAGGCTTGCGTTTTACTGCCTTTGTTCACCAAATACAGCGTTTCTTGCACTGCTTGGTTGATGCTGTTTTCAGGATTGGCGGAAACTTGGGTTGGCGCATGCATCAATTGCTGCGCTTTAAGTTTCAAATCATCAGAGAAGGTCGCAGAACACATCACGGTTTGACGCACACTGGCGGTTTGGCTTGCTAGCGCTTGTACTTGCGGCCAGAAGCCCATATCGAGCAGACGATCGGCTTCGTCTAACACGAGCGTAGTTACGCGGTTCAAGCTCAATCCACTTTGGGTTAAATCGAACAAACGCCCCGTGGTTGCCACCAGAATATTCGGGTTCTCAGCCAGCGCATTTTGCTGCTCAGCCTTATCTACCCCACCGCACAAGCAGAGCGCGTTCAGCCCTAACGGTGTACCAACGTGAGTGAGCACTTCGCTCACTTGCATGGCTAATTCACGCGTGGGTACCAACACTAAGGCTTGCTGCTCAGGGCTAGTTTTTAAACGTTCAAGCAGAGGCAGACCGTAAGCCAAGGTTTTTCCACTTCCCGTATTCGCCAACGCCAACACATCTTTGCCCGTTAACATTGTAGGGATCACCAAAGTTTGAATGGCTGTGGGTTGGGTGATCTCTTTGGGCAGAGCTTGGATTAGATCGGCGCTTAACGCGAGAGAGGAAAATGACATGGGTTGGGTACCTGAATATTCAAAAAACAATTTGGGGCGAATTATCGCAGGCGTGGACTTTACCACAAGCGTATTTGAGAAGTGACACTCTTTTCCGCTCAAGCGTATGGCCCAGCGTTAAAACGAAAAACGCAGAGCCGAAGCTCCGCGTTGATGGGGTTGCGCTTTATATCACTCGCGCAAGATTAGATTTTAGTAAAGAAAGCGCGCTTGAGGGCCATTTCAAGGCCACGAACTTCGGCTAGCCCTTTCAAGCGGCCGATCGCCGAGTAACCCGGATTGGTCTTTTTCTTCAGGTCATCCAGCATTTGATGGCCGTGATCAGGACGCATCGGGATCAAACGATGATCGCCCACTTCGGCGCGGCGATGTTCTTCATCCAGAATCGCCATCACTACGTTGTACATATCCACATCGCCATCAAGGTGAGCCGCCTCGTGGAATGTCATCGGATTGCTCTCTTCACGTTTGGTTGAACGTAAATGCGTAAAATAGATACGCTCGCCGTGCTTTTTGATCATCTTGACCAGATCGTTATCACCGCGCACACCGTACGAGCCGGTACACATGGTTAAGCCGTTCATTTTGCTTGGCACATTTTCGGTCAGCCAATCAATGTCTTCAATCGTTGAGACAATACGTGGCAGGCCAAGGATCGGGCGCGGTGGATCATCAGGATGTACCGCCAGTTTCAAACCATAAGATTCACAAATCGGCATCAGTTGTGAGAGGAAATACGCCATGTGCTCACGCAACTTGTCTTTGTTAATGCCGGCATAACGATCAAGCTGGGCTTGGAACTCTTCTAAGGTGTAGCCTTCTTCCGCACCCGGTAAACCCGCAATAATGTTGTTGGTGAGCTGCTGAATCTGCGCTTCACTCATGTTGTTGAAGTATTCCAAGGCTTGCGCTTGTTCTGCTTCGGTATAATCCGCTGCCGCACCTGGGCGTTTGAGAATATGCAGCTCAAACGCAGCAAACGCGATTTGGTCAAAACGCAGCGCTTTTGAACCATCCGGCATTTCAAATTCCAGATCGGTACGCGTCCAATCCAGCACTGGCATAAAGTTGTAGCAAACCGTATCAATGCCGCATTCCGCTAGGTTACGCAGAGTTTGTTTGTAGTTTTCGATCCACTGTTGGTAGTTGCCGGTTTGAGTTTTAATTTCTTCATGGACAGGCACACTTTCCACGACAGACCAAGTCAGCCCTTTCGCTTCAATGATCGCTTTACGTTTTAAAATCTCTTCTTTTGACCACACTTCCCCGTTCGGGATGTGATGCAAAGCATTCACGATGCCCGTTGCGCCCGCCTGACGAATATCGTCTAAAGAAACGGGATCATTCGGGCCATACCAACGCCAAGTTTGTTCCATGACACTCACCTTTTTCAAAACGCACTTATCCCGCTCGAATATTTTCAAGCTCGGTGCGTAACGACTTCTTATTATGCGGTTGCAAAACAACCGCGCTGATCAGTGCCAGCTTACGCTGGCTAGAGGGTTATCTTTTTTCAGCACCCAGTAGAACCACTGGGTTTGAGCTAAATAAGTAACCATCAAAGTTAGGATCGTCGACGTCGGACAACGCCAGCAGGCGCTGCTTTACGTTTTCAAGGTGTTGCCACATGGCACTTTTGGCCGCGATAGGATCTTTACGCTGCAAAGCGGCAAGAATTTTGGCGTGATCATCAAGCCACTCTTCACGGTAGTCTTGACTGCTGATGTGAGAATGCAGTTTTTTCCACATCGGACTTTTTTCGCGTCGTTCCCATGATTGTCTCAACATGTCCACCAGCACAGAGTTTTGGGTTGCCTCTGCAATGCACATATGAAACCTTTCATCACCGTGACACTCTTGCGCGCCACTCACCAGTTCATCACGTTCTAGTTTGAGTGCGGCACGCATCTTCACGATGTCTCCCGGCGTGACTTGCGTTGCGGCAAATTCAGCAATATTGCTTTCGAGCAACTGTCGCGCTTGGAGCATTTCGAACGGGCCAGCATCATCGCTGATCACATTCTCACGAGCGTTATTTTTCGATGGAATATTAATGACATAGACACCCGAGCCTTTTTTCACTTCGACTAAGTTTTCCAGTTCCAACATGATGATGGCTTCACGCACTACGGTACGGCTGATGTCTAAACGTTCAGCAATATCGCGCTCAGGCGGAAGTCTATCCCCCACTTTATAGTGGCCGTTGATCAACTCTTTTCTTAGTACTAAACCAATCTCTTGATACGGTCTTTTCGGTTCAAAAGGCATCATGATGATATTGTCACTGTATTTCATCTAACTACTCACGCCATCATAATGACCAATAATAATTGGTCAACCTATATGTACCAGTATGTGGTAACACCTTGTTTTAATTTTACAATTACGACGATTTTAATGAATTACTGAACGGCCTTGATGCGTTCAACCAATTGATTTAGTTCAGGATTATTCTTTTCAATCTCTTGATACATTGGTTGAACGGCTTCCACGAAGGCCGCTTTGTTAGGTTCAACAAACGTTACGCCCATTTTTTCTGCTTTGGCGCGCTCTTTCGCTTCCGATTCTGCCCACAGCTTCTTCATGTATTCCGAAGAATCCGCGGCGGCTTTCATTAATGCTTTTTGCTGCTCTGGCGTTAACTTGTCGTAGGTCTTAGTCGAAATCACCAGTACATCTGGAACCATGGTGTGTTCGTCTAAGCTGAAGAATTTAGAAACTTCACTGTGGCGGCTCAAGCTAAACGATGGAATGTTGTTTTCAGCAGCATCCACGACGCCTTGTTGCAGTGCGGTGTAAAGCTCGCCGTAAGCCAGTGGCGTTGGGTTACCACCCAGAGCCTTCACCATCGCGATAGCCGATGGGCTTGGCTGAACACGGACTTTCAACCCTTTCAGATCCGCTGGCGTATTGATCGGTTTGCTGGTGTAGAAGCTACGAGCGCCTGCATCGTAATAAGTCACGCCAATAAAGCCGCTGCTTGCCGATGAATCCAGGATTTCACGACCAACTTCGCCATCAGTTACTTTGTAGTAATGCTCTTTATCACGGAACAAGTAAGGTAAGTTGAAAGCAGAGTAAGCCGGTGAGAAAGCCTCTAACTCAGCCGCATTGCTTTTCACCATATCAAGCGCGCCGTTTTGCATCAGCTCCATCGACTCACGCTGTGTGCCTAGCTGCGCATCAGGGTAGATACGAATATGCACTTCCCCGCCCGTCAATTCATTCACTTCTTTTGCCATGTAATCCATCGCTTTATGCACCGCATGGTCACGAGGGTGGTTATGGCTCAGTTTTAATGTGGTCGCAGCATAAGCAGAAGCTGTGGCGCCGAAGGTCATTGCAGCACCCACAAGGGCACTTAATAGAGTCTTACGCGTCATCATGATTCTTGTCTCCGTGGATTGGTTGTCCAATGTGTAGGGTAATTGTTCTTCTCTAACGAATATTGTTGTTTCGATGGGCATGTTGACCTTCAAAAAAGTCATCGTCAAAACAAAAGATCAAATTGATTGACCACAATCACACTAATAACCCTCAAATTGGTTAACCAATTCATTTGTGAAGCCGCTCACGTGACAACCAAATCGACTAACTTATAATCCGCTCAAAAATACCCTACACATTTTGAGACCACACACAAGCACGCGACCCAAAGTGGTAAACCAATTGTTATGAGATACGCGTGTTTACTTTAAGGAAATGAAAATGAATAAATTGGTCACATACATAAACAGAGGATTGGCGGCGTTCACCATTTCTCTTTCAAGTTTTCTTGTCTTTTGTGTTGTTTGGCAAGTGCTGTCTCGCTATGTACTTGGTAAACCAAGTACCGTCACGGATGAACTCGCGCGTTATCTGTTTATGTGGGTCGCTTTGATTGGTGCAGCCTATACCACAGGGCTAAAACGCCATCTTGCGATTGATCTGTTGACCATGAAACTGACGGGGAAACGCAAACTGATTAATGAAATCGTCATCCAAATCGCCATCGCCCTCTTCTCTTATGTAGTTTTGGTTCACGGCGGCACCCAATTAGCCTTAAAAACCTTAGCCACAGGCCAATTGACTCCCGCGTTAGGTTTAGAAATGGGCTACATCTATTTCTGCTTACCGATCAGCGGAGCACTAATGATTTTTTATTCCGCCATCTTCACTTATGAACGCGTTAAACAGCTCATCCTTGGTGAAGCCCTACTCACCAACTCACCACTTAACTCATAGAGGGTTCCATCATGGAATGGCAATTAATTCTTACCCTGTTTGGTAGCTTCGCCGTTTTACTCGCAATTGGTGTACCGGTTTCATTTGCGATCGGTTTGTCGTCCTTAGCCACTATTTTGATGGGCTTACCGCTTGAACCCGCGATTGCGGTGGTTGCACAGCGCATGGCGGCGGGTTTAGATAACTTCGCCCTGTTAGCCATCCCGTTCTTTATTCTGGCAGGCAACATCATGAACCAAGGCGGTATTGCTTTGCGCCTGATTAACTTCGCCAAAGTCTTAGGCGGCCGACTGCCAGGCTCACTCGCCCACGTTAACGTGATGGCAAACATGATGTTTGGTTCGATTTCAGGTTCAGCGGTTGCTTCTGCCGCCGCAGTGGGTGGCACTATGTCTCCGCTGCAAAAGAAAGATGGTTACGATGAAAACTTCTCTGCCGCTGTAAACATCACCTCTTGTCCATCAGGTTTGTTAATTCCACCCAGCAATACCTTGATTGTGTTCTCGCTGGTTTCTGGTGGTACTTCGATCGCGGCTCTGTTTTTAGCTGGCTACATCCCGGGTATTTTGATGGGGCTGAGCATCATGGTCGTGGCAGGCATTATCGCCAAACGCCGTGGCTACCCAGTGGCAGCGCGTCCAACGCTCGCGATGGTGTGGGATACCTTCCTCAAAGCAGCACCTTCACTCGCGCTAATCATCGTGATCATGGGCGGCATTATCGGTGGGATTTTTACCGCAACGGAAGCGTCTGCGATTGCGGTGGTGTACACCTTTGTGCTCGCAGTATTGGTTTACCGCGAAGTGAAGTGGCGCGATCTACCCAAGATCATCCTTGAATCGGCGGTCACCACATCGATTGTTTTGCTGTTGGTTGGCGCGTCTATGGGTATGTCTTGGGCGATGGCCAATGCGGATATTCCTTATATGATCGCCGATGCCCTGCTCGCGATCTCCGATAATCCAATGATGATTCTGCTTATCATCAACATCATCCTGTTGATTGTCGGCATCTTCATGGATATGACGCCAGCGGTGCTGATCTTCACGCCAATCTTCCTGCCTATCGCGCTCGATATGGGCATCGACCCTGTGCACTTTGGCATCATGATGACCTTCAACTTGGCGATTGGTATCTGTACTCCGCCGGTCGGCAGTGCACTGTTCATTGGCTGTTCGGTGGCTAATGTGGCGATCGATAAAGTGATTAAGCCTTTGCTGCCTTTCTACGCGGCGCTGATCTTGGCGCTGATGGCGGTGACCTTTATTCCTGAACTCAGCCTGTTCTTACCCAAACTGGTACTTGGCTACTAACTCTTTCAATGAATCATCCCGCAGAGCACTCTGCGGGAGAAGGGAAATAAAATGAAAACCATTGCAAACTCCACACTAAATGCTGCTGTTTCACTGCCAGATTACGACCGTTCAGCCCTCAAAAGCCGCATTGTTCATCTTGGTTTTGGCGCTTTCCACCGCGCTCACCAAGCCCTATTCACCCATGAAATGCTCAGCAAAACGGGCTCTGATTGGGGTATTTGTGAGATCAACCTGTTTGGTGGTGAAGATTTAATTCAATCACTGCGCGCGCAAGATCACCTCTACACCGTCGCGGAAAAAGGGGCGCAATCAACAGAAGTCAAAGTGATCGGTTCCGTCACCGAATCTCTCCATCCCACTTTAGATAGTATTCAAGCGGTACTGGAAAAAATGGCCGAGCCGCAAGTGGCGATCGTTTCGATGACGATTACCGAAAAAGGTTACTGCGCCGATCCTGCCACCGGCAGGTTGGATAAAAACAATCCGTTGGTGATTGCCGATCTGGCGAATCCAAGCGAGCCAAAATCGGCACTCGGCTACATTGTTCAAGCACTGAAACTGCGCCGCGATCGTGGTTTGAAATCTTTTACTGTGATGTCTTGCGATAACGTGCAAGAGAACGGCCATGTCGCCAAAGCCGCGATTCTCGAATTCGCTCAATTGCTTGACCCACAATTACGCGACTGGATTGAAACCAACGTCACCTTCCCATGTACCATGGTGGATCGCATTGTGCCGGCAGCAACAGAAGAGACTTTGACAGAAATCGCACAGCTGCTGGGCTGTGAAGACCCATGTGGCATCGCTTGCGAACCTTTCCGCCAATGGGTTATCGAGGATAACTTCGTCGCAGGTCGCCCAGATTGGAATGTGGCTGGCGCAGAATTTGTCGCCGATGTTGTACCTTACGAAGAGATGAAACTGCGCATGCTCAACGGCAGCCACTCATTCTTAGCTTACTTGGGCTACTTGGGCGGCTACGCGCACATTTCAGACACCATGACGGATGAAGGCTACCGCAAGGCCGCTTTCGATATGATGATGAAAGCGCAAGCTCCCTCCCTCACCATGCCAGAAGGCACCGATTTAGCCGGCTATGCCAAGCTACTGATCGACCGTTTCACCAACCCAAGCCTAAAACACAAAACGTGGCAGATTGCGATGGATGGCAGCCAGAAAATCCCACAACGTATGGGCGGCAGCTTACGCTTCCACCTCGCACAAGGCTCTGATTTTTCATGGTTAGCCACCGCGATTGCCGGTTGGATGCGTTACGTGGCCGGTGTTGATGAACAAGGCAACGAGATTGACGTTCGCGACCCGATGGCCGCAACTCTGCGCCAAATCTGCGATGAACACGGCTTAAACGTTTCAGTGGTACCAGCCCTACTCAGTGTCGAAGCGATTTTCCCCGCTGAATTAGGCCAAAACGCCAAAGTGATTGAAGCGGTCAGCCGCGCTTATCAAGCTCTACTGGCTCACGGTGCACGCGCCACTGTAGCAGCGCTGTAAGAGGAAGAAACCATGAAGAATTTTTTGTGTGAAGATTTTTTACTCTCCAATGAAACGGCGCGCCGCTTGTACCACGAACATGCGTCCCACCAACCGATTTATGACTACCACTGCCACCTTAATCCGGCAGAGGTAGCGCAAGATCGCCAGTTCGAGAATTTAAGCCAAATTTGGTTGGCCGGCGATCACTACAAATGGCGCGGCATGCGTTCCGCAGGCATTGAAGAGCGTTTGATCACTGGTGATGCGAGCGATTACGACAAATACATGGCGTGGGCGAAAACCGTACCGCAAACTTTAGGCAATCCGCTGTATCACTGGACTCACCTCGAACTGCGCCGTCCATTTGGGATTACGAATACGTTGTTAAGCCCGAAAACGGCCGATCACATCTGGCACCACTGCAATGAACTGCTGGCAACACAGGAATTCAGCGCCCGTGGCATTATGCAGCATATGAATGTAGTGATGGCAGGAACAACGGATGATCCGATTGATTCACTCGAACACCATAAAGCGATCGCCGCCGATGACTCATTCAATGTGCAAGTACTGCCCAGTTGGCGTCCAGACAAAGCGTTCAAAATTGAGTTAGCGGGCTTTGCTGATTATCTCAGCCAACTCGGTGCCGTGGCGGATATTGAAATTCGCCGTTTCAGCGATTTACTCAATGCCTTAGATAAACGCTTGGCGCACTTCAATGCACACGGCTGTCGCGCGGCCGATCACGGGATTGAGATGGTTCGTTACGCCCCAATTCCAACCGAGCAAGATTTGGATGCGTTGTTAGCTCGCCGTTTAAAAAGCGAAGTGCTTTCCGAGCTCGAATGTGCACAATTCTCGACTGCCGTTCAAGTTTGGCTTGGCAAGCGTTATGCGCAATTGGGCTGGGTGATGCAGCTGCACATTGGCGCGCAGCGCAACAACAACACACGTATGTTCCAATTGCTGGGCGCGGATGCGGGTTTCGATTCGATTGGCGATCGTCCGTTTGCCTTTGAGCTGGCGCACCTACTGGACGAAATGGATCAAACCAATGAGTTGCCTCGCACGATCTTGTACTGCTTGAATCCGCGTGATAACGAAATGATGGCGACCATGATCGGCAACTTCCAAGGTGGGGGCATTGCAGGTAAAGTGCAATTTGGCTCGGGTTGGTGGTTCAACGATCAGAAAGACGGCATGCAACGCCAAATGGAGCAGCTCTCGCAGCTTGGTCTGCTCAGCCAATTTGTTGGCATGCTGACCGATTCGCGCAGTTTCCTATCCTACACACGCCACGAATATTTCCGCCGTATCCTGTGTGATATGGTCGGCCGTTGGGCAGAAAATGGCGAAGTACCGAATGATCTATCTCTGCTTGGCCCAATGATTGAAAACATCTGCTTTGGTAACGCTAAACGCTATTTTGAAGAGAGGGCGTAACGAATGAAACATATCGCCATTGTGGGTGAATGTATGATTGAGCTGAACGGCAAGCCGTTCGGCGCAATGCATCAAACATTTGGTGGTGACACGTTAAACGCCGCGATATATCTGCGCCGCGGCTGTGAAGCCAATACTAACCCGGACGACATTAAAGTCTCTTACGTGACCGCACTCGGTACCGACCCAATCAGTTCAGGCATGCTGTCGCGCTGGCAAGAAGAAGGCGTTGCAACGGAACTCGTGCTGCGCGATCCCACTCGCACACCCGGTTTGTACCTTATCCAGCTTGATGATCAAGGTGAACGCACTTTCTTGTATTGGCGAAACCAATCTGCGGCGCGTTACCTGCTGCAACACCCCGATTTTGGCCAGATTAAGCAAGCGTTAAATCAGGTCGATATGGTGTTTCTTAGCGGAATCACTCTGGCGATTTTGCCTGTCGAAGATCGTATTGCCCTGCTCAACCTGTTGGTTGAACTCAAAGCCAATGGCGTAGAAATCGCGTTTGACAGCAACTTCCGCCCTGCCCTGTGGCCGCAAGATGACAACCATACGGTGAAAGAAATATACCAAGTCATGTACCAACTAACGGATGTAGCGCTCGTTACCTTTGATGACGAGCAGTGGATTTGGGGTGATAGCACTCCAGAGCAGACCATTCAGCGCCTCACCGCACTTGGCGTGCAAAAATGCATCGTCAAATTGGGGGCCGAGGGCTGCTTGATTCAAGACTCCTCCACTTCAACTTTCGCTCCACAAGCGGTGCCAACCCAACCGGTAGAGCAAGTAGTGGATACCACTTCCGCGGGTGACTCCTTCAATGGTGGATTCCTCTCGGCCTACTTAGCGGGCGCAGATTTAGCCAACGCATGCCAACGTGGTAACACTCTGGCTGGCACTGTGATTCAGCATCGCGGAGCCATTATTCCCAAAGCCTTCACACAATCGGCGCTTGGCGTCGCTTAAGGAACCAACATGTCTAGTATTAAACAACAACTGAAAGCTCTGAAAGTGATCCCAGTGATCGCCATTGACAACGCCGAAGACATCATCCCACTGGGTAAAGTGCTGGTGGAAAATGGCTTGCCTGCTGCCGAAATCACTTTTCGCTCAGAAGCCGCAGTAGAAGCCATTCGTCTGCTGCGCCAAGCACAACCGGACATGCTGATCGGCGCAGGCACGGTGCTCAACCGTGAACAAGCGATTGCAGCCAAGGAAGCAGGCGCGACCTTTATTGTCTCCCCTGGCTTTAACCCTAATACCGTTAAAGCGTGTCAGGAGATCGGCATTGATATCGTACCGGGCGTGAATAACCCGAGCACGGTTGAAGCGGCACTGGAAATGGGCTTAACCACGTTGAAGTTTTTCCCTGCCGAAGCCTCTGGCGGTATCAACATGGTGAAATCCCTGCTCGCGCCGTATACCGATATTGAGCTGATGCCCACTGGAGGTATTAGTCCCGCCAACATCAAAGATTACTTAGCGATCCCACGCGTGTTAGCGTGTGGCGGTACTTGGATGGTGGATAAAAAGCTGATTGAAGCAGGAAACTGGGAAGAACTGGCTCGGCTGACTCGTGAAGCCGTTGCGTTAGTCAACTAACCCTCTGACTAAGCTTAACCATCTTGACGCCCCTCACTTTGAGGGGCGCTTTCACTAAAGAGACACAACAATGGACAATGCATTAGCGCAAGGCATAGGTGGTATTGCGTTTCTGGTCGGTGTGATGGCCTTTTGGCAAAAAGATGACATGCGCTTTCGTTATCAGATGGTCGCATTTTGCTTCATCATGGGCATTCATTTTGCCTTGTTGGGTGCGACCGTCGCCGCCATCGGTGTCGTTATTAACGGCATGCGCAGTTTTGCTTCCATCAAAACGCAATCGCGCAGAGTCATGTGGTTTTTTATCGCGTTGATGTGGCTGATGACGCTGCCCAACATCACCCACTTTTTCGAGTTTATGACCGTGTTTGGATCGTCAGTGGCGACTTGGGCACTGTTTTCTAAACGAGGGGTCGCCCTACGCAGTCTGATTCTATTTAACTCGCTGTGTTGGGTTAGCCACAATATTTGGCTTGGCTCCATCGGTGGTACGCTCGTGGAAAGCACCTTTATTGTGACCAACCTGATGACCATTTATCGGTTACACAAAAGCGCCCATCCATAATCAGAAACCCGCGACGATGGGCTCATGCATTTTCTGAATGCTCTTTGCCAGCCAAGCGCAACGAGCACTGCTCAATCAAAAAGTCGATAAACAACCGCAGGCGTTTGGGCTGGTATTGTCGGCTGAGATAAAGCACATTCAAATCCGCCCCAGAGGCCGAGGTAGAGGCGTTAAAATTCTTCATGTAACCATCGAGAACAGTGACCAACCGCTGCTGATTGAGATCGTCCTGCACATCGAGGATCGATTTCAACGCGATCCCCATTCCCGCTAAAGCCCACTGGCGAATCACTTCGCCATCATCTGCAAAACTCTTGGGTACTACTGTGATCACTTTGTGCTGCTCATTCTCTTGGAAGTGCCAGGTTTTCATCTCTTCATTGCTGCGCACCATGGCCAAACAGTCATGCTGTGCAAGATCTTGCGGCGTTTTCGGTATGCCTTTACGCGCTAAATAAGCCGGAGAAGCGCACAACACTCGGCGACTCGTCGCCAGCTTGCGTGAAATTAGACTGCTGTCGGCCAGTTCACCGTAGCGGATCACCACATCCAAACCTGATTCCGCCAAATTCGAGATGTTGTCATTGAGGTAGAGATAGGGCACCACTTCCGGATATTGCTCAGTGAAAGCGGCAAGAATCGGAGCGATATGTTGCTTCCCGATGTCACGCGGAGCAGAGACTTTTAGCGTTCCCCGGACTTCTTTGCTGCCTGTTTGCAGCAAATTTTCTGTCTCGCGCACGCTATTAAGAATCTCAAGGCAAGCTTGATGATACAAAACGCCAGATTCGGTTAAAGAGAGATGGCGAGTGCTGCGATTGAGCAATTTGACTCCATAGCGATCTTCCAGCGCTTGTAACCTTGCCGTTACGGTTGCGGGCGATAAACTCAACTCTCGGCCAGCCGCCGCAAGGCCTTGGTTTTTAACTATGCTGGCAAATAGCACCATATCTGCAAACTTATCCATAACACCCCCCTAAATCCTGATTATTCAATATAACCGAACAATCAATTCAGTTTCTCGCCAATTATCAATTTTTATATGAGAAATATACTGCCTCAATCTCAACTGGATTAGGAAATCGCCATGAAACTCTATATTTATGAACACTGCCCTTTCAGTGCACGCGTGCGCTACGTGGCAGGTATGTTGAACATTCCACTTGATGTGATCATCCTTGATTACGACGACCAAACCACTAATCAAATCATTGGTAGCAAACAAGTGCCTTTGCTGATCAAAGAAAGTGGCGAAGCACTGGCAGAAAGTCTCGACATCATTCAATTCTTGCTCGAATCGGTGAACTCAAGTGAAACCGCACAACCAGCACAAACCACGTTGGATTGGCAGCGCAGCGCATTCTTGCCTTTGCAAAAAATCGGCTATCCACGCTGGTCGAACATGAATTTACCTGAGTTTAAAACTGCATCCGCTCAACAAGCATGGCGTGTAAAAAAAGAGACCACTGAACTTCATTTTGAATCCCTACTGAAAGACACGCCGCAAATTGCCCTGCAAGTACAAGCCTGTATTGATGCGGTTAAACCGCTGCTAAAACTTCATTCCTATCAGCACGTTGCTCTTATTGATGAAGCGATCATTTTCTCAATCCTACGAGGGTTTTTCAGCGCGCCTGAGATCCAATGGAACAGCGAAGTCAGAGATTGGATGGTATCGGTCAGCCAGAAAACCCAAGTCCGCTTGTTGCAAGAACCGTTGCAAATCACATCGCAGAAATAAGGAGGCAAAATGAGCAGATTATTTGAACCAACCGATTTAAAACAACTCACGCTGCAAAACCGTGTGGTGATGGCACCGATGACTCGTGCACGCAGTAGCCAACCGGGGAATATTCCCAATCCAATGATGGCAACCTATTACCAACAGCGCGCCAGTGCAGGGTTAATCATTTCCGAAGCGACCCAGATCTCTGATGATGCGCAAGGCTATTCATTCACTCCCGGCGTTTATACCGATGAGCAAGTTTCAGGTTGGAAAAGCGTAACTCAAGCGGTCAAACAACAAGGTGCAGCGATGTTTTGCCAACTTTGGCATGTCGGGCGTGTTTCCCACCCTGTTTTTCAAAAAGGGCAGTTGCCGATTGCCCCGTCAGCCCTCAAACCGGTTGAAACTCAAGTTTGGATCGCAGATGAACAAGGTAATGGCCAGATGGTGGATTGCGTTGAACCCCGCGCTATGACTCAAGCCGATATTGATAGAGTGGTGAACGACTTCGCTCAGGCGGCGAAATGTGCCATTGAAGCAGGATTTGATGGTGTAGAAATCCACGGTGGGAATGGTTATCTCATCGATCAGTTTTTGCGTACCAACTCGAATCATCGTACCGATAGTTATGGTGGTAGCCGTGAAAATCGGATGCGATTTCTGCTCGAAGTGGTGGATGCGGTCAGTCAAGCGATTGGTGCCATCCGAGTAGGCGTTCGCTTAGCGCCGTTTATTACCTTCAAAGACATGGAGTGCCCCGACATAGTGCCAACAATTTTGGAGGCATCAAAGCAGTTGCAAGCACGAGATATTGCGTATCTGCACTTATCAGAAGCGGATTGGGATGATGCTCCTACCATTCCAGAAGGCTTTCGCATTGAGCTACGCAAGCATTTCACTAACGCGATTATCGTCGCTGGTCGCTACACCCTTGAGCGCGCGGAAGAGGTGCTACAAAAAGGCTATGCCGATTTAGTCGCATTCGGGCGTCCTTTTGTCGCCAACCCCGATCTGGTTTCTCGCCTCAAGCACCAGCAACCGCTGGCGCAACTGGATGGTAAAACCCTGTTTGGTGGCGGTGAGCAAGGCTATACCGATTACCCTAGAATCCCTGAACAGCCAATCTAGCCTGATCGGATTTGCTCAATCCTCGTCACTTTACGCCGCTATTTGGCCTAGCGAAGTAAAATGACGCAGGGATACTTTAAAGGGAGAGTCCCTCCTCTCCCTTTGTTTTGCTGATTCACCTTACGCTTGCTTTGGTAAAAACAACTCAGCCAACATACAGCGCACACTGCCACCGCCGATGGTTTCTATGGTCGGCACCGCAAAAGGCAGCAACTTACCGTGAGTGGCAAGCTGGTTGAGTTGAGCGGGTGTAAAAGCTTCATAAGCCGATTGCGACATCGCGATCACTTTCTGACCATCATGAGTTTCTAGTTGCAGGATATTGCCGCAAAAGCAGTTCATCTGCTCAATCGAAATCGAAATTACCTGTTTATCTTTAGCCAACGATTTTACGACAAATCGGCGCTCATATTCGGGGATCGCTTCATCGCAAATAACGCAGAAATGCTCACCTATCGCCATCATCACATTGGTGTGATAAATCGGCGAGCCAGACGGCAATCGAGTTTGGAACGACACCACGCGCGAATAGCCGATCTGTTCGGCATACACTTCCAACACTTCACGATCGCAGCGCTGTGAAAGCCCCGCATAAATGGTGCGATTGGGGTGATCCATTACCATCACTCCGGTACTTTCCAAAAACGCTTGCTGCTCCATAAACGCCAGCAAAGAGTGCTGTTTTTTCACAGCAAAGCCTTGCTTTTGTAAGGTATCAACCAAAGCTTCAGGGCGCACTTCCAAACGGCGGTTTGCGCACGCCATTGGGAACAAAAATAGCTCGCCCGCTTCAGTGGTACTAAACCAGTTATTGGGGAATACCGCATCCGGCGTTTCGCTGTTCGCCAATGGATAATCAAATACCACAACATCAACGCCCGCTTGGCGAAGACCGTTTACCATGGCGTTAAACTCGGCCATAGCACGCTGCAAAATGGTTTCAGCGCTCAGTGCCAGCGGGTTTTGAAAGGCATTATCTTGCGCGGTTTGCGCATTAAAGCCGAACTCTTTTGGCGGCACCATAACGACAGCGCGAGCCGTTTGTGCAACAGAGCGCGGAATCAACATATTGGGTTGTAGATGAACATTCATAATAGGCACTCATCACCGATTTCACCCCAAGAGTGTAAACAGAATGTTAACTAAAGATTTGCTGATTTTGATGAATTTCAATCGATAAATTTTATCTTTTTACTGGAAAAATGAATTATTACAGTCAAATTTTCTGGTGTTATGGATGACATCGGCTGGATTCACTTCAAAATAGCACGCCAAACGGATTGGCTCACACAACCGAAACCAAACGACTAGGAATGGCAGCTTCCAGTAGGAAGGGTATAACTTCAAGTCACCGATGGATAACGTTATACTGCTTCCGTTTTAACAGAAAATCACATTTTGGCGGACGCTCGAACGCGTGCTTTTCCTACTCTTCCGCCCTATTCACAGCAAGGATCTTCTCATGTTTAAGCTATTCGAAAGCTTTACCGAACCTTTCCCCAAAGGTGACCCACAACGTCCACCCGATACCTTGTGGGCATTCTGTCGTCACTATACTCGTGGTTTTGAAAAACCACTGATGGTGATGGCGTTACTCAGCACTTCAATCGCGATTATCGAGGTATCTCTGTTTGGCTTTATGGGCAAATTGGTGGACTGGCTTTCCACTAGCTCGCCAGACACCTTTTTAGTCGAGAATCAGAGCACACTGATTGGGCTAGGTTTACTGGTACTGATTGGTATGCCGATGTTGATCGCACTCTATTCATTGCTGATCCATCAAACACTCCTCGGCAATTACCCGATGTCAATCCGTTGGTTGGCGCACCGTTACCTGCTCAAACAAAGTGTGTCGTTTTATCAAGACGAATTTGCAGGGCGCATCTCAACCAAAGTGATGCAAACGGCGCTCGCGGTTCGTGAAACCGTGATGAAAAGTCTCGATGTGTTTGTCTACGTGATGGTCTATTTCACCGCGATTGTGGTGATTTTGGCACAAGCCGATTGGCGCTTAATGATCCCGATGCTGATTTGGCTATCCATCTATGTCACGGTGCAAATGTATTACGTGCCTAAGCTGAAAAAAGTGGCTTCCGAGCAAGCCGATGCCCGCTCATTGATGACCGGACGCATTGTGGATAGCTACACCAACATCATGACGGTAAAGCTGTTTTCACACAGTCAACGTGAAACGCAATACGCCGAAGAAGGCATGCAAGATTTTCTGGGCACCGTCCATCGCCAAATGCGTTTGGTGACTGGCTTTAATATTTGGGTAGAAATGGCCAACTACTTATTGGTGTTTACCATTGCAGCCCTGTCGATTTATCTCTGGACCACCAGCGCCATCAGCGTCGGTGCCATTGCAGTTGCAGTCAGTTTATCCTTACGTATCAACGGTATGTCTAAATGGATCATGTGGGAAGTTAGCGCCCTGTTTGAAAATATCGGGACCGTTGTGGACGGCATGACCATGCTTGGCAAACCCATCACCGTCACCGACAAACCTGACGCTAAACCTTTGGTGGTTAAGCATGGCGGCATTACGTTTGATGATGTGAGCTTCCACTACGGTGAAAACAAAGGCGTGATCAACCATCTCAATCTCAACATCAAACCGGGTGAAAAGGTCGGTTTAGTGGGGCGTTCAGGAGCCGGTAAATCGACCTTGGTGAACCTATTACTGCGTTTTCATGATGTGGAAAGCGGCCGGATTTTAATTGATGGTCAACCCATTTCGGAAGTGACCCAAGAATCGCTGCGCAGCAAAATCGGCATGGTGACACAAGATACGTCACTGCTGCACCGCTCCATTCGCGACAACATTTTGTATGGAAATCCAAACGCCACCGAGGAGCAGCTTTTGAAAGCAACGGCGCAAGCCCACGCTCATGAGTTCATCCTCGGTTTGACCGATCCACATGGCAACAGTGGTTACGATGCACAGGTCGGTGAACGTGGCGTCAAACTCTCTGGTGGACAACGTCAGCGGGTTGCGATCTCTCGCGTACTGCTCAAAGATGCGCCACTGTTGGTGTTGGATGAAGCAACTTCCGCGCTCGATTCTGAAGTGGAAGCCGCGATTCAAGAGAGCCTCAATGAACTGATGCAGGGCAAAACCGTGATTGCGATTGCGCACCGTCTGTCGACCATCGCAGCGATGGATCGCCTGATCGTGCTCGATAAAGGCCAAATTGTTGAGCAAGGCTCGCATCAAGAGTTGATTGCACAAAACGGCATTTATGCTCACTTGTGGGCGCATCAAACCGGTGGCTTTATCGGTTGTGATGAAGACGAAGCGGAAGAAGCAATACTCGCGTAATTCCAATCAGCACAGAATAAGCCCGCGACCATTCGCGGGCTTTCCTCTTTCAGGGCTTTTGACTTAGAATTTCGCTACTTTTTCCATGCATTAACCGAGAAGCACTTGGCCGCTATGCCAAGGTAAGACTTTGAGTAACTTAGAGAACACTATGAATAAAAGCCTTATTACCAATGTAGTGGCGCTGGCCCTGATGGGTGTCGGCTATTTCCTGCCTAACCACTATGCCTTTTATGCGGGGCTGTTTGCCTTTTCCGGCGCGATCACCAACTGGCTCGCCATCCATATGCTGTTTGAAAAAGTGCCGGGGCTGTATGGCTCCGGCGTGATTCCCGCACGTTTTGAAGATTTCAAAGCCGCCATCAAAAATCTGATGATGGAGCAGTTTTTTACCGATACCAATATCGACCGCTTCCTCAATAAAGAGATGAATGGCGCGCTGAACCTTGATTTGCAACCGGTGATCGCCAAAGTCGATTTCAACCCGACCTTTGATTCGCTCGTCGAAGTGATAAGCCAATCCTCCTTTGGTGGCATGCTGGCGATGTTTGGCGGCGCGACCGCGCTTGAACCACTGAAACAGCCCTTTGTGGAGAAGATGCAAACAGCGCTTGTCGAGATGAGCCAAAGCGAGTCAGTACGTGAAGCCCTAAAAGGGCAACTCGAATCCCCCGCGATGCTGGATGAAATCAAAGCCAATATCGAAGGCATCATCGATCAGCGCTTAAATGAACTGACCCCACAGTTGGTCAAAGAGATCGTGCAGAAGATGATCAAAGAGCATCTAGGCTGGCTGGTGATTTGGGGCGGTGTGTTTGGTGGCTTGATTGGCCTTGTTTCCGCGGCTTTGGTTTAACTTTGGTTTAAATATCCGCACTGTAAACCTAAAAAATCAGCCCCAATAGTGGGGCTGATTTTATCAATAAAGAAAGGTGAAATACCGACTTAGTAAAGCTCCGTTAACATCGAATCTTGGTACGCTTTTAGCTCTTCACCCTTTTGAACACGGGCGATGTAATCTGGGTTAGCGATAAATGGACGACCAATCGCGAGCAGATCAAACTCATTATTTTCAATCGCAGTCGCACCCGTTTCTGCGCTAAAACCACCCACACCCATCAGCGTTTTTGAGTAGTGCTGACGCAAGTAAGTGGACACTCGACCACCTAAGAAATCAAAGGTCACGCTGTCATCAAACATCCCTTCATGCAGATAGGCCAAATTGCGCTTTTCCAACTCAGGCAGTAAATAATCAAACACTTCACGATCACGCGGGTCCGCTTTGATATTGAAATACGCCCCCGGAGACACACGCAGCGCAGTGCGCTCTGCGCCAATACGAGCGATCACCGCATCCACTACTTCCAAAGCAAAACGCGCCATATTGGCCGGCGTTTCACCGTACTCATCGCTGCGTTGGTTAGAATCAAAATGCAGGAACTGGTCGATGAGATAGCCGTTCGCGCCATGAATCTCGACTCCATCAAAACCCGCCAAGCGTGCATTTTCCGCCGCTTGTGCGTAATCGGCCACCAGTTGCTTGATCTCCGCTTGGCTCGCCGCTTTTGGTACTGTGTACTGCAATTCACGGCGGCGTGGCACGCTGCCTTCGACACCGAGAGCTGAAGGCGCTAGAACGTATTCACCCGCAAAAAAGGCAGGGTGAGCCACGCGTCCGGTATGCCATAACTGAGCGAAAATCTTACCGCCATTGGCATGCACGGCATCCGTTACTTTTTTCCAACCAGCAATTTGCGCTTGCGTAAACAGCCCTGGAGTGTTCGGGTAACCTTGAGCATCGGGGCGAATAATGGTGGCTTCGGAAATGATCAGCCCAGCATCTGCACGGCGTGCGTAATACGCCACCATGGCATCGGTCGGCACCAAATCATCATCAGCCATACAGCGCGTCAGTGGCGCCATCGCAATTCGGTTGTTTAAGGTAATCACATCGTTGAGCGCGTATGGCTGAAAAAGAATATCGGTCATTTGAGTTGTCCTTTGGTTGTCTGTTGCGCTTATGCTAGATCATTCTTGAACAATCGTTCAAGAACTTTTTTGAATGAACGTTCAAGATACTTTGTCATCGACTCGGTTTAGCGCTAGAATCGCGCCATGTTCGATGAAGAGAGTGTGTTGTGCGAGTAGCTGAATTTGACCGAGAGCAGGTGTTGCGATCCGCGATGGATGAATTTATGTCCAAAGGATTCAACAAAACCAGCATGCAAGATTTAAAACGCGTGACCGGTTTACACCCCGGCTCGATTTACTGCGCGTTTGAAAATAAGCGCGGTTTGCTGATTGCCGCCCTTGAGCAATACACCAAACAACGCGTCTCGGAATTTAATGCGATTTTCGCCGCACATCCCACCATCTTAGCGGGATTAGAGCAGTACATGGCGATGGTCGTTGATGAGTGCGAACGCGATGAGATCAAAGATTGCTTGCTGCAAAAAGCGCTCAATGAACTCTCTTGTCAGGATGAAGAAGTCGAAACGCTGATCCGCGCCACAGTGGGTACTTGGAAGCAAGGCATGCTTGCGCAATTACAAGAAGCACAGCAGCGCGGCGAGATAAACCCAGACAGTGACTGCGTGCTGCTCACCGAATATTTGGTGATGGGCATTTATGGTTTGCGCTCGTTTGCCCACACTCGGCCGGAAAAAGGCTTACTCAGAAAGCTCGCCGATAAACTGTTGAACGCGATTCGCTGATCCGCCAATGTTGGTCGTTCTGATAAAAAAGCCACAGATACGATCTGTGGCTTTTCACTTTTTTGGCGATATCACACAAAATCGCTGAGCATCCAGAGCGCTAGCAGCAAAAAAACCGCGCCCATCACTTTGTGCTGATAAGTGCGAAAACGCTGATTGTCGACCAGCGAGCGACCAAACACGCCAATCAAAGCCACCAGCAGCAGATTAAACAGCAAGCCGCACACATTCAGTACCATACCCAGCGCGAACATCTGTTCGGCAGAGCTGGCTGCGATATTGGTTGAAACAAACTGCGGCAAAAACAGCACAAAGAACACCAAGGCTTTGGGGTTCAGCAAATTACTCACTAAAGCGCGTTGGTAAAAGGTTTTTGCTACCGCTTGTGACTCATCCAAGGTGGGCGCTTGCGCTGCATCGGCGCGTAGGCAATCCCACGCCATTTTGAGCAGGTATGCTCCCCCCAACAAATGCAGCACATTGAGCGCCAACGGGTTCATGGCAATCAGTGCAGAAACCCCGAGCGCCGCGAGTAAGGTTAAAATCATCCCTGATGTGGCATTGCCCAAGCTGGCAAACAAACCGACTCGGCGTCCGTAGCTCATACTAGAGCTCGCAATCAGCAGCATATCTGGCCCTGGGATCAGCAACAGCGCCAATACCGCGGTGAGATAAACTGGTAATACCGAAACATCAATCATGTTGAAAATCTTGTTAAAGCTGGAAAACGGCGGATTTTATAGGAGACATACCGCCATTTCCATATGAAAGATAATCCAAATAAACTCATTTCTAGCCAGAGATAAAATAGTGCGGATTTCGATTAATACAAAAGCGCAATTTTGTACAAAAATTTTCCTGCACTTTGCAGTAGACTCATTAGGGAAAAGCACAAGGAAGCGTGATGGGCGACTCAGCAGGCAAAATTAAAGAACAAGCAAAATTTCAGATTGCCGAAGAGTTTGGCGGCCTAGAGCTGCTCGATGCGCAATACGAAACGCAGAATTTTTCTCGCCACAGCCATGAAGGCTATACCGTGGGAGTGATTGAGCGCGGTGCACAATCTTTCTACCGCACCGGCGGCACCCATATTGCGCCGCAAGACAGCATTATTTTGGTCAACGCCGATGAAGTGCACACCGGACACTCCGCCGTCGAAGGTGGTTGGGCGTACAAAGCCATGTACCCACTGCCCGAGCAGTTTGCCACGGTTGCCAAAGAGATTGGCGCCAATACCGGCGCGCCTTATTTTCCACAAGCGGTGGTGTATGACCCCGAACTCGCGAGCCAACTGCGCTTAGTGTTTGAAACCCTTGAGAAATCGACTAACCGCTTGCTACGTGAAACCCTGATTTACGCCAGCTTAGTCAAGCTGATGACACGCCACGGCCGCACAGCGCCAAAGGCTGATCAACCGCTATCTGCACTACGCCCATTATTGCTAGTTAAAGAGTTTCTGGATGATTTTCCGCAGGCCGATGTTTCACTCGAAGAGCTGGCACAACTGGCGGGATTAAGTCCTTTTCATCTGGTGCGTACCTTTCAAAAACAGTTTGGTTTGCCACCCCACGCTTATCAAATCCAAGCCCGCTTGCGCCTCGCGAAAACCCTTTTAAAGCAAGGCGTGAGTATCTCAGAAACCGCGCAAGAGTGTGGCTTTCACGATCAAAGCCATCTGCATCGCCACTTTAAAAAAGCGCTCGGCATCACCCCAAAACAGTACGCAAGACCTTAGATAATCAGCACTCGTCACCTGCACGCTACCGCGCAAGATTATCCAAGCTTATCGGCTTATCCCTGTGTTCTGATAACCCTGACGATACCCAAATCTCTTGGAGTTTCAGGTAGGAAGGGTATAAGGTTTTCTTCTATAAATTGGAAAGAGTATGAATAGCCAAGTGTTAACCATTGATGATTCACCTACCCCCACCCGGCTGTTTTGGCAGGGCACAGTCGCTATGCTGCCGTTGAGCATTGCGGTATTACCTTGGGGTTTACTGGCCGGCTCGTTTGCGATTGAAGCGGGGTTATCGGTCATCGAGAGCCAAGCCTTGTCTGCAATCTTGTTTGCAGGAGCGGCACAGTTAGTCGCTATCGGCATGTTTAAAACGGGGGCGGGGTTACTGAGTTTGTTGATAGCCACTTTTTTTATTACCTCACGCCATTTTCTGTACAGCGTATCAATGCGCAGCAAAATCAGCCCATTACCCTTGCGCTGGCGGCTGACACTGGGCTTTTTGCTCACCGATGAGCTGTTTGCGATTTGCGGCGCGCAGTCCGACAAGCAGTTTAATCGCTGGTATGCGTTAGGCGCAGGGCTGAGTTTTTATCTGATTTGGAATTTAGCCAGCTTGGTCGGCATTGTCGCAGGCAGCTATCTGCCCGATCTCAATCAGTGGGGATTGGAATTCGCGGTCGCCGCCACTTTCATCGCGATTGTGATCCCGAATATCAAAAGCTGGCCTGTGCTGATTTCGGTACTAACCGCCTTGGTGTTATCAGTGTTACTCACCGTGATGGGGATTGAAGGCAGCCTAATGTTCGCCAGTATTGGCGCCATGCTCGCCGGCTACGGTACTGAACGTTTATTAGGAGCTCACCCATGATCATGCTTTCGATATTCGCGATGACGGCACTGGTGTTTCTCAGCCGTTATCTGTTTCTTGAACCTAAGCTGCCCCTGCGTTTGAGCCCCACGTTGCAACGCTTACTTAGCTACTCTGGGCCTGCGGTGCTCACCGCGATTTGGGCACCAATTGTGTTTATGCCGGAAAAAACCTTGTGGCTAGAGTGGCACAACCCCTATCTTCTCGCCGCACTGCTTTCTGGTTTACTGGCTTGGTTAAGCAAAAATGTCCTGCTGACGACCGTCGTGGGGATGGGGAGTTTCTTACTGCTCAAGCTGGTGGTATTAGCTTAAGCCCGTAAGAAACGGGCTTAGTGTATGTTAGGAGAGAGGGTGAAAGTTCGGTTATTCAGCCAACCATTCCACTTCAATCAAGGTCTGTTCACCACATTTCAGGCGGCCCACAAAACGGTCGCCTTGATGTACTTCCCCAACGCCTTGTGGTGTACCTGTCATCACCACATCACCATCTTCCAAAGTCAGATAGCTTTTTAGCTCTTGTAACACAGCCTCCGGCGAGTGAAGCATCTGATTAACATGCCCTTTTTGCACACGTACGCAGTTGATCAGCAGTTCCAAATTGAGATCGGCGGCATCCAACCCGTCAAGCGCAACAAATCGGCTCAAGACTGCAGCACCATCAAACGCTTTAGCACGCTCCCAAGGCAAGCCTTTGGACTTGAGATAACTCTGCATTTGGCGCTTGGTCAAATCTAGGCCAATTCCCACCGCGACATATTGTCCCTTTTCAACCAGAAAACAGATCTCTGCTTCATAATGCAAAGGCTCTTGATGGAAGGCGCGCAGATGCGATGTAACCGCTGATGAAGGCTTATGAAACAGCACCATCTGTTCTGGAATGCTATTGTGCAGTTCCTGAATGTGTTCAACATAGTTACGCCCGATACACAGCACTTTACCCACGGATATGTTTCGGTTGGCAAATTGGATATGACTCATCTCTCTTCCTTGACCAGACACAAAGCCGCGATTCTAAACTAATCGCTGATAAACTACGCAGAAATCAATCACACATTTGTGGAAAATGCGCACCTCAGCCCATTCATTATCGAACTCAATCAAGAGTATGGAGAATTTTCTCGCACAACGTTTTTAGGCTAATCAGCTCCTCTAAGCTGAGATCAAATTTACACAGCATCTCATTCGGTACTGAACGTGCCTGCTCCTGCAACGCAAACCCTGCAGGCGTCAAAAATAGCTCACGAACCCGCTCATCACTGCTGCTGCGTCGCCGTTCCACAATTCCTTTCGCTTCCAACCTTTTCAGTAGCGGAGTCAGCGTGCCGGAATCCAAATGCAGCTTAGCACCGAGATCTTTCACATTAATTCCGTTTTGTTGCCACAGTACCAGCAGCACCAAATATTGCGAATAAGTGATATCCAGTTGATCAAGCAGCGGACGATAAGCACGGATTACCGCATTCGATGCACTGTAGAGTGGGAAACAGACCTGATTTTCCAACAGTAATGGATCATGAGTCGGCGTTTGGCAGCTCACTTGTGGAGAAGACATGATTTATCCTCAAAAAATAAATTGCACACAATATACTTGCAAACAACAAAAGACTCGATATAAGATTGCAAACAATTAAATTGCACACAACTTAAATTAAGGAATAAAAACATGAGTACGATTTATCAAACTTCCGCCACCGCTTCTGCAGGACGCAATGGAGTAGTCAGTACCGAAGACAAACTGCTTGAGCTCAATCTCAGCTACCCAAAAGAGATGGGCGGAAGCGGTACGGCAACCAACCCAGAGCAACTGTTTGCAGCCGGTTATGCCGCTTGCTTTTCGAACGCGATTTTGCACGTCGCTCGTGAAGCAAAAGTCGCCTTAAAAGAAGCACCTGTGACCGCCACTGTGGGCATCGGATCCAATGGTCAAGGTGGCTTTGCGCTAAGTGTCGCCCTCGCCGCACACATCGCTTTAGAAGATGAACAAGCCAGACAGTTGGTGACCGTTGCCCATCAAGTCTGTCCTTATTCCAATGCTGTGCGTGGCAACATTGACGTGCAAGTCAGCGTCAATGGTTTAGCCCTGTAATTTCGATTCCCCATTACTCACCACGGCGAAGCGCCTCATTACTCTAGATACGAAATGAGAGAGGGTATCCATCCGCAACGAACTTCGCCGTGTGTTTAGGGATCTATCCTGCTTTTACTTTGTCATCCCTACGCCATAAAAACTCAACCAAAACGTCACCAAATAGAAACGCATTATTCATTTTCAATCAGTACCTTAGCGGCATCAAACGTCGGGCAGTTAAGCCCATCCATTAAAATAGGGTAAGTAAAATGAAAAAGGCAGCAGTTGCTCTCGCCATCGTTTCCGCACTGGTATCAGGTTCTACTTTAGCCGCAACCGTTTATGATGCAGAAGGCACCACGCTCAAAGTTGGTGGCCGTCTGGAATTTCGTGGCGACTTCAACGGTGACGACAAAGGCAAAGAAATTGCCGGCACAATGCTCAACAAGAGCCGTGTACGTCTGAATGTGGCTGGTGAAACGGATATTGGCGCAGGCATGAAAGGCTTCGGTTTCTGGGAAGCAGAACAAGGCGTGAAATCGTCTGCAGGTGCTTCAACAGAGCAAGAAACGACGTTCAAACAACGTTATATGTACGTCGGTATGAAAGGCGATTTTGGTAGCCTTTCTTTTGGTCGCCAAAACACAGCAGGTGTGCAAATTTCTGATCTATCTGATATCGGTACTTTTACGGGTGATCAAAAAGCCTTTATCAGTGCAGGTAACGAGCAAATCAACAACACCATCGCTTACGGTTATGACTTCGAAAGCTTTAAGCTAAAAGCGAGCTACATTGCTGATGATGAGAAAAATGCCGACGGCTTTGGTATTTCTGGCATTTATTCAACGCCCTTTGGCTTGGATCTTGGCTTAGGCTATGCCGCTAACGATCTTGGCACGGATAACGGTTCAGCAGATCAAATTATTGCAGGCCTAGGTTACACCATGGGGGATCTCTACTTTGGTGCCACTTACACCACTGGTGATAAAGATGACAAAGCCGATACACAATTCACGGGCATCGAAACCTCTGCTCAGTACAAAATTACCAAGCAGTTCCGCCTGATTGCCGCTTACCAAACTCAAGAAGAAGAAACCAAAAATGTCACTAAAGACAAATCGGATTTCTTCGAGCTCACTGGCCGTTACGATTTCACGAAAAACTTCCGTTCTTACATCGCTTACAAAGCGAATGGTTTGGATGACAAAGACGCCGGCTACAAAGTCGAAGACACTATCCGTCTTGGCTTACGTTACGATTTCTAATCTCACCCATCACTCCTGAATTTGTCCTTATTTGGCCAAGCGTTTGCTTGGCCTTTTTTGTTTGAAGGTTTCGAACATCATCAGCAGCCGTAACGATTGGTTTTCTCAACATTACCACGTATGATTCAGCCCACTTTCTGACTACCTCTTTGATTCATGAGTATAAAACACCACCCACTCCAAGGCGCACTTTGGATGCTGACCGCCGGCTTATCTTTCGCGGTCGTTAACAGTATTGCCCAATACGCCAGTATCGAATTTGGTCTACCTTCTACCACTGTTGCCTTAGTGCAATACGCGATTGCGATTGTGGTTATCCTGCCTTATCTCAAAACTCTTGGCATTCGTCAGTCGCTGCGAACTCAACGGTTTGGTTGGCATCTCCTGCGCGTATTTTTGGCCGTGATTGGCATTCAGCTTTGGTTGTGGGCGCTGGCTTACCCGGTTCCCATCTGGCAAGGAATTGCACTGCTGATGACATCTCCCCTCTTTGCTACCATTGGCTCTGGCTTATGGTTGCGCGAAAAAGTCGGCATGGCGCGATGGCTCGCGACTCTCACTGGATTTATCGGTGCAATGATCATCCTTGAGCCTTGGGCAGACAATTTTAATCTCGCCTCTCTACTGCCGGTAGGTGCCGCCTTCTTCTGGGCATGTTACTCGCTGATGGTGAAAAAACTTTCCGCTCATGATTCACCGTCCACCATGGTGGTTTACCTGTTGCTGCTGATCACACCCTTTAATTTGCTCCTTGCGCTACCTGACTGGCAGATGCCGAGTGGCCAAATGCTGTGTGGATTACTGATTGGTGCAGGGGTCATGACAGCACTGGCTCAATGGGCGATTGCCAAAGCTTATGCCGTTGCTGATGCTTCTTTTGTACAACCATTTGATCACGCAAAACTCCCTTTCAACGTCTTGGCCGGATGGTTAGTCTTTGGTTGGGTTCCACCAGGACGCTTATGGCTCGGAGCGGCGATCATTGTGCTTTCCGTAGCATTTATTACCCAATGGGAAACAAAAAAATCACGGCGCGAAAGAAAAAGTGTCTAGCACCTTTCCTATCTTTTAATGAAAAGATTTGTATGAGGAATACCCGATGAGCACGCCAATTAAAGTGACACTTTACCGCTGGGCTGGCAGTTTTGGCCCATTTAAAGTCAACATCCCTTGTGGGGAATGCACGCTGACCAAAGATATTTTGGCCGATACGTTTGCCAATGAACTGGCAGGTATTCCGATTGAATTGGAAGTGAAAGATTGGCTTTCTTACTGGTGGGAACCCTTAAAACTTGGTGCGTGGCATGCGCCGATTGTGGTCGTAGCAGGCAAAGTGATCAGCCAAGGCGAAGCCCTCAATCGCGGTGTATTAGTGCAATCAATCATCAAAGAGTGGACCAAACAAGACACGTTACAAGGCAATATTGTGTTTGGCAAAGCCACCTGCCCTTACTGCGTGAAAGCCAAGCAGTTGCTTGATACTGCAGGAATCGACTATCGCTATCATGATGTGGTGAAAGAGAGCGCCGCACTGTACCGCATGATCCCTGAAGTGAAAGCAATCATCGGTGAGAAAACGCCCGTCACGGTTCCACAAATCTGGTTAAACAGTCAGTATATTGGAGGCAGTGATTCGCTGGAAAAATGGCTGAAAGAGAACCCACAACGCGTACCGGATAATGTGGTGGACATTGAAACCACACGCGTTGCGCAGTAACTTCGCGAATGCATCACCTTATGGTGAGTGGCTGCGTTGTGCACCGAGACTCTAAAGCATAAAAATGTCGACCCACTCATTGAGTGGGCCGACATTTTCTTGAACTAGATCAGACTCATTGGCTAAGTTTTTGACGAATTCGTTGTAGAAAAGAGCGTTTTTTCGTTTTGCTTTTACCAGCCTGAGCTTGATGCATCGCTTGTTTGGCAATCAGTTGCCCGAGATAAACCGAACCGAGTTCATTATTCATAACGCACGCCTCTATGTTGCTGAATGACATCTTTCGCCCAATATAACAGCAAAATCCAACAAAACAAGACACGCATCACAAATTTATGTAATTAAATTACAGGTTAATTGCGTTTGGGTTGTTTGTACGTTTTTCCAGCCGCTTGATAGATATCTTTCTGTTTGATATCGAAAAAGCCATCAAAAAACCAAGCGACAAATTTCACCACGTCGTCACCTTCGTTCATGATGTGTTCGACGTATTCTTGTTCTTCGCCCTGTTCATCCACTTCCGTGGTCACATGGTAAATACGTTGCTCACCTTCGACTTCAGCCAAAGCAAACTGACCTGAAAGCGATTGCGCCGCTTCAGCAATCGCCTCGTCTTCGCTGCTTTTCAGCAGTTCTAGGGCTTGCGGTAACGTCGCTTGCTCACATAAAAGTTTAATTAAGGCTTCAAATTGACTCTGTTGCATGATGATCCCCGTAGAGAGTGCTTTCCCGTAAAAATGAGCGCCGATTATATACACTTCTCACGGCAAGCGGCAGTGGAACCTGCATTTCCCTGCCCTACGGCCGATTGAACTGAGTTTTCATTACACCAGCTCTCATGCCTGCGTTTGTACAGCGCTCTCTTGTACGTGGGCTTTTTTCGTTGCGATCAACACACTCAACATCGTGATGCCGACCAGAATATAAAACACGCCCATTGCATTTTGGCTAGTCACCCAATGCTCCACCAAATATCCTCCCAGTAAACCTGCGATCCCCATCTGAATCGAACCAGAAAGTGCTGAAACCGCCCCCGCTTGTGATTTATGAGGTGATAACAAAAGCGTTGTAGCCAATGGAAAAGAAATGCCCTGCGCGATGCTCAGCCAAGTAAAAGCCCAAATCAGGTTAAACACGGAGAATTCGGTCAGCAGCAGCCAAAGGCCCGCAAATACCATCAAGCTAATCGCACACCCTAGCAGTTGACGCACCGAGAAACGAGAAGTCAGCATGTTCACAAGCACGCTGCCCAGTAATAAACCAGAGGAGGGAATAATAAGGGTCGAGCCGTAATCGGCTGCGGTCATACCTAGCTGTTTTTGGAGCAGAAAGGGCAAAATGGATAAGGTGACCAAGCTAGCTAAATAACTTAACCAGTTGTAACTTGCACTACTAGTGACTTGTTGATTAGCAAGAAGTTTAGCGTAGTTAATCACAATGCCACGCCATTGAACTCGCCGTTTTGGGTAAGGCAACGTTTCTGGCAGGATCATCAGCCCGAGCGTAAAAATTGCCCCGATATAGATCAGCACAAAAATAAACACAGATTGCCAACTCAAGTGATAGGCCATCCAGCCCCCGAGCACTGGCGCAATAATCGGCATGATTGACGCAGTAATCGACAAATAAGAGAGCGCTTTGGTGAGATGAAAACCGTCATAGCTGTCGCGTAATACACTACGCCCAAGAACCGAAGCACTGCCCGCCCCTAATCCTTGCAATAAGCGTCCAAATTCAAGAGCTTGAAAATGATCCGACATCATCACGCAGAGCACAGTACCTAGCAAATAGATACCTTGTCCAAGCAAAAACGTCGGGCGTCGGCCTACGGCATCGGACAGTGCGCCATAAAATAGCTGTGAGCCACCAAAACCCAGTAAAAAGAGCGTGACGAGCATCTGCGCACTCGCTTGATCGACCTGTAAATCGCGACTAATCAGAGGCAGTGAGGGCAAATAAATGCTCACACCCACTTGGCCAGTCGCGATGATCATCATCGCAAGTAGCATGGGGGTGCGGCGAAAACGAGTAGAGGTTTGTGCGTTCATGGCAGAGAGTCTATATTGGCAACTCTCATTTGATAATCTCGCAAATTGGAAATAAATTAGTTCCAATAAAGAATGAATAAGGTCATGAGATGGATTGGTTACAAAGTGCAAAAACCTACATCAAAGTCGTTGAGGAAGGCAGCTTCAATGGCGCAGCACGCAAACTCAACACCACCAGTTCGGCGGTCAGTAAGCGTATTCACTGGCTTGAGGAGCGTATTGGAGTTCAACTGCTGAAACGCACGACACGTTCTGTTACGCAGACCGAAGCCGGAGCTCTTTTTTATCAACGAGCCAAAGCACAGTTAGAAAGCTGGCAATCCGCGGTCGATGAAACACGCTCGGTCAATCAGACGCCTGCCGGGCTACTGCGAATTGGTGCCACGCTGGCCGTCGGTTCAAAGTTCTTGATGCAATATCTTGATGAGTTTTTGCAACGCTACCCCGATATCCGTATTCAGCTCATCACCACCACTCCGGGACAGTTACCAGAGCTACATCTCGATCTCTTTATCAGCCGAGAAATTGATCAACTCAATTCACTCAGCTTTAAAGCAACCCCGTTGTTTGAGTATCAAGCGGGCTTTTATGCTTCACCTCACTATCTTGCAAAGCAAGGAACACCGCAAACGTTACAACAGTTAACTGAACATAATGTTCTGTGCTGGGGGGAAAACACTTTTCGGGAAGTAAAAACCTCGCAAGGCAAGCGCATTACGCTCACGGGTAACTTTGCCACCACCAACCCAGAAGCCCTATTTTATGCAGGAAAAGCGGGGATGGGCATCATTGTCACCGGACATATCATGATCAAAGATGAACTCAAACAGGGTACTCTGGTACGCATTTTGCCCGATGTCACCATAGATCAAACCACCGTGTTCGCGTATTACCCTAAATTGGAGTATCAGCACACTCGAACTCAGCTGTTCCTTGATCACTTAAAACAAAAACTAGGCCAAGCTAAATCAGCCTAATTAATTTATCTATCAGTTAAATATTGGGAATTTCAATTCACAATCAGATTTTTTTTGTTTTTTTTCGCTCGACTAAACGGTTGAATTCAAAAAGCAAGCTCAAGTAACGCCCAATCCTCTGCCTCGAACGGCTGGAAAATCACCGCGATCTCAACAATAGTAACTACATGCATATAAAAGTATCTCGCGGTGATGAGATCCATTTTGTCAGAAACGGCTAGAGAGATCAGAATATGACTAACAGTCAATTGGTAGCAGAAAAACTGAGTCTGGACGCCATACATCATTTCAGCATGCTTTGTGGTCCAGAGTTGCTTTCGCAAGTGACTCAGTTCCTACATAAAACCTTTAATAGCCACAGCTCAATGGTCATTGAATTGGATAAAATGCGTTATAAAGCTCACAACTTGTGCTGTGCCAGTATTGAACCAAGCAGTTTAGAACAACATTACGAGCTGCAAGGCACCCCCTGTGAACAGGTAGGATTACAGCAACAGCCTTATTGTATTTTCACAAACAAAGTGGCGGAGCTCTTTCCATCAGACACCTATTTGGTCGAAAACAATATTGAAGCGTATTTAGGGATCCCGATTTATTTTTCGAGTGGTGAAAACTACGGGGTTCTGATCTCGACGTTTACTCGCCCACTAGAAGATTTTGCCAACCTCGTTTTAATCCACCAAATTTTGGCACAGATGATCGCCCATGATTTGGAATGCAAACAAATGGCAGCGCGGTCCCAGAGTTTGGTTAATCAATTACGCCATGAAATTTCTCACGACAACTTAACCGGACTAATGAACCGCAATGATTTGGCCGATAAACTCGATGCCTTGATCCAACGTGGACAACACCATTTCACTTTGGCGTTTCTCGATATTGATGAGTTCCGTTCAATCAACGACTTATACGGACATTTTCTCGGTGATGCTGTACTCAAATTTGTCGCCAGCGCGATAGAGCAAGCGTTACCTGAGGAACAGCACGCGTTTAGAATCGCCGCGGACGAGTTCGCGTTTCTGACCACCGATCATGAGCCGATGAAAATCTGCCAAACCATCCTCAATAAGCTCTCACAAGACTATGTTGATCAAGATCGGCGAATTAAAGTCAGCGTCAGCATTGGTATTGCCAAATACAGCGGAGAACGGCTCACAGCTGATCAAATCCTGTTCAATGCTAGCTTAGCCTTGGAAGAGTGCAAACGTAACCACAACACGCATATCCGGTTTTATGATACGTTGCTGAGCAACCAGTATTACCGACGCACACAAATTATCGATGCTCTGCGCAGCGAATTGAGTAAACCTATTCATCAGACCGAGTTGTATGTGGTTGTGCAACCGATTGTGAAAAGAAACCAACAGAAATGGGACTATTTTGAAATTTTGACGCGCTGGAAAAGCAGCTCACTGGGTTTTGTCACTCCTCTTGAATTTATCGAGGCAGCAGAGCAATCTGGCCTGATCATCGAGTTGGGTGAACGTATTTTGGAGCTCGCTTGCATCGCAAAAATGGAGTTAGAACATGGACTAGAGCGAAAAGTGCACCTCAGCATCAACTGCTCTGCCGATGAACTGACCAATTCCAATCGCTATCTTGAACACTTATTAAAATCGATCCAAACCTATGGCTTCCAACCCACAGAATTCACCATAGAACTGACTGAAACTGTCCTACTTTCCAAAGCAGCCGAAGTATGCAGTGTGTTAACAGTATTGCGTGAACTAGGCTTTAGAATTGCCTTGGATGACTTTGGCACTGGTTATTCAAGCTTGAATTACATTCATAGCTACCCGATTGACTGCATCAAAATCGATGCGGCGTTTGTGCGTAACTTACTCACCAACCAAACTTCCGAAAGCATCGTATGGCTAATCATTCAGCTCGCGAACCAACTCAAACTCGACCTAGTGGCAGAAGGGGTAGAGAACCAACAAGCCTTAGATAAGCTTTACCAAATGGGCTGTGAGCAAATACAAGGCTATTACTTTAGTAAACCCGACTTACCCAGTGTCATGGTCGAACGGCAGTTACCTTCAACCCAGCAAACTCCGGCCAACCCGAATCACTAAGATGCAGAAACAACAAAGCCCCTAAGAGGGGCTTTGTTGTGAAAGCTTGGTGCTATTGCGCAGCAAGCATGCTTTCTTGACGAGCGAGCATCTGATCGAGCTCTTTACGTTTCGCGATAAATTGTGCCATCTCTTTCTTTGGCACCGAACTCGCCATCGGAATATTCGCTTTCATCGCATTCACCGCACGACCACGTACGATTAACTCATAATGCAAATGAGGACCGGTCACACGACCTGTATTACCCGATAAACCAATGCGCTGCCCACGGGATACCTTTTGCCCTTTCTTGACCAATATTTTGCTCAAGTGCAGGTAACGAGTCATGTAGGTGCTGCCATGCTGAATCACCACATAGTTGCCCGCATAAGGGTGGTTACGAGTCATCACAACCACGCCATCACCCGATGTGTACACTGGGGTACCAATTGGCATCGCAAAGTCGGTACCGTTGTGTGGTGCAACCCGCTTGGTTACTGGATGAAAACGTTTTGGATCGAAATTTGACGAAATACGCCATTTACTATCAACCGGATAACGCTGGAAAGCGCGCTGTAAGCTATCACCATTCTTATCGTAGTATTGGCCATCTTGGTGCAGATACGCTGTGATTTCTTTACCACGATTAAAAATCTTGATCGCCTGAATTTCAGAGTTACCTGTGAGTTTTTCACCCACAAACTGACGTGACAGCACGACCTCAAAACGATCACCACGACGCAAGTCGCGGCCAAAATTAATTTTATCTTTCAGCAGAGTAACGATTTGATCAACGTCTGCCGTGCCGAGACCAGCGCGGTTTGCTGAGAGAGAAAAACTACCATCCACTTCACCGATCAGCGGTTCAACTTTCCACGTGCCGGGAATTTTCCGCTCTTCAAACTCATAGCTGCCATCGTTAAGGCGGGTGTATACCGCACGATCGACAAGGCTAAACTCAAGCTCCATTTTAGATAGCGTATTATCACTGCCTTTCCAAAAACGCAGCACGTTGCCAGGTCTTAGCGTATCAAGAGCCAGATAGTTTAAATCCGTCTCCATGATCTTCATCAGTTCAGTGTAAGGAAACCCAAGCTGGCTAAAAATCGTGCTTAGATTATCGCCCGGTTTGATTTCATATTCATAATCTGGGTACCCCACTTTCACCACGTCTGAATGTTCAGCAGACGAAAATTGCACGACCGGTGAGTCAGGCAGAGACAACTCAATACGCTGTTGCCGTATTGGACTGTTGAGCGAAGACGAGATCGCAGCCACAGCCAAAAGCGGCAAACCTACCAGTGTCGCTTTCTTTCGCATTGAAAGCTCAGAAAACCGCAAAACAATAGATTTATGTATCACCAATTTACCTGTGGAAAAAAGTCAGAACTCGGCCAAGAGTAAGGGTTTCAGCGCAGCTTGTCACCTACGCTTTCGTCAATTTAAAGCAAAAAGGCACGTATGTGCCTTTCAAAAATATAAGATTTAGTGTGTCAGCAGCAACTTAGTTCTTTGTGATTTTTTGAGCTTTCGCGCAAAAATGCTACCGAAATCACTGATAGGTGGTGAGCAAGCAGTTCTCTTCCCCAAAACCATTCTCGATGTACTGATCGGCATCTGGGTCATTTACCCATTGCTGCTGATCAAGCAAATAACGGAATTGAAATTCGCTGTCTTTCGGCAAGCGCGTTTTAAATTTGAAGGTGCTCGATTTAGCGACTTTTTTCATTGGCTCTGGCTGCCAACCTAAAAAATCCGCCACGATCGCCACTTCAGATGCCGCTTGTGGTGCATCGCATTCAAAAGTGACTTCCACTTCATCTTTTGTTTTAAGGAACTTCTTGTTAATCATGTCAAACTCCATCTTCGAACAAAAAACAACCAACTCAAGGCATGATAGGTAATTTATTCCTTATACTCAACCTAACTATCATTCAATTAAACGCATAATCTATGCGCCAAGGGGAACTAAGGTTTTCCGCATGAAATCCTAATTAACGCCGCCAACCGAGATTAACCTGAGGTTAACGAAAGTTAATCATATGAAATTAAAAGATTAATTTTATCAACACTTCACCACTAACCTCTTTTATCTTGCGGGAAGTATCCCTTTACAGCCTATAAAATGAGCGTAGAATCCACGGCGTTTTCATTTCCCTATTTTTGCTAAGGTGATCAATTATGTTTGCCATCTATGAATCCTATAAAGCCGGTCAGTTGCAACCCAAGCACTGGGTCAACAACATTACAGCGGGGTTGATAGTTGGGGTGGTTGCTCTGCCGTTGGCTATGGCATTTGCTATTGCTTCCGGCGTAAAACCAGAACAAGGAATTTATACCGCTATCATCGCGGGGATCATTGTTTCCCTGTTTGGTGGTTCACGCGTACAAATCGCCGGCCCAACCGGCGCGTTTATTGTTATTCTTGCCGGCATTGTCGCTGAACACGGTATTGCCGGATTACAGATCGCGACCATTATGGCAGGCTTTATTCTGGTCATTCTTGGTTTGGCTCGCTTAGGTAGCATCATCCGTTATATTCCTGATCCAGTTATCGTGGGCTTTACTTCAGGAATTGGTGTGATCATTTGGGTCGGTCAGTGGCGCGATTTCTTCGGTTTACCTGAAATCAAAGGTGAACATTTCCACCAGAAATTAATCGCGATTTTCCACGCATTCCCACAATTCCACCTCACGACAACCTTGCTAGCGCTTTTATCTCTGGCCTTGGTTATTTTCGGTCCTAAAATTCCGAAACTGTCCAAGATTCCGGGGCCGTTGTTGGCGTTAGTTGTTGTAACCTCACTGCAATATGTGATTGGATTTGAAGGGGTAAGAACCATTGGTTCTGCGTTTGGAGGAATCCCTCAAGGCTTGCCTGAGTTTGCCTTGCCGGATTTAAGCCTAAGTCAGATGATTCAGCTGATTGGTCCCGCTTTTGCCATTGCAATGCTGGGCGCAATCGAATCTTTACTTTCAGCAGTCGTAGCCGATGGTATGGCAGGCACGAAGCACAATTCTAACCAAGAGTTGGTCGGCCAAGGCATCGCTAACATTATTACACCGTTATTCGGTGGCATTGCGGCAACCGGCGCAATTGCGCGTACAGCGACCAACATTCGTAACGGTGGCAACAGCCCTATTGCAGGGGTTATGCACGCACTGACATTAGTGATCATTCTGCTGGTTTTAGCGCCCCTTGCCGTCAATATTCCTCTAGCCACCCTCAGTGCAATTCTGTTTGTCGTGGCGTGGAATATGAGTGAAGCCCCTCACTTCGTACAACTGGCCAAACGCGCCCCACGTGCTGATGTCGCGATTCTCTTGCTCACTTTTGGTTTGACGGTCTTCGCCGATCTCGTGGTAGCGGTCAATATCGGGGTGATCATCGCGATGCTGCATTTCGTGAAACGTATGGCTTCAAGTGTCGAAGTCAAAGCGAACGGTTCACAAGATATGAGCTATGAACTCGCCCAACAAGGCAGAAGCGCGTTGCCTCGTGAATTAGCGGTTTACGCATTAGAAGGACCTTTCTTCTTTGCCGCTGCTGAGACTTTCGAACGAGTGATGAGTAGCATTCAGGAAACGCCGCACATTCTGATCCTACGTTTAAAATGGGTGCCATTTATGGATATTACAGGCATTCAAACACTGGAAGAGATCATTCAAAGCTTCCACAAGCGTGGTATTAAAGTGCTGATTTCAGGGGCGAACCCACGCGTTTCGCAGAAGTTGATTAAAGCGGGTATCGTCGATTTAGTGGGAAAAAACAATGTTTACCCCGTTTTTGAAAGCGCACTCCACGCTGCGTTAACGGAAATTGACGTAACAGCTCCCGTTGAAACTCAGCACGGCTGAGTCAAACGCTAACGCACCGATTAATGGTTAAACGCCCCCTGCATGCAGGGGGCGTTTTTTTATCTTTATGCTTTCGATTCGCATATCTTCGCGGTTCAACGTCTTCATCCTCGCCATTTCACCGATGATACATTTAACAATAAATATACAAAACTCCGTCATTATTTGAAACATCAGGAAATTAATTTGAATGCATACCCAAAATAATTGAATAGTATTGCGAACGGTGTGAAAAATAGCTATTCTTGCGCCCGCTGAATCAATCAGGATGATCAGTGAATTTTTATGCCATGGAAGGGTGAGAAAGACCGAACCGCGCGTCTGAAGGACGCAGTCGTCAATGCAGTAATGATAGAGATAAACCCATGCAAGATAACGCGCAAACCCTAGAGCCGCCAGTAAAGAGCCATTCTGCTAATCTGTGGATGTTCCTGATCCCTTCTTTGATCGGGCTTTTCCTGTTTATGGCGCCCATCAGTTACGATGGTGCCTTGACTATTCCTGTAGCCGTATTAGCCAAGTCAGTCCAAGCTTTATTGGGTGATTCTCTGGTCACCGTCGTCACGGTAATTATTGCGTTTATGTCTGTCGCTTCTTTAGTGACAAAATTATTCCAACCAAGCGGGATCATGAGCCGCCCTTTCCTAAACAGTTTGCTCAATCCTTCTTGGCTTTGGCTAACCGTGCGCATTATTGGTGGTGCAGCAGTCATCATGACCTTCTTTCAAATCGGTCCGAAAGCGATCTGGGAAGAAAACACCGGCGGATTAGTGTTACAAGGTTTGCTCCCTACGCTCTTTTCAGTGTTTATCTTTGCCGGCTTACTACTGCCGTTGCTGCTCAATTTCGGTTTGTTAGAACTGTTTGGTAGCCTGCTGAGCAAAGTGATGCGCCCTGTTTTTAACTTGCCTGGCCGCAGCGCAATTGACTGTATGGCATCTTGGCTTGGTGATGGTAGCGTGGGGATCCTGCTCACCAGTAAGCAATACGAAGAAAAGTTTTATACGCAGCGTGAAGCCGCGGTAGTAGGTACCACTTTCTCTGCGGTTTCAATTACTTTTAGCTTAGTGGTGATTGCTCAAGTTGAGCTGGAGCACCTGTTCTTACCTTTCTATGGTGCGGTCTGTTTAGCGGGCTTTGTGGCTGCGGTCGTTATCCCTCGCCTACCCCCACTGTCATGGAAGAAAGATACCTACATCGATGGCACTAAGCCACACCCAGATGCCGATGCGATCCCTGAAGGTCATACCGCTTTTTCTTGGGGCATGGAACTGGCGCTAGCAAAAGCAGCAAAAGTCAGCTCAGTCAAATCGGTGATTGCTGAAGGTGTGCGTAATGCTGTCGATATGGTATTTGGCGTGCTGCCTGTAGTGATGGGCCTTGGTACGATTGCGCTCGTGATTGCGGAGTACACTTCTGTATTCTCTCTGTTAGGTCAGCCTTTCATTCCATTCTTAGAATTGCTAGGAGTGCCTGAAGCGGTGGCGGCATCAAAAACGATTGTGGTCGGTTTTGCTGATATGTTTATCCCAGCCATTTTAGCTGCGTCTATCGATAATGAGATGACTCGCTTTGTAATTGCCGCAATGTCGGTCACTCAGTTGATCTACATGTCTGAGGTCGGTGCTCTACTGCTGGGTAGCCGCATTCCGGTCAATATCGCCGAGCTGTTTGTCATCTTCATTTTGCGCACTCTCATCACTTTACCCGTCATTACTGCGGTAGCACATTTACTGTTCTAACCCGTCTCTTTATTAAGAAGCGCTGCCAATGCAGCGCTTTTATTATTTCAAGTCTCACTATTGAGTCTTTTTATCATCAATTTTATTAATATCAGTGATTTTCATATCATCCAACTCCGCCTATAATTCAACCAAATAATGGTTATTAACCCATCGTGTTGTCATAGCACTAGCGCTCAACGTTGCTAACCCATCAGCAACTCAGGTTGAAATGGCACGCGACAAATATCACTCCCATTGTCCAAACGTTGGTATGGATAAGCATCGGGAGTTCTGTCAAACAGCACGGAATAAAGAATCATGAGATGGATGTGGCTGATATTGACCTTATTGTGCAGTTCTTTTGCTTATTCGTCGGAAATTTCGATACAGATTGCAAATGAGCAACCTAAGGTTTTTTCGCTCAAGCAGTTAAGCACAGATTTACCTAAGGTTTCTTTCTCTACTCAACTACCCTGGCTACAAGGTGAGCATAACTATACGGGTTTCAGGGTGAATGACCTTCTTGAATATTTGCAACAAGATCAAGTCAGTTCTGTCACTTTTATGGCACTCAATGACTATGCTGCTAATATTTCATTAGCAGACATCCAGCAATACAATCCTATCGTGGCTTATTATATGGATGGGACAGAAATGAAGATCCGTAATAAAGGACCATTTTGGTTGGTGTACAACCTAAACAACAACCCGAAGCTGAACAATCCCATTTACTATAACCATATGGTTTGGCAGATAAGTCATATTCTGATTCATAAGAAGCCATGAACACACAGACCCAGAAAACGCTACACCCCTTGATTCTGCACGCTAAGACGCTATTGATCGTCATGTCGGCGATCCTAATTCTGGCTAATTTGTATTTACTCAATACCACTCGTGATTTATCTAAATCCTATTCTTCGCAGACGAATCAAGCGATATGGTTTTTATTTCAACTCAATAAAGAGTTTACGGAGATGCTTTCGCTATCCCCTTATCTATTGAACTCAAATAGCAATCGCCAACAGGTGATGGTGAAATATGAGCTGACATGGAGCCGCTTTGATCTCATTCTTAGTAGCCCAGAAGCCGACGGCATCATCGGAATGCCTAGCACTCGTGACTATTTCCAAGCGGCTTTTGCACGTTTTCAACAGCTTGAGCCTTTACTGTTGGCAGCGAAGGATCCCGATAGCTTACAAACTTTTATTTTAGCGGCCGAGCAGGAATTCGATATTTTCATCCAGTTTATTAACCGTACTTTTGGGGTGCAAAGCCCTTTGTATATGGAGCAGAAAGAACAGGTCAATTACCTCAGCCGCATCCAATTTATGCTAATGCTATTGATGTTTGGTTGTGTGGGATTGGTGAGTTTTATTTTGCACAAAGAGTCCGAATTCCATCGTATTTTAGCCCTAACCGATCCACTCACTGGGCTGGAAAACCGGACGGCGATGTTTAGCGAATTAGAACGCTCCCGCCGTAGCGGTGGATTTTCGCTGTTTCTACTCGACCTTAATGGTTTTAAACAGATTAATGATACCTATGGTCACCAAATGGGTGATGCGGTGCTTAAGCAAGTTGCCTATCGTTTAAATCATTCAATTCCGGCGTTTGATTACCGAGTTTTTCGAATGGGAGGCGACGAATTTGCTTTGATCTTCAGTAGCATCAACACCACAGAGCAAATGATGATGCAGCGCATGATAAAAGAGTGCTTTGAACAAGAGTTTGAGTTAAATGACTCTTTACGCGCCAGACTGAGCACTAGCGTGGGTGTCAGCACTTACCCGCTCGATACCACCAACCTAAGTCAGCTGATTTTTTTAGCCGATAAAAACATGTATGAGATGAAGTTTCTACAAAAAAGCCCCTCATCGTGAGGGGCAAAATTTACCATCGCTTATAGTTATAATTCCATCAAATAAGGCTTAACCGAAATCCCCGTTAACGTAACCGCGAGTACGGTCGTCACGTGGGTTACTGAAGATCACTTGAGTGTCATCGTGCTCCACCAACTCTCCCATTAGGAAGAAAGCGGTGCGGTCAGAAATACGACGTGCTTGTTGCATCGAGTGCGTCACGATAACGATGGTGTAGTTCTTCTTCAGATCTTCCATCAATTCCTCAATCTTGTGGGTCGCAATCGGGTCAAGTGCGGAAGTGGGTTCATCCATCAAAATGACATCCGGTTCCATTGCAATCGTGCGCGCAATGCACAGACGCTGTTGTTGACCACCCGATAAACCAAACGCGTGAGACTTGAGGCGATCTTTCACTTCATCCCACAATGCAGCACCGCGCAGTGAACGTTCAACCACTTCGTCGAGATGCTTTTTGTCTTTAATCCCTTGCGCACGCAAGCCATACGCCACGTTTTCATAAATGCTCATTGGGAATGGGTTTGGCTTTTGGAAAACCATGCCAACGCGGATGCGTAGGTCTGACACATCGATATTGCCATACACATCTTGGCCATCCATGGTCAGTTTACCTGTGATAGTAACCCCTTCGATCAGGTCATTCATACGGTTAAGGCAACGCAGCAGGGTGGATTTACCACAACCTGATGGGCCAATCAGCGCCGTCACTTGACGGGTTGGAATTGGCAGGTTGATCGATTTCAGGGCTTGGTTCTCACCGTAGAACAGATCAAGATTTTCGATATTGAATTTGGTCGTTTTCATTGTGTTATCTCTAAATTCTGTCAATGACTTAGTACGTCGCAGTATTGAATCGTTTGGCGATGAGTTTGGTGACCATGTTGATCAGCAGTACCACCACAATCAGCACCGTGGCGGTGCCATACGCTTGGTTCCATTCTTCAATGGTGAACAGTTCTGTGGTCAGTTTGTACAGGTGAACGGTTAGGGTACGGCCAGAATCCAGTAAAGAGTCTGGAATACGCGCCACCATACCTGCCGTCAAAAATACCGGTGCAGATTCCCCGATAACACGACCAATACTCAGAATGACAGAAGTTAAAATCCCCGGCATTGCACTTGGCAAAATCAACCGACGAATGGTGTAAATTTTTGAAGCTCCGACACCATAAGAACCTTCACGGTACGTTTGTGGTACCGACATTAACGCTTCTTCCGTGGTGCGGATAATGACTGGCAGGATCAAAATACTCAGGGTCAATGCACCGGAGAGAATCGAGAAGCCTAAGCCCAAAATCGCCACGAAGAAGGTCATACCAAACAGACCGAAAATGATCGATGGAATCCCCGCCAGTGACTCAGTACAGAAACGGATGATTTTGACTAAACGGCTGCCCACTTTGGCATATTCCGTTAAGTAAATCGCCGTCATAATGCCGATTGGCGCAGCCACCGCAATGGATGCCACGACCATGTAGATGGTGGAAATGATCATCGGGAAAATACCGTGCTCATCACCAGTATGGGTGTAATTATCGCTAATAAATTTCCAGTTAACGTGCTGCAAGCCGTTCGACAGGATGTACCAGATAATCCAGAACAGGAAACCCACCGTCAGTGCCGCAGAAATCCAGATAAAAGCACGCAGGATATTGTCTTTCAATACACGCGCTTGTTTGAGTTTTACGCGATCCATAGCCATTACCTCGCCTTCTCACGGTTCAAATACAACAATGCTGCGTTC
The DNA here is from genome assembly GCF_009665255.1 of Vibrio metoecus. Classification (NCBI taxonomy): domain Bacteria; kingdom Pseudomonadati; phylum Pseudomonadota; class Gammaproteobacteria; order Vibrionales; family Vibrionaceae; genus Vibrio; species Vibrio metoecus. Next base: position 647,813 of record NZ_CP035687.1, read on the forward strand.
AACATCATGATAAACACCAGCAGTACCACACCGGTTGCGTAAAGCGCGTTGGCATGCACACCACTCGCGTAAGACATTTCAATCGCAATGTTAGCAGTCAAGGTACGAGCAGAATCAAGCAGGCCTTCTGGCATCGCAGGTGCGTTACCCATCACCATGATGATCGCCATGGTTTCACCCAAAGCGCGGCCGATACCCAAGATAACGCCCGTCATGATCCCGGAACGCGCTGCAGGAACCAGCAGTTTGAAGATGGTGTAGATGCTTGAAGCACCCAGTGCGAGCGAACCTTCTTTGTAAGCACGCGGTACCGCACGAATCGAGGTTTCAGACACGGTGATTACCGTAGGCAGAATCATCACACCCAGTACGATAATCCCAGCTAAAATCGTGTTACCCGCAGGAACGTTAAACACGTTTTGGATCAACGGAACGATGATCACCAAACCGAAGAAGCCGTACACCACAGAAGGGATGCCAGCAAGCAGCTCAACCGCAGGACGAATGACATCGGCTACACGTTTGGGTGCCACTTCCGCAATGAAAACGGCAGTGAGTACGCCAACTGGAACACCCACAATCACGGCACCAAAGGTGGAAACAACAGAAGCGACAATCATAGTCGCGACACCGTACAGTGCTGGTGGTAACCAGTCTTGACCAAGCACAATGCCTGTTACGCCAGCCTCTTGGAAAGCAGGAATACTTTCCCGAACAATGAAGTAGGCAATGATGCCAAGAGAAACAATGCCGATCACGGCACTGGTAAGAAACAAACCGTGAAAGATACGTTCTTTCCAGTCAACACGTCGTTGCTCACGCAGACTACGCATAGAGGTATTATCCATAAGCTTGTCACTATTTGTTGCGATGGTCATAAAATCACCTATCGAACTAAGGTCGATGTAAACAAAGTACCCGACCCAAATTGGGTCGGGAAAAGAGTGTAGAACGAATTAATTAATTGCGATGTAGCCTTTGTCAGCGACAATCTTCTGTGCGTCAGCAGACAGCATCCACTCTAGGAATTTTTTCGCTTCCGCAGATGGCTTATCTTGCTTGTACAGCACGAGGAATGGACGAGAGACTTTGTAAGTACCGTTTTTCACGTTATCTACGCTCGCTTCAACGCCGTTCACAGACAATGCATGAACAGAGCTATCCACGGTACCCAGTGAAATGTAACCGATAGAGTATGGGTTTGATGCCACCATCGTTTTCAGTGCACCGTTGCCGTTAGCCACTTGAGCACGTTGAGAAATTGCTGATACTTCTTTATCTGCAATTTTCTTTTTCAGTTCCATGATGTCTTCGAATGCACCACGAGTACCCGAAGCGGTATCACGAGTGATCGCAACGATTGGCTTGTCTTCACCACCGACTTGTTTCCAGTTGGTGATTTCACCTTTGTAGATTTCAGAAACTTGCTCAGCCGTCAGGCCTTTCACTGCATTGCTTGGGTGAACCACTACAGCGATACCGTCCAGCGCAATTTTCTCTTCAACTAGCGTTGTTTCTTTTTCAGAATCTTTCAGACTACGCGATGACATACCGATGTCCGCGCTACCATTTTTTGCGGCTTTGATACCCGCAGAAGAACCTGGGCCTTGTACTTCAATGAAAACTTCAGGATTCATTTTTGCGTAAGTTTCAGAAAACACTTCCATCAGCGGAGTAACACTGCTTGAGCCCACTGCTGAGATTGTCTCTTTCGCCATAACTGGAGTTACTGCAAGTGCGCCCATAAGAGCGATAGCACCGATTACTGTCTTTTTCATCACAAATTTCCTATAAGTGGCTTTGTTGCCGTTGTGTTTCACTTGAACGAGGCTCACTTTAGGCTGCGAATATGACAATTATGTTTCAGTTAATTGAACCCTCTATGACACCTCCCTCTTATTGTTCATAAAATCCACACACATAGCATTTTCACTCCAGTTTTTATCAGGCTTGAAACAAAAAATTAACCACGAAAATTAAATATTTCTTCTATCGACAAGCAGAGATTAAAAGCGTGATTATCGTCAACTTTTTATGGTTGTTTAAGGTTTGCAAGCGATTGCAATCTCACCGCCGATGCTTATTATCGATGGGCATTTATTTCAAATAACGATAATTATTCTTAATAATTTTTAGAAGAGGATCACCATGCGCCAGTTACTCAGCGGCTTGTCTATCAAGCTGCAGGTTGTAGTACCGGTATTTTTCACTCTGTTGTTACTGATCATTGGTATTACGTTCAGTACCTCCAGCTTAAAAACCGCCTTCCACCAAGTTACCGTCTCCACAGAACAACTCATTACCGATAAAGATAATCTCACCACCTTGATTGATAACACTTATGCGATGCGCATTAGCGCCATTTATAGTCTGTTTCGCCCCGCAGAAGTCACCGCCCTTCCTAACGTTCTTAAAGAAAAACAAACCGAAAACTTGGCGCTCTTACGCAGCCTTGCGGATAATCCCGAACTGAAAAATGAAGTCGCAGGGCTTACACAAGCCATGCAGCGTTATGTGGATTACTCGATTCAAACCATGATCCCGTTACTGAACATTCAGCATGGTGACCAAGAGAAAGACGAGCGGTTTACCACCCAGTATGAACAAGCCACCGCCGAGTATCGCAAGGTGGGCAATGACATGATTAAAGCCATCGATGTGCTATCCAATCGCTTAAATCAAGTGGCCATGAATACCATTGATGAAAGTGAACACGAGCACGATTCGGTGATGTCTCAATCCACTTTTGCCTTAATCGGTATTTTACTGGTCGCTGCGCTAAGCAGTTGGCTACTGGCGGGCATCATTGTCACTCCGATTCGTCAGCTGCAACAAACTGTGCGTGAAGTGGCAAAAGGTAACCTACTGGTTAAAGCCCAGGAAGTGGGTAAAAACGAGATCACGTTACTGGCACGCGATGTGAATGCTACCGTGACCCAACTGCGCCAAACAGTAGAAAATCTAGTGCGCATCAGTACCGATGTGGCTTCCGCTTCAACTGAATTAGCAACCGTGATGACGCAAGCCAGTGTTAACTCCGATCAAGAAAAGCAGGAAGTTGAACAAGTGGCTTCAGCCGTCAATCAGCTGCAAAGTACCGCGCAAAGTGTGACCGACCATGCGCACAGTGCGGATGGTGCAGCCCAACAAGCGAACCAGCTTGCCTCACAAAGTTTGCGCATGTTTGAAGAGAGCAATCGCGCCACAGCCAAAATGGCCGATCAGCTTACCGAAGCTGCGCAAGTGGTCAATCAACTCAAAGATCAGTCGGAGCGTATCGGTAACGTGACCGAAGTGATCCGCAGTATTTCAGAGCAAACCAACCTGCTCGCTTTGAATGCGGCAATTGAAGCGGCGCGCGCGGGAGAAAGTGGACGCGGCTTCGCCGTGGTGGCCGATGAAGTGCGAATGTTGGCTGCTCGTACCCAAACTTCAACGCAAGAGATCCAAACCATTATTGAAGAGCTGCAAAACCAGTCAAGCACTGCCAACAGCAGTATGCACTCAAGCTTGAGTCTACTTGAACAAAACCAAGCATTGGCGGCAAAGGTCAGCGCATCACTCACCGAAATCAATCAAGCGATCACCGCATTGGGGCAGATCAACGCTCAAGTCGCAACCGCCTCGGAAGAGCAAAGCCAAGTGACCAAAGACATCAACCGTAATCTAAGCAACATCTATGAGTTGGTTAGCCAAAATGTCACGGGGATTACCCAATCCGCCGCGGCAAGCCATGAACTTTCTGACCTCGCCGAACAGCAACACCAGCAGCTCCAGTATTTCCGCGTGTAAATGACTCGGTGCTCTTTATGACATAAAAAAGGTCTGGCTAAGCCAGACCTTTTTACTTTTCGGCGTATCCGTTGCCCACTTGGGTTTATTCGTCATCCGATACCAGTAGCATCCCCATTTCATAACCGTGAATCGAGTATGCGTAAAGTTCACCATTGATTGCATCCCATACCCAAGCTTGTTCACGCTCAATACGCATGGTGTTACTCCACAGATAACCCGATAGATTGCCGACTTCAGTCACTAAGCCAGAGGCAAACGCTGTCTCATTCGCCGCAGGTGCAAAGCAGGCGTGCTCAGTCAAACTATTGAGCTCTTTGATGTTGGGCATACGCCACTGTTTTACCCCCGCAAACTGGTGCAAACGGTGACGACTGTTGGGATGGTTGATCGCTTGTACTTCTTGCAGCGCCGCTTGCCAACGCAGAGGTTGCACTTGCCCCGAGCAACGCCCTTGTGCGGCATTCCACTCTTTACCAAAGGTGCAGCGCATCCACGTTAACCCGGTGTACAAATCTTTCACCGTTCCTTGAGTGCTGTACACGTAGCGCAAATTGGGCGCAGTGCGCGGAATATCGCTGGCGCACTCCTGCGCCATAACGGGCAAGCTCAATATCAGCCACATTGTTGCCATTGAGAATCGTCTCATTCCTCTACCTCCACAACATCCGCCACCATACGCACGGGAAGCACCAAGGAGGAGCCAGCATCGGCGACCTGATCTTGGTTATAGACTTCAAGTATACTTAACTCTCCCTTGTTCAAGCCTAAGTGACTGATAATTTTATAGTTCCTAACGCCTTCACTCAAAGCGAGTGCATAATTGGTATGGCTCAGTGCCGAAGTCCACGTATGCCCAGAGTAATCTTGGTTTTGGCTCTGTTGCGGGAAATACACCACACTCAGCGCCTGCGCGTCTTCGCCCATGTCACCAAAATCAAACAGATTGAATAGCTCAGCATTGGTGGGTAACCGCCATTGGCGAATGCCACAACGCGCGGTTTGGTTCAAGTGTTCAATGTATTGCGCAGTCGTACACAAAGCATCACCCGCACTGCGGCAAGTCGCTTCAGCTAAATCGTCAGCATAAGGACTAAAGCGACCGGGAATTTCGAGGGCGAATAACCGTTCTTTGTTGTTGGTCGACGCCGGATCTGCACTTTTCACTTCCCACACCAATCCGGTCAGTTCATCACGCACACAAGACCACTCACTCGCACTCTCACTCAGCCGTTTCCCTGCCGCGTCTAACTTACTGAACATAAAGCCTTCTTTGCCCAATTGCGCATCACGACCGTATTCGGCATCCTGCTCAGGGTAATCACTGTTGGGGACATAACCGACTACGCCCCCTTCCTCATAAAAGGTGACCAACCCTGTGTCATTTAACGGCACTTGGCGAGGCACTCGTTTCGCCAACTGCACAACGTACTGCGTTAATTGCGCTTCATCCAAAACGTTGTGCACAATGCCCGGATCCTCTTCACCAAAGGTTTGTGCCAAGGCGGCCAGCACTTGTGGGCGCAGCTCAGGCTCGATCAGCGGCAACATTTCCAACATATTGGCTTCGAGCTGCGCCAAAGCATTGTCAGTCAGTAGGGAGCTCAAATCGCGCGCGGCCACGATGCCACGTTGCTCCAATTGCCCAACAAACAAAGTGAGTGCGTCATGCTCGGTATAACCGGCGAGCATTAACGCGGCGAACAACGTACTCACGCCATTAATCACTCGCTCTCCGGCACGATTGAGCCCAGGAGCGGCTAACACCATGCGGGATGATGTGGGATGGGAGGAACGAGCGGCACTGCCGCTGAATTCGGCCAAAATCGGTAGCGAGTAGAGCGATTTATCCACACTGCGCAACGTGAAGCGGCCATCGCTATCAGCTTGTGTCGTTAACTCTCCCGCATCACACGTAAAATTCTGGTTTTGGTCTAAGCAGATTTTACTGTTTAGGGCGATATTCTGTGCGACCAGAGACCCAGAGACCACATACTCAGGTAAGCTCACGTCCGTGGTTTCCTCACCACCACAGCCCGCTAACAGCAGCGCGCTATAGATCAAAGTGTTGTGAAATTTCATTGTTGATTACCTTTTTTCGCCACACGACGACGGTGAAAAACACTCAGTAACAGCAGCAATATGCCGCTCAAGGAAGTGCCGCCTGCGGTAATTTCTTCCTCTTCTAACGGTTTGTTTTGCTCTTGCGTTGCTTTATCGCAGGTATAGCGTTTAACTTGTCCTACCCCCCACAGCTGCAAGGTGCCGGTATTGCCCGCCACATTGTCGAGGATTTCCAAACGCCAGTAGCCATCTAACCGCTCACCGCGTAACACTTGTAGCGCCTTTTGGTGAGCCAATACCCAATAGTCATCCAATTGCGCAACAGGCGTCGTTTGATTATTGAGGATTTCCACCCGAGTACCCTGCGGCGAAATCAAGGTGATACGAAGATCCTGCATATTGCTGTGATTGAGTTTTAAACGCAGTGCAAAATCATCTCCGACCGTGCGAGCTTCCCCATCCACGAAGAAATTGTAACTTTTGAAGCCAGAAGCAAGTTTGCCATCGTCACCCAACTGTGCATCACGCAGCTTTGAATCAATCGCAGTAAAGGTGTGATCCATGTTCGGAATACCAAACACGACAGGCAGCTCAGCTTGCCAAGTTTGTATGGTTAAGAAGTGGGCATATTGGTAACTAAGATCGACTTGAACCGAGGTCGCGACACCACATTCATAGTGGCTTGGTGCGGGTAATCTCCACACCACACTCGCCAGATTTTCTTGGTTAAACGTTTGGGTTTGCCCTGCCATCACAACGGTTGCTTGGGTGGTGGCAGAACGTTCAGTCGCATTCACGTAGATGTTTTGGTTTGCCAGCGGATCAAGATATTGCTTGGCGAAAGCCACCTTAAACGGTGCTTTAAGCAAACCATGATGCTGAAGATTGCGCTGTAAGATCTGCTGATAGTCTTTTTCTGGATAAAGTGCGTTGGCAACATACAGCATGTTTTGCGCAAGATCGTGCATCAGCACTCCACGCCCGACACCGAACATCGACTCCAACACCACCGTGTTGAATTCATCAAAGGCACCCACACCATACTGCTCCACCGATTGCTTCAAACTTTGAAACAGCGGTGTTGACCACAGTTCATCCCCCAAGTAACCCGCTTCATGTTCATGAGCACGATAATCACCGGCTGAATAATAACGCGCGGCTAAGTTAGCCAGACTGCGAGTGGAAATGGTCGTCCCAAAATAGCCATCCCAGTTGAAAAGAGTATCAACTTCAAATGCTTTGCCCTGCTCAAATTGGTTGCGGTAACTATGCGCTCCTGCCCAATAATCGCCAAAGCCTTCGCCTAAAGCCCCCGAGTGTCCGTACGCCCAATCTGGCACGATCTGGTAATGAATCGCGTGACCAAACTCATGCCAGATGATATCTGCATCGAGCGCGTCGGGAGATCCACCTTGTCCAAATAGGATGGCATTCGGCCCCACATAATAAGACGAGTTATTGGCTGAGAGCGCCGCAGCATCAAACAAAATAGGTTCCTGAATTGGATAACCCAGCGACGTCAAATACTGTATCGAGCTATCCAGATGCGCAAACGCCATGATGTGAGCAAAGCCCTCATCGGCGAATTGCGTCGCTTGTAATGACGCAATCGAATCCCAGCTCACCACGCCTTTTGCTGCTAATAAACTCACATCACTGTCGGTGTAAACCGCACTGTCAGCGGCTTTCTCTTGGATCGCTTGCGCATCAACCATCTTTACTCGCTCGTTAGCAAGATAATAGCGGCCACCCGATTGAAGCAATGACACTTGGGCTCGAACATACTGTGCGGAGTTGGGGTAGTCCTCTATCGTTAACCAAGGCGTCGCAGGAGCGGCCAAACCATCCATGGTGCGCAGATCTGGGTCAACAATCGAGACTTCAACCTTAACCAAAGTCCCCGCCGTTAATTCTGGTGGTTGAAGCGCATTTAAACGCTGTGGGGCAACCAATTCGGCGGCCACACTCGGCACGCCATTCACCAACACGGTATCGTTTAAGCTTTTAAACACCCGCGTGACGTAGCCCTGTTTGTCGGTGGACAGCACGATCGTCTTTTGCCCTTGCAGTTCACCATTTTGGGTCAAGTCAAAATTGTAGTGTGTGCCTAACAAGCTGGTTTTATGGTAACGCAGCGTGGCTTGCCCAACTTGCGGGTAATACTTTTGCACAAACGCTAATGCATCTGCGTCACTAAAAACTTTATCGCTCGTGGCAGGGTAATCCCACTGTGCTGCTAGCGTGAGAGGCGCGAAGAGGCTGGCTAACGTTAGAGTTAGTATTGATTTCATCGTGAACTCCTAGAACACATACTTAGCGTGGAGGGTGAAATAGCGTCCCGGCTCCGTGGAATAACGCGTGTCACTTTGCGCCACACCCGCGACGTCTTGATAGCGGATGTACTCTTTATCAAGTAGGTTGACCACGTTGAAGCTGGCACTCCATTGAGCGTTCCATTGGTAGTTGAACCCCATGTCCCAACTCACCCAACCGGCGGTGGTCGCACATTCCGTTTCACTGCCTTGCTCTGTGACGCAAGTGGAGACTCGGTTCATGGCACTTGCCCAATTCAGGCGGCTGTATGCATCCCACTGTTCACGTTGGTAGTTGATCTGCACATTGCCTTCTAAGGGCGTCAAGGTACGAACATACTGGCCTTGGCCATCTTTTCCGTTCACATACCCCAGTTTGTTTTCAAAGCTCCAACGCTCATCTAGGCGATGAACTAACGACATTTCAGCCCCGTAGGTTTTGACTCCGGCAATATTTTGGTACTGCTGGATCACTGAACCCGTGGTGTCGTCATAGCCGACTTGTTTGACATCGATAAAGTTATCGAAGAGGGAATAAAAAACCGCCACATAGAGCTGAGTCTGACCATTGTCGTATTTGCTTCCCAACTCGAAACTGTCACTGGTTTCAGCGCGCAACTTATTGTTGGGTTTGATCATAAATGGCGTCAGGGGAACGAAACTGTGGTCGCTTGCCCCATAGGCTTTATCGTAACTTGGCGCACGAAAACCGTGGTTATAGCTCAGGTACGTGTTCCACTCTGGATGCCATTGATAGGCAACGGAGGCACTCGGCGACCATTCGCTACTGCCCATCGTCACCACTTTGTAGCCCTGAATGCGATCGGCACTTTTTGGCGTCAGCTTTTGCGCATCAAAGCGTAAACCGGCCGTCAGTGCCCAATCACCGAACGTGAAGTGATCTTGCCCATACACGCCAAAACGATACTCGCGCGCGGGTGCAAAAGGTTCGTCCGGTTGCTGCTGCTCGCCCGACGATTCAATCACACGCATGGTTTTCGGACGTTGATAATCATGCCCATCAACGCTCATTCCATACGTGAACTGGTGCAACTTCTCTGCTTGTGGCCACTCTTTTTGCGCATTGAGTGTGGCTCCTAACGCGGCATCGTCAAAACCTTCATCTCGCAATTCACGACGATAGGAAAGGATGCCCGAGCCAGAAAGATCGTTCGACATTAAACGGTTCGTTTGGGTGATGTTGTTTGTGCTGCGCCAGTAAAGTTTCCCTTCCAGCGTATCCATCCAAGCCAAGTAAGCATCATAATCTGCGCCAACACTTATCAGGCGCGTCTGGCTACGTTGATACTCATTAAACGTCACTAAATCCCATTTATCGTCTTTTTGGATCGAAGCGGAACCTTCACGGCGTTGCGCGTTATCATCAAAATATTCTAAGCGGGTTTTCAAACGCAGCGTATCGTTCAACCAGTAATGGTGAGTAAGCGCGAGGTTGTAACCCTCCACTTCACGGTGATACAAATCCTGCTCAAAGTTACGCGTTTCTTCACCTTGCCAATAGTCTACCGTCAACAAGGTTTCGCCATCACCACGACGCATCGCCAACGCATGGCTGCCTTGGTAACGATTGCTGATACCGCTGTAAGTCAACGCGGCATCGACGTAATAGTCACGGTCATACAGATAATCTTCCGGCGTTTTGCTCTCGATAATCACTACACCGCCAATCGCACCAGAACCGTATAGCGTTGAGCTTGCCCCTTTCACAACTTGCACTTGTTTGACCTGACTCAAGCTAAAGGTATTGCGGCCATATTTGTCGTTAATATCGGCTGCGCCATAGCCATCAGCGCTTTGTACCCCATCGCGCACAATCGCAATGCGGTTGCCGGTCATACCACGAATCGTGATATTTTGTGGACGCCCCGCTCCGCCAGTGACGCTCACGCCCGGCTCTTGGTTCAGTGCATCATACAACTCAGTCTTGCCTTGCTTTTCAAGAGTTTCCCCTTCAAGCACCGCGACTGAACCTGCCACTTCTGACAACGGTTGTTCAATTCGATTGGCTGTTACCACCACTTCTTCATAGTGGCTTGGCTCAGATTCGGCATGAGCGAACCCCGCCGCGAGTACACTAAGTACCGCAGCTGATACTGGAGAAAGCTTCATTACTGCCCCGCTTTTCTGTTTTTATCTAAGGTGAGAAAGAAAGCATATTCACGCGCCTGTTTTTCGAGCGCTTGGCGCCGATCACTGGCGTGACCCGCCTGAAAATCCGTGGATAAAAGATAAGGTCCCGCCCCTTGTGACAAGTCACTCAGACGAGCGAGATAACGAGCCCCTTCCCAATAAGGCACTCGGTTATCCCACCAACCGACATTAACGAATGTCGGCGGATAAACCGCGGCGCGCAGATTGCTCACCGGATCATAAGCAGCCATGACTTGACGCTGTTCCGGTAGTGTTGGGTTACCCCATTCCTGATACTGTTGGGCGGTCAATGCTTGACTGGTATCACTCATACTGGCCAGCACATCGACAAACGGTACTTGCAGTACGGCTGCGGCAAATAAATCAGGCTGCTGATTGAGCGCCGCCGCGACTAACGTGCCGCCCGCACTCCCACCGATGGCATAAATGGCTCGGGTGCCTTGATCAAAATGCGTCAAAAATCGAGCCGCTGCGAGGAAATCGTCAATGCCGTTTTGTTTATTCAGTCCAGCGCCAGCTTGATGCCACGCTTCACCGAGATAGCCGCCGCCACGCACATGAGCAATCGCGTAGATCATGCCGCGATCAAGCAAGCTGACAATTTGCGGCATAAAATAGGGCTTCATCGTCACGCCGTAAGCACCATAGCCATACAGCACCACACTGCTGCTTGGTGTCAACTTGTCTCGCCGATACGCCAACGTGACAGGGACCTTAATGCCGCCTTGCGCAACCCAAGCCGTATGAGTTTGATATTGAGCAGAGTCAAACCCCGCGTAGCTATCTTGACTTAACGTTTGCCACTGTAACTGTGCTACATCCAATTCATGCCAGCTGGCTGGCTCGGTCATCGACATGGCACGCACTCGCAAGCGATTGCTAGGTGCATCACCATTACGGGAAATCCAAGCCACTTGTCCCAAGGCTTGTAACTCAAAGTGAGTACGCACTTCGCCTTGGTAATCGAGAACCCAAATTTTCGGTGCTAAGGATTGATCTTCCACCAACACAATCCCTGCATCAAACAAATAAAAATTGCTCAGTGAGCCTATTTCTTTGTGTGTGATGAACGGTTGCCAATTCAGCTCCGCTTGCGGTAACGGTTGGCGATAAAGCTGGAATGTCCCTTGATGATTACTGTTGATGTAAAGCGTGTCACCCAACACATCGACGTAATACTCCACCCCCTCTTCGGCACTGCGCAACCATGGCATCAAACGACCCGTTTGCGTATCCAAAAGACGTTGTTGGGTCGCGTTTTCATTATTTTGCTGTATCACGACATAACGCGGATTACTGGCAGAATAGAGCGAAAACAGCCACTCAGCCGAGCGCCACTCATCAAGCTGAGTGGATTGGCCACTCGCTAACTCAAAACGTTGCAACTGAGTGTTGCCATTCAAATCGGATAAGTAATAAAGGCTTTTACCATCCGGAGCCCAAACAAAGTAAGTGCTCGCAGTTGCAGAAATAACTCGCTCGGTACGATCGGTTACATGCACTAGGGTGATCCTATACTGCTCGTCACCACGGGTATCTTCCGCTAATGCAATCCACTCTCCTGAGGTATCCGGCATCCACGCCGCTAATTGGTAGTAATCAAAGGCGTCAGCACGCACCGAGAGATTAAGAAGTGGTTTTATGTCATCCGGTGCATTGATTTTGACCAGCTGTCGATCGCCATTCCATTGGATATCGTTGTACTGCTGATGCGATCGGATCAATGCCGGTGATGGCGCTTTATGCTGCGCCGTTTGTTGCCATTCTCCGACCAATGCCTGAATGTCAGAGCTATGCGGTTCAAACCAGCGGTCGGCTTTCACATTTTGATCGTTCAGGTACTGTTTCACACGAGGCTCTGAACGGGAGTCATCACGAAGCCATTGGTAGGAATTGTCTGCGTAGGCATGAAAAACCGACAGAGATGTCGTCAGTGCCAATACATTGAGCAGTTTCATCGAAATAGTGATTACTATAAGAAATAAAAATCGGTCGCCACTCTAACACAAATACAAACAAGATCAATTATCATTTAGATTTATTTAGAGTAAAACCCCTATCGATAAACTCACAGCTCAATAGATAGGTTTTCTTTCGGCATAAAAAAACCGCCAGAAACGGCGGTTTTTATTCAAGCTCAGCTCAAGTTCGAGCAATTATTCGATCTCATTTTCCTGATCAAGTTCAGGCTTCGGTGCCACTTTCTTTTTCGGAATAAATACCGAATCACCCACTGCAACGTTTTGATAGAAACTCTTATCACGCGAAACTGGTTTTTTCGCTTTGGCCGGAGCTTTCGTTTTGTTCACACGTTTACTTGGCGCAGCTTTAGGCATCGCTTGACGTGGTTTTAGGCCTTTAAACTTACCTTGCAGTCCTTCCAGCACTTCAAACTGAATATCTTGTTGTAAGAAAGCTTCCACTCGTTTGAAACTATCCCAATCTTTAGGCCCAACCAGCGACATCGCATCACCTTTGTTACCCGCACGACCAGTACGACCAATACGGTGAACGTACTCTTCCGTATGTTTTGGCATATCAAAGTTGATCACATGGGTGACCGATGGAATATCAAGCCCGCGAGAAGCCACATCGGTTGTCACTAAAATCTTAAATACGGTGCGCTCAAACTGACTCATGATGGTGTTGCGTTGTGTTTGGTTTAGGTTACCGCTCAACGCAACCGCTTTGAGGTTACTCTTATTGAGTTTTTCGGTCAGGCGATCGGTATCAGCACGCGTTGCGGTAAAGATGATCACTTGACGGTACTCTGCATCTGCAAGAATGCGATCCAACAAAGCTTCTTTATGGTCCAAATGGTCACACAGGTAGAAGTGTTGAGTAATGTCTTTATGCTCTTCACAACCCACACCAATAGCGATGCGTTTTGGCTCATTGAGCATTTCCATCGCCATGTCATTCACATCGGCGTGATCCAAAGTTGCAGAAAACATCAATGTTTGACGGCGACGATGCTTCGCAGCGTTATGGATACGGCGCAACTCTTTGGCAAAACCCAAATCCAGCATACGGTCGGCTTCATCTAGCACTAGCGTTTCTAAACCTTCCAGAAACAGTGAACGGTGATCCAAATGATCGGCTAAACGTCCCGGCGTGGCCACAATAAAGCGAGGACCACGAGCTAACGCCTTCACCTGGTCGTTAAAGTTCTCACCACCCGTGATTAACGTCGCCGTGTAGCTAAGGCCTGCAAGCATAGAACGCAGTTCACCATACACTTGTTTTGCCAATTCACGAGTTGGAACCAAAATGACGCCACGAGGATCTTTTGCTGAAAATGCTTTGGTTTTTAAAGATTTGTGCAACATCGGCAGCACAAAGGCCAGCGTTTTGCCCGAACCTGTCTTAGATGAAGCCAACAAATCGCGACCAGCAATCGTTAACGGAATCGCCTGTTGTTGAATCTCTGTCGCTTGTTTGAAATTGTAATGCGCTAGATTTTTCAGTAAGCGATTATCTAAGCCTAAATCTTTAAATTGCAAAGTATTCTCCATCTTTGGTTCTGTTTAAAAGTACGAAGTAGATCACGAAAAAGCCCAGTATGATAACGCAACTCACCCATTCATAGATAGTCGAGGGATAAAATAATCCCAAAATGAATAAGCCTATCGAATACAAAAACTCAACTCATAATCTAAAAAATAAGATGCCCGACAATTTGTTGATTCGTTGTCAAATTCTTGGATTTTTTTAACTTTTGAGGGCTAGTTTTGCGCAAAATAGCGACTACAATTGAAGCGTCCATATTTTAATTTCTCATAAGTATAGGACGTAACTGATACCGACTTTACCAAGTTAAGGAGTTCTCTATGAACAAGATGTTAATCGCAGCAGCAGCGTCTTCCGTACTTCTACTAGCGGGTTGCGCCTCTGGTCCTGATGAAGCTACCACTGCAAAAATGAACGAAATCAGCAATCAGGTCAGCGAACTGAACTCGCAAGTTGCTGCACTGACATCAAAAGTGGATCAAGCAACTGAAGCAGCTAAAGCCGCTCAAGAAGAAGCTGCTCGCGCAAACGAACGTATCGACAACATTGCTCAGTCTTACACCAAGTAATTCCTGAGTCATTGACTGAATTGAAGAGCCAGCGATTGCTGGCTCTTTTTTCTCTGACGTTAAATACCGATTATTGCTCAGCCGATTCCCAAACTGGTGGAGCAATTTCTACTGGAACACCATTTTGCGCCAAAATAGCGGCACGCGCTTTAGCATCTGAGACCTTATTTTCGTCTAACCACCAGCTCAGTTCTTGTGGCATCACTAAGGCGTGTTTAACACCGTCACTGCGGGTTAAAGGTTCGTGCACTTCAATAAACACACTGCGATCCGGCTCTAAAGCGACTTTGATCGGCTCGTTAATAATGCGAACTTTTTCGCCGCGTTCCACTTGCTGAAATAACCACTCGATATCTTTCGGGTCCATACGAATACAGCCTGAACTCACGCGCATACCAATCCCAAAATCTTTGTTGGTGCCGTGGATCAAATACTCACCCGACCCATAAGCCAATCGCATCGCGTAATCCCCCAGTGGGTTATCTGGCCCAGCCGGTACCACTGCGGGTAAAATATCCCCTTTGGCTTTATGTTCACGACGAATCGATTCCGGCGGTGTCCACGTCGGGTTCTTGCGCTTACTGCTGATGGAGGTTTGCATCACAGGGGTATCACGCCCAATCCGACCGATACCAACGGGGAAAATATGCACTTTCCCTTCATCAGGACGAAAGTAATAAAGACGCAGCTCAGCCAGATTAATTACAATTCCTTCATAAGGAATTTTCGGCAGAATAATTTGTGCAGGAATTGCAAGAACAAAGCCTTCTTGTGGTAAGAAAGGGTCGACACCGCGGTTTGCTGCCATCAACGCTAGCAGACCAATATCGTACTGTTTTGCAATGTCCGACAGGGTTTGTCCTTTTTGAATTTCATGGTACTGCGTATTGCCGACAATACTGCTGCCCTCAACAGGCAATTCAAACACAGCAGCATTTACACCGTAACTGATGGCCCACGCACAACCGATTGCCCAAACTTTCTGCCACATACTGCTGATTATCCCTTCGCTGTTTTATACAAGCGTAAGGTTACTTCTCTTTCCTGTTTATGATCAACTAGTCGCGCAGGATATGACACGCTATTGACCGCAGGATAAGTCCAAGGCTGGTGAATATACGCGGCCGACATTGAGCGTAATTCCGGAACCCAGTGACGGATGAACTCTCCTTGTGGGTCAAATTTCTCCCCCTGACTGACTGGGTTGAAAATTCGGAAATACGGTTGCCCATCGCAGCCCGTGGAAGCGCACCACTGCCAGCCACCGTTGTTGGCTGCATAATCACCATCGATCAGCTTACTCATAAAATAACGCTCGCCCCAGCGCCAATCGATATGCAAGTCTTTAGTGAGAAAACTCGCCACAATCATGCGCAACCGATTATGCATCCATCCCGTTTGATTGAGCTGTCGCATCGCAGCATCAACAATCGGATAACCGGTGGTTCCTTCACACCAACGTTGGAATTTTTCGTTATCGTTCCACCATTCAAGTCGCGAACCCCATTCATGAAAATCACGGCTTTTTGAAATGTTGGGTTCAATCGCCACTAAGTGTTGATAGAACTCACGCCAAATCAGCTCGCTCAACCAGACTTGCGCCCCCTCGCTAAGAGCCCCCATCGAGGATTCTCGGTACAGACGCGCCACACATTGTCGTGCCGATAACGCCCCAATCGCCAGATAGGGAGAGAGTACACTCGTCCCTTCGCGCGCTGGAAAATCACGCTGCTGATGGTAATTCTGTACTTGATCTCGACAAAAATCGCGCAATTGATTACGTATGGTTTCAAAATCGACTGGCCATGATTGGCTATCGACTCTTGGGTAATCGAATGGTTGTGCTGAATTCCAAACCCAACTTGCCCATTCATTTGAGAGCGCCCATGGCTCCGCAGGCGGATTTTTGGCAATGATAGGCGGCTGGAACAGACTCAACCAAGCGCGTTTAAACGGAGTAAACACTTTGAAGTGTTCACCTTGCTTGGTACGAACGCAACCGGGGGGAAGGAGGCATTTGTCATCAAACGTAGCCCACGAAATGCCTCGCTCATCCAACAAAAGCTCTGTATGTCTATCGCGTTGCTGCTCATCGAGTTCATAGTCACGATTGGCGAAAACTTGCGTGGCGTTCAGCTTGCTTGCCAACTGACTCACCACCTCTGCAGCGGCCCTAAAATCCGCCACTTGTTGATATAACAGCGGCACATTAAGCGCGGCGAGTTCTTGTTGCAGTTCGCCTAACCGCCGCCAGATAAAATCGGCTTGAATAGGTGCTAAATGATGTTGTTGCCACTGTGCCGGCGTTGCAATATAAACCGCAGCGACAGGTTCGCCGCTCGCCATCGCGGCACTCAGTGCCGTGTTATCAAAACTACGCAAATCGCGCCGAAACCAAACCAATTTCATTCTGATACCTTACTGCTGTTGAAGCTGCTGCAATACTTCAGATAACACGCATTGTTGACCAAACTGCTGCTGCAAATGTACCAATGCCGATTGCTGAATAGCGGGTAACGGACGATGAGCATGCAGGGCTAACGTATGGAACTGCGCTAAACCAACGTGGTCTTGTAAGCCACGAATATCGTCAACGGCTTCAAGCAAGGTAACTTGGTAGCCCTTTTCCGCCCATGTAAGCGCCCAAAGCCATGCGTTAAGAGACCCAGCGTCATCCAAGCTCAGGCACAAACATTTGCCTTTACTGGCCGCTTTATTTTCGGCATCTAGCACAAATGCCAATTTAGTGAGCATAAGTGTGCGAAATAACCCCATTTGCAGTGAGCGCAGCGGCCCTTTCACCCGTTCTAACGCTTCTAACACAGGGTGTATAAATTGGTTTTGCATCACCTCTAGCGGATACTCTTTCAGCACGGTGGCAATAACCTGTTCAGCTTTAGAGCGTTGCAACGCAGCCAAAGCGGTCAATAACACCTCGCACTCTTCCAACTGGGTCACTGACTGCTGGAGAAATTCCGCTTCTGGCGTACCACTTTGTAATAGAGCACCCACTTTGCCAATCGCCACCCCTTTTGCTAGCCAACTTTGGATCTGGCGGATCATCTCGATGTCTTGTTCTGTAAATAGACGATGGCCCTTTTCGGTACGATCGGGTTGTACCAAGTTATACCGACGCTGCCACGCTCGCAGCGTCACTGGTTTTACGCCCGTTATTTCCGCCACTTCACGTATTGCGTAGTGTTTTTCATCACAAGCCATAGCGTAATTTCAACTCCGAAGGATAAGGATTGAGGTAACGTTGCTGATCCAGATACGGATCGGGGTACAACGCGAGATAATGTTTCAATAAAGTCAGGGGGGCGAGCAAAGGCAGTTCCGCTAAGCGGTAACTTTCGATGACCTGTGCTAACTCCGCTTTTTGCAGCTTGTTGAGTGAGCGTTTGAAATATCCTTGTAAATGCATCAACACATTGGTGTTATTTTTACGGCTCGCGGGGTGCGCGAGTGCTTGCATTAAACCTAAACGATATTCCTCAATAAACCGATCCAATGGGTACTGCTTCACATTGGCCACCCATTTTCCCAAAGCACGGTAGGATTCAGGATGATGCGCCATCAAACTCAATTTGTAGCGTGAATGAAATTCAACCACTTTCCTTGCACTCGGAGTTTCACCCATACTGGTATAAAAATCATGTAGGCAGTAAATCCGTGTAATAAAGTTTTCACGCAGTACCGGATCATGCAGGCGGCCATCTTCCTCAATCGGCAACCAAGGCATTTTCTCCATTAAGATGCGGGTATAAATCCCCACCCCTTCTTTTTCGGCACTATTGTGCTTGTACACTTTGACTCGTTCCATACCGCAACTGGGTGATTTTGCGCAGACGATATATCCACACAGTTCCGCATTACTAAGCTCTGCCACTTTTTGTTGCGAGTAACTTTCTAACGCTTGGGTATGGTCACGCGTTGCATCTTTGGTTTCCACCAATGCAATACGTTGATTTTCTGAAAACAGCCGCAGAGTTGGACGTGGCACCGGTAGACCCATTCCCATCTCAGGACAGACAGACACAAACTCCGCGTAGCGTGCAAGCTCATCCGTGACGAAATGGCTGATTTTATGCCCGCCATCGAAGCGAACTTTGGCTCCGAGAAGACAAGCACTGATGCCAATTTTGAGTGGTGTGGTCGGCATACGAGTCTCCAACACTTATCTGTACAATAAAAATTTATGTACAAGATCTATAGCACGTGATTTCATGCTGTACAAATAATATTTTTGTACACCAAAGACAAACATATAAAACCAAACGATTGGCTCAACGCTTGCCTTATCAGTTTCAACATATTTGGTTATCAACTAGGGATATCAGGAACTAAAGAGAGTAATTTGTGACGATGCTCTCAAGGAGCCTTACCCATAGTGGCTAGTATTGGCGCAACAGATAAATCCTCAGCCAACAGGATTCGTAATCAATGTATTGGCTGAATTGAATTGGAGAATAACCATGGCAACCCCACACATTAACGCGCAACCTGGTGATTTTGCTGAAACCGTACTGATGCCAGGTGATCCGCTGCGTGCGAAATACATTGCGGAAACCTTCTTGGAAGACGTGAAGCAAGTGTGCGATGTGCGCAGTATGTTTGGCTTTACCGGCACTTACAAAGGCAAAAAAGTTTCGGTGATGGGCCATGGCATGGGTATTCCATCATGCAGCATCTATGTACATGAATTAATTGCTGAATATGGTGTAAAAAACATCATCCGTATCGGTAGCTGTGGTGCCGTGCGTGACGATGTAAAACTGATGGATGTGGTGATTGGTATGGGCGCCTCCACCGATTCCAAAGTAAACCGTATCCGCTTCAGTGGTCATGATTTTGCCGCCATCGCCGATTACGACCTGCTGGAAACCGCAGTGAATCAGGCACGGGCTCAGCAAGTCCCTGTAAAAGTAGGGAACGTATTTTCAGCCGATCTGTTCTACACACCAGAGCCAGAAATCTTCGAAAAAATGAAAAAGCTGGGCATTTTAGGGGTGGATATGGAAGCCGCGGGCATCTACGGTGTTGCCGCTGATCTTGGCGCACGTGCGCTGACTATTCTGACGGTGTCTGACCATATCCTACGTGGTGAAAAACTCAGCTCAGAAGATCGTCAAAAGTCTTTTAACGACATGATGAAAGTGGCGCTTGAAACCGCAATCAACATCTAATTTATCTTGTCATCACCGTCAGGCTGAAATACTCCTGACGGTCAGAAATACCCCGAGGGGGAGATCGTGCCTAACGACCAACTACCACCGGACGCAGAAGGTTTACAACTCAACTTTTGTAAAACATTGGCGTGTGACAACTTTGGATTGAGTGAGGCAAAGCATTACGTTTTGCAGCGCGTAAACCCGAAACGGCCAGCGATGGTTTGTCGTGAATGTGGAGCTTTCCCCCCTTACTTAATAATCACGAAGTGGTGAATGAGCTACACCGCTTGCGTCAGCTGCACAGCGAAGGGTTACCCGCTTGCCATAATCCGGCGTGCCAGAACACGGGATTATCCGTCCATACTCACAAACAGCTTTATCACGCCTTTGGTTACAGTGGTGATCGCCAACGTTATCGTTGTAAAGCCTGCCACTCGACGTTTGTGGATAAATGGTCAGGTGCCAATCATAAGCTCAACTTCCAAGAATCTCTGCTCGGGTTACTGTTTACAGGTTATTCCGTACGTGAAATTTGCCGTAAGCTCTCGATTAATCCGAAAACGTTTTACGATCACCTTGACCATATCGCGAGCCGCTGTCGGCGTAAACTCGCCATGATTGATGCCCGCTGGGTCAATCACGCCAAAACTTACCAATTCGCATCTCACTATCAACCGTTACAAGCACACAGCAATAATGGGGTATTTTGGGTAGCGACTGGGGATGCCAAGACAGGCTATATCCTGTGTCAGCATCTCAACTATTCTGCCAATGAAGAACCAACCGGCAGTTTGGATCACGATCCATACCAAACCCCTGCTCGTTTTGTACCCCGTGAGTATTTGGTTGAAGCGCAAGCTTCCACTCACAAAGTTAATACCTCGCTGCGTGAACGTATTGATAACCGCTATCAACTGATTTTAGCGCGAGGCAACGTGGAAGACCCATTAGGCAATATGGCTCAGTTCCACTACCCATCGAAAGGTGCAGTAATTCGCCCACCCTACACCTCTTATGCCCATTATTTACACGTGTTGGATATGTGTGACCCTGAAAAACGGGTTTCGATTTTCATGCCGCAAGACCCTCTGTTACGTTCAGCGGCATTGAGCATCAGCCTATCGAGGATTCAACGTCAAAATGTTGACCTGATGTACGTAGAAGAAGACCCAGATTGGCAAGCACCGGCTTCATTCGACAAGACGGATATCGTGCACATGGGATGGTGGCGAGATCGCTGGGCTATCGCCCATTCAGGCAGCAAAGCCAAGGGGATCTGCTACCTAGCGGGTAGTAACTCTGACCCACAGCACTGGTTACAGCACGCTTCAACTCGGCAAATCGAATACTATCAAAACCGATTCCAGCTGCTGTTTGAATCGTTTGTTAATGAACCTCGTCGCAAACTACGTCCGGGAGGGATCCAACCCTTATTGGATATTTTCCGTGCATGGCATAATTTATGCTATCAAGATAAACACGGATTCACGGCAGCACAAAACTTAGGTTTATCGCAGCACCCTCTAACATTAAAGGAACTTTTGTCCTAAATTGCTTAGAAGAACAGAGTGTGAGATAGCACCAATTATTGTCGAATGACTTGATAAAAGTGTCCGTTTTTTCACATGAATTCGTGTTTAATGACGCCTTGTCCCTATAATGGACAAGTCATGACGAGCATTAAATCGCCTAAGGACGACTGTATTTTGGATAAAAGCCAATATCTTCTTGAAGTGGAAATCGAACAGCTCAGATCCCGCATTGAATCTGAGCCTGAGAAGGTATTCATCCAAGCAGAGCAGTGCTTAGCGCGGGCTCGGCAAATTCATTTTACCTCAGCCATTATTGAGTCGCTGATCATTATGTCCCGCTGCCTCTGGTGCAAAATGGACTACCGTTCAGGCCTCAAATACATCAAAGAAGCGAATCAGAACCAGAGTAACCTCGATACGGATCACTTCTTGCCTGAAATTCTGCATATTCATGCCTTACATTACTGGGGACAAGCCAAGTATTACACCGCACAGCAGTTTTGGATTAACGCATTAGAACAATCCGCATTGGTGGATGAACCGGAAACCGAAATTGAGTGCTTGATCGGCCTTGGTAATATTTGGCGTATCACGGGAGAGTATAAACTCGCCTGTTCTACGCATGAGCTTGCCGTTAAAGTGGCTAATAATACGCGCATTGGTTGGCTTGAAGGTAAAGCTCGGATTTTATGGGCATGGGATCTCTACCACCTCAATCAATATGTCGATATGTTGACCGTACTTGATGGGGCAGAAGAAGTGCTACAAAGTAACAGCAATGTGACTTGGCAAGCCGAAGTATGGGACTTTCGTGGTTTAGCTTTACTTGGACTAGAGCGGATAGAGGATGCCGAAGAAGCTACCCGCAAAGCCCATGAATTGGCTGTAGCGAATAATCTCACTTGGATGAAAGCCCACTCCTTCATCAGCCGTGCACGCCTTGAGCTACTGCGCAAAAACTTTGCGGTGGCGGCGGAGCTTCTCAGCAACGCAGAAAAGGCAGCCACGTCCTTTGATAATGGTGAGCTCTTATCGCAAATCTGCTACCAACAATCGCGCGTAGCAGAAGAAAATGGTGATGCGCAGGCTGCATTAGTCGCCTTCAAAAAATACCGCCGCTATACCGTTATGATGCTGCGTGAACAAACCATGCGTGTGGGTATGGATAAAGCACGTTCCTCAAAACGCCAACTCGAACAACGTGCACGTAAGTTGATCAATCGTATTCGTGGGCAACACGAATTTGATCCTGAAAAACATCTTTCCAATGTGGTATCTGAGACCTATTGGTGGGAACAGTTGGTACTATTCAAAACTGAGCTGAAAAAATCAAACCACGCTGTCGTGGTGATTCAACACCCGAGCGCCAAATACATTGATGTGTGTACCGAAGTCATCCACTCTCTGTGCGCACCGCAAGATTTACTATCACGGATCAGCAGTGACCGTCTCGGTTTGCTGTTGGCAGAAAAGGGCGAAGCCGCCTTAGAAGTATTCCAAGTTATGGCCAAAATGATTGAGATTTACCCGTGGCACCGTAAAGGATTAGAGGGCCCACTCCCCAAAATCACTCTCCAAGATATTCTGTCTTTCCCGTTTACATTGGAACAGTTGATTGATAGCCAAGCACAGGAAGCATCGTATGGAAACCCTGCTCAGTAAGGTTAAAGAAGCGGGGCTAGACGCGGCCGCTGTCGCTGGAGAAGAGGCGATCATCTTCTGGAACCATGTCAGACAGCATGTGGCGACGACCTCTCAAGAGCGTGCACAAAGTTATATCATCAGTGCTGAGTACCGCCGAGAAATGAAACAATGGCAAACCAGCATTGAAGAGCTGCGAGCCGCACTGTCACTCTTAGAGCTGCCCGCGGATCTGGAGCTACTCCTTTCGGTTAAACACAGCCTAAGCGAGCGCTTGCTTGATCATGGCGATTATGTCGCTGCACTTTCCGAATACGTTGCGATTTCCAATATTGCCGTAGAGCATGGCATGATTGATGACTACGTGTTGGCCATTCTTGGTATGGGCAATTTGTGTGATGCCTATGGCGACCATAACCGTGCATTACGCTACTACCAGAAAATTGACAGCATAGATCATGCGATTTCCAGTCGAGCACTGCGTCTGCGCTACAAGCTGTATATGTTAGCCTGTTACATCAGCCTTGGACGTTATACTGCCGCGAATGACCTGATCAAAGAGTGTGAAGAACTCAGCATTTTGGTGAGTGACAAACAGCTGACGGGGCAAATTATGCTCTATCAAGCTCGGCTTTACCTACAACAAGGCAAAGTGCAGAAAGCGATGATGACGTTAGCTAATGCGCAGTACTCGTCATCCCTCACCCCATCAGACTGGCTCTCAAGCATGCTGCGTATTGAGCTCGCACATTGTTTATCTAAAGCCGGTAAAGCACACCTTGCGACTTTGCTGCTCAGTAACACCGAAAAGCGGTTAAAGAGCATCCATTCCCCCTTTCTTGAGAAGTGCCTCTATGAAGCTTTCAGCGACGTTTGTGAGTTAGAAGGTATGTTCAAAACTGCCCTGCAGTATGAAAAGAAAGTGTTTCGCATTGAAAGTGACTTAATGAAGCGGATCCCAATCAGTGAATTAGGTGCGATCCAGCTACGTCGTCTGTCACGCTTTGAGTTACAACTCAAGCTGATCCTCTCCGAACTAGAGAATAGAGAGCTAAAAGAAACCACAGAAAACCAGAAGAATACCGTATTGCAGTTACAACAAGATGTGTTCACCGATCCATTAACCAAACTGCATAACCGTCGTTGGTTAGATGTGAAGCTCAAAGATTTACTCCTTCACGAAACATCGTTTGCTTTCTTAGTGGTGGATATTGATCACTTTAAATCGATCAATGATGAGCTCAGCCACTTAGTCGGCGACAAAGCGATTGTGAATGTCTCTAGCGAGCTCGCGACTTATTTTAAATTTCGCGGCGCTTCCTGTGTGCGCTTTGGTGGCGAAGAATTTCTGGTGATCTTAGAAAACGTGACCAGTGAAATGGCACAAATGCACGCCGAGAACTATCGTCAGCGCATTTTTGATTTCCCATGGCAAGAGGTGCTGGGTGAACGTGGCTTAACGGTCAGTATCGGTATCACCCTGCACCGCGAGGGTGAAAACACGCAGCGTACCTTTTATCGGGCTGATAAAGCGCTATACCGCGCGAAAGCAAATGGTCGCAACCAAGTGTGTTTGGAGTAAGACGATGGAATGTAAAAGCCGCTCATTTGAGCGGCTTTTCACTTTCAAAACCGCGTTTACTGCAAACCTATTTCGATGAGTAACGCTTCAACTGCAGCGGAGAGCTGGCGATCTTCTCCGGCGATGATCGATTCTGGGTCGTTGTACACCAAAATATCTGGCACGATTTCTTGGTTTTCAAACCAACGCCCTTGATCATCTTTCAGGCCCAACTGTGGCACTCCATAAATTAAACCCGGCTCTTGTTGCTGCTCCCAAATCACAGCAGTTCCCGTACCGGGAACACGTTCACCAACGAGCTTACCGAGCCCCTCTCGTTGATAAAAATAAGGCACAATAGAGCCATCGGAGTAGCTATCCGCATTCGCCAACATAATGCTCGGTTTTGCCCAACGACGCTCAGGGAATGAAGAAACGACATACCCATCTCGCGTCTGTAGTGATGAATGCCGAGTGCCGGAAAGAATTTCCATAATTTGATCATGTAGCCAACCCCCTGCGTTAAAGCGTACATCAACCACCAAACCTAATTTATCTCTTTCTCGGCCAAACATATCGTTCTGCATTCGTTCAAAACTGGCAGCGTCCATAGCGGCCAGATGCACATAACCTAAGCGTCCACCGGAAAGTTTTTCCACTAAAGCGCGTCGCTGTTCAACCCACTGTTGGTAGAGTAATTCGCTTTCTTCTTCTAACCCAATCGGAACTAAGGTGAAGTTTTGGGCTTTCTCCTCTCCAGGCGTCAGCACACTTAGCCGAGTCAACTTACCTTGGGTAAAATTGAGAAAACGGTGTATGTCTTGCTGATCAGAAATCTCTTTACCGTTAACCGAGTAAATAATCGCTCCCGCTTTGATGGGGGATTGATAGGTATCGGCAGGGCTACCCGGTAATACGCTTTTCACTCGGATCCCTTTGCCTCTGTAGCGATCATCATAATAAAGCCCAAGCGAAGCAGGCTCTTCCCAGCTTGGGTTGCTGGCAGCAAAGGAAGCCCCTGTATGTGAAACGTTCAACTCACCAACCATCTCACTCAATAACTCAGCAAAATCGGAGTAAGTTCGAATACTTGGGAGATGTTTACGATACTGTTCACCATAGCCAGCCCAATCCACACCATGCATTTGGGGGTCATAAAATTTGCTTTGTGTTAACCGCCAAGCATGTTCGAACAGGTAAGCCACTTCCGCACGAAAATCAAAATAAGCATTCGCTTCATAACGTACAAACTCTGTCTCTCGGGTCACCACATTGAGATTTTCGATCCCGTGTTCACCAATAATGAGTAGGCTTTCGTCATCCGCCGCCATCGCCAACAACATGGCATCTTCACTAAAACGACTGAACAGCGTCATCATTTCACCACTGCCCAAATCAATCTGCGAAATTTGTACAGAATCGCCGACACGGTGAGCAATGATCAAATGGTGGTTATCTCGGGTTAAGTGTTTAAAAATGATATCCAGTGATGTCGGCGTCATGCGCATGGTGCGTAATTTCAGCCCTTGGCTTTCAACCATAGTCGCAGTGATGGGGACCGATTCACGATCATTGAGCTCATGATCGGCAGCCTGTTCGTCATCAAGCCATTGCTGCTCAGCGGTCTTACCAAAATTAAATTTGGCTTGGCGATTGAGCGCCACACCGTACACATCAAACTGTACAGGCAGGTCATCAATATCACGTAATCCTTTGGCATCCGTTAACCAATAGACCCATTGCCCATCCACACTAAATTGCGGAGCCGACTCAGAAAATCCGCTATTACTCAGGTTGATAGGGGCTTCACTACCATCAAATTTCAATAGCTGCACATCGCTATTAAAAGCCGCACGATCTCGCGTCACGATATATTGGCTGTCAGGAGACCACTGGTAATCAAGATCTGAATCGATATAGGAATACAACGTTTGTGCATCTAACAGGGTATACGTTTTATCTTGCCCAATATCATACACTTTGAGCGTATTGCTATTTTCACGGTAGGCAATTCGCTTTCTATCAGGAGAGTAAAGAGGCTGTGTCAGGTCTTCTGTCGCAGTCAACACGGGTTCCTCCACAATATCGAGCGATGTGGAGAAGCTTTTTCCGCCATCATTCACGTAGCTTTGGTAAATATCCCAACTCCCACCGCGCTCTGAGGCATAAATCAATCGATAACCATCGCTCGAAAATGTAATGTTGCGCTCTGCCTCTGGGGTATCAGTGATCCGCTTGGTTAACCCTGAGAGTAAGGAGACCACATAAACATCTCCCCGTGCGATAATCGCCACCTCAGGAGAGCTGGGTGATACCACCATTTCGGTCGTTTCATGGTTAAAATTCACCGAATGACGACCATCCGGCATTGCGCTACGGCGTATCGATACGGCAACTTTTTGAGGTTGTTTCGCTCCAGCTTGGAGTCGCCAGATCTCACCATCAAAACCGTATACCAAGTCGCCTTGTAAACTGGCACTCAAAAACCTTACAGGGAGCTTCTCATGTGCGGTGATGGCGACGGGCTCGGAACCATCAAATCGCTGTTGCCATACGTTAAAGCTGCCGCCCCGCTCCGAAAGATAGTACATCGATGAACCATCGGCGCCCCAAACTGGGTTACGGTCTTCACCTCGGAAGGAAGTCAGTTGAACATGTTGCCCGGTTTGGGGCGACCATCGCCAGATGTCCCGTGTTGCATCTGATATTGCACCTTTGCGCCACGGCTGTTCATCTGAGGGTTGATTGGTATAGAGAATATCTCTTTGTGTCGGTGAGACTGCGAGATCGCTCACTGCAATCGGCAGAACCATTCGTTCACGCCCGCCCGTCACGGGGATGGAATAAAGCTGAGCGGTGAAACTCCCTTGTTTCACATTCGCATCGGCTTGGTCATCTCCCAATCGGCGTGATGCAAAATAGAGTTGTGTTCCGTCGGCAGAAAAAGCGTAGGGAGTATCTTTAGCCCCATGATAAGTCAAACGACGGCTTTCACCGCCTTGCACTGCAAGAATAAATACATCGCCTTCACCATAACGGTTCGCAGAAAAGGCCAAAGATTGGCTGTCAGGAGACCACACCGGCATCTCACTGTATACGCCACTTTCAGTTAAGGCAGTAGCCTCTCCTCCTTGTGCCGGCACCAACCAGATTTGCCCAGCATAAGTAAACGCAATCTGCTGCCCATTCGGTGAAAGCGCAATATCTCTTAACCACGTGGGATGGGAATAAGACGGTTCTAGCTGCTGATTTGCGCTTGCAATGCCCACCATTGGGGCATTCATAAACAGAGCCAACAGCAACGCAGAACGCAAAGTGAAACGGGGCAAGGGCATCGTTTTTCCTTATCAGTAGATTGGCATACATCATTTTTTAAAATGAAACGTTACCCTAACTCGATAAGAACGTCTAAATCATTTCATCTGATAAAGACGATTGCCCCACCCTCATAACCTATATTGGCGAGAAATGAGCGATTTACACCGCGCGATGACGTAAGTGTTGCCACTCAGGATGGCGTTCAAGGTAGTGCACAACATAACTGCATACCGGTACCACCGTGAACCCTGCACGTTCAATTTCAGGTAATACACTTTCCATCATCACTTTTCCGTACCCTTTGCCTTGTAACTCGTCAGGCACTCTAGTCGAAGTAATATGCAGCACGTTATCTTGTTGCTGATATTTCACTACGGCTTGATAGTCGCCTTCCAGTGTCACTCGATAGCAGTTATTTGCAGCATCATGTTGCACAACGTGGGTCATACTGAATCCTTTTCTGATAGATAGATCAAATTTGTTGGAGACTCTCTGAATTGAATCTACACTTATCTCACCATAGAATTCAATGGACTGAACGACATGTATAAGTCGTATCGCAACACGGAGAGGTTAAATGAATTCACGGCCCGCTGAAAAAATTGATGATAATAATGGGCAACTGCAGACTCAACGAAGCAAGACCGTTTCGACGATAAACAGCACGGATGCGCTGGCGATGGTCGAACACGGCAGTGAACTGACTTTAAGTATTACCACCCCAGTGGGAACAAAATTTGTCTGCCGGACCCCGTTTATTGGGACTCATACCGACAAATTTTTGCTCGTTGAAATGCCCAAAATTTCTGCTGACGATTTGCAATTCTTCTTTCAAGAAGGGTTCTGGATGAACATTCGCGCCATCTCACCAAGAGGAGAAGGCGCACTGATTCATTTCCGTAGTCAATTGATGCACATCTTGCAAGAGCCCGTTCCACTCGCCTTTTTATCGATCCCGAATACGATGCAAGTCTCGCAATTGCGTAAAGAGCCAAGGTTTGAGCTGAATTTGGCAGGTAAGGTCGTGTTTGATGAACACCGTGGTGATTGTGAGCTGCGTGACTTATCCCGTAGTGGCTGTCGTTTCATTACGCCACCTTTAGGCAAAACTTACCAAGTCGGCGACCTTGTGGCTCTTGAGATATTTTCTGACTTACGGGGGACCCAAAGTTTCCCACCTTTGACTGGTAAAATTTGTAACTTACAGCGTTCGCTACATCATGCGCGCTATGGGTTGGAATTTAATGAAGAAGGCAAAACTAACGCTAAAAACTTGCTCGCTCAATTGAAGTTTAATGGCACCAAATTAACACTCAATACAGACAAGAAAGCGTAACCCTTTGAAAGCACCACGGCGAATAGCGATGGTGAGATGACCATAAGAAAACCCCCAGTCGATCTATAACGACTGGGGGTTTTTGTTAATGAAACAGCGCGCGATCAATCAAGAGATTATCCCAAAAAGGAAATGTACCCTTGGAGAATGATCAAATTCACGATATCGATGAAAAAAGCCCCCACAATCGGTACCACCATAAACGCTTGTGGTGAAGGGCCAAAGCGTTTCACCACTGAGCCCATGTTCATCACGGCAGTAGGGGTTGCGCCTAAACCAAAACCGCAATGCCCCGCAGAGATCACAGCGGCATCGTAGTTTGCTCCCATCACTTTGAACGTAACGAAGTAGCAAAAAATCCCTAATACCACGGATTGAATAGCCAAGATCACCAGAAACGGCAGTGCTAAATCAAAAATATTCCACAATTTCAGGCTCATCAGAGCCATGGCCAAAAATAGCGATAAAGAAACCGTCCCCAAAATATCGACCGTTTCAGCATCCACCTTGCGTAACTTAGTCACCTCCAGCAGATTAGTGATAAAGACCCCAATGAATAAGGCATACACAAAATCTGGGATCATCAACCAGCGGATCTCAAATGTCTTAACCCAAGCCTCAAGGTACTTCGCCCCTGTAACGCATATGAGCAAGATAAACAGAATTTCAATCACCTTTTTCGCGGTGACTTTATCTTCTTCATATTCGTTATACGTCACTAACTCAGGAAAACGCGAGTGCGTTTGCGTACCGCGCCCGTATTCAGATTCAATACCGTGTTTATCGATCAGCTTCTGCGCAACAGGGCTACCAATGATACCGCCAATAATTAAACCGAACGTGGCTGATGCCATCGCGATTTCTAAAGTGTTCGTTAAGCCATAGTTTTCCGCAAACGTATTGGCCCATGCGGCACCCGTGCCATGCCCACCAGATAACGTAATCGAGCCTGCGATTAACCCCAATAACGGATCCAAGCCCAGCCCAGCAGCCAGCGAAACCCCCACCCCATTTTGGATGATGATGAACACTGAAGCGACCGCCAAAAATAGAAATACTTTCGCCCCACCTTTCACAAGCTGGGTGTAGTTCGCGGCGAGCCCCACAGTGCTGAAGAACATCAGCATGAAAACGTTTTGCAGTGGCAGTGAAAATTCCATATCGATGCCCTGAAAGTGTAATCCCGTGATCACACAAGCAACCACTAATCCACCGACAATCGGTTCGGGAATATTGAACTTCGTTAGAATGGGCAATTTGGCATTAATAAAATGCCCTAAGAATAGGACGCTGATAGCAATCAGGAAAGACTCTAATGCTCCAATTGAAATGATCTGATTCATAGTACCTCTTTATTTTTCAGGCTCATCTCTCCTTGATAAGCGGGCGTCAAAACCATTTGGCGACGCCAAAACACAACATCACTCCAGTGCGATAGTTATCCTCTAATAAACGGCCAAACGACCATATAAAGCAATGATATTGAACGGACAAATTTCCATTTAATGCTAATTTCTAGCAAAAAATTAGTGAAAATGGCGGGCGATCATACCCAAAAGACAAAAAAATAGCCAATCGCAAGAACCGCGATTGGCTTATATATGGTGTGAACAATTCTATTCACTAACAACGTCAGTTGGCTAGGTGACCCTCGGCTTAACAAGGGTCACATAAACTAATGCACGAACTGTGCCAACTTAATAAACCCTTATTTTTGTGATGCTTTGTCAGAAAATTCTGACTCAAACCCCGATTTGTTGCAATTTGCAATTTGCAATTTGCAATGAAACCGCAATATGAATATGAACCTTATTGTTGAGCATCAGGTAATGTTATCGCTCGCCGAATCTACCGGAGTTGCAACGATGAAACCGATCAACCGCTTAGCGCTTAACTACAAGTGAAAAAAGAACGGGTATACTATCCGCCTAATTCAATTGGCAGGAAAAACAATGAACTACTTGAGCACCTACTTCAAAGGGCTAGCAATGGGCGCCGCCGATGTTGTTCCCGGCGTTTCTGGCGGAACCATCGCCTTCATTACCGGCATTTATGACACTCTGCTTGAAAGCATTCGCCGTATCAACCCTAGCCTAGTGGGTGTGCTAAAAGCACAAGGCTTAGCCGGTGCCTTTCGTCATATCAATGGCTGGTTTTTGATCACGTTATTTGGGGGCATCTTCACCAGTATTGCTACCTTGGCCAAACTCATTTCTTGGCTGCTCGTGGCCCATCCCGTGCCAATCTGGTCATTTTTCTTTGGTCTGATTGTGGTTTCTGTGTGGCATATGCTGCGCCAGGTTGAGCAAAAAACCTTTTCACGCCTACTGTGGCTGATTGCCGGAGCCCTATTTGCTTACGGGATTACCGTGCTAAAGCCGTTACACTTAGAGCCCACTTACCTCAATGTCATGCTCTCCGGAGCGATTGCCATTTGTGCCATGATTCTACCCGGTATTTCTGGCAGCTTTATTTTGCTGCTGATCGGTATGTATGCTCCAGTACTTGGTGCGGTAAAAACACTGCAGATCGATATTCTGCTGCTGTTTTTAAGTGGATGCGTGATGGGCCTGCTCAGTTTCTCACATGTGCTCTCTTGGCTATTACGGCGCCATCG
Organism: Vibrio metoecus; assembly: GCF_009665255.1. Lineage (NCBI taxonomy): Bacteria > Pseudomonadati > Pseudomonadota > Gammaproteobacteria > Vibrionales > Vibrionaceae > Vibrio > Vibrio metoecus. Next base: position 679,408 of record NZ_CP035687.1, read on the forward strand.
AGACATTACCTTAACTTTCCTGACTGGCCTCATGCTCGGCACATTACCGAAAATCTGGCCTTGGAAAGAAACTCTCTCTTGGCGTGTGAATTCCAGTGGAGAACAAGTTCCTTTGCTGCAACGCAATCTCTCTCCTTTTGAGTTTGAAGCGCTCACATCACAACCGTCGCAATGGGTGTTGGCGATTGTGGTCATGCTTGCCGCGGTTGCACTGGTATTGGGGCTAGAAAAATTCGCAGAGAAGTAATTTTCTACCCCGATAAAACATTCCATCATCCTCAATATCATCACATCAAGGCGATCAGTATCGCCTTGATTTTTATAAGAGCCGCTGCACATTTCTCCCGTTGACAAACCTCGAAATAAGTCGGCTCATGCTAACATCACCTCACTCACTCAATTTGGGATTACTGATGTGAAGAATATACTCAAAGGAATTGCGCTCCTCCTTGCGCTCTGCGCAGGTTTTTTTGCCAATGACCTCCTCACCTGGTTGCAACAACCCCAACGAAACCTCAGTGATTACTGCTTACTTTCGACGAGTGATTGTCAGCAAGCGGGAGTCACTATGCGCCTTGCCCAAGATAACGCTCATCCGCTGATGGCAAATCGACTCACTGTGCGCTGGCCAAATACCAACGCACAAAACCTGATCTTGACCTTAGACGGTCTTGAAATGAACATGGGCAGCGCAAAATTTTCGCTATCTCCCACCGAAGAAGGCACCTACGTCGCAGACATTATTTTGCCTGTCTGTACCGCTGACGCGATGACTTGGATTGGCGAGTTGAGCGATGGTCAACAAACCGTTTACCCAGCAATTAGGATGGAACGATGAGTAAGAATTGGTCACTGATTTTAGTGGTGGCTTTCACCCTCGGGTTTGGTGTGAAAGCGTATCTTGATAGCCAACATAAACTGGCGGCAGAAAGCACTGCTCCGCTAGCATTATTGGGTGAAAACCAACAAGCGGTACAGCTCTTTGATCCAGCAGATCCCAGAATCCGCATCGTCTATTTTGGTTTTACGCGTTGCCCAGACGTTTGTCCAACTTCTTTAGCCATGCTATCGGCGGCCTTAAACCAAGTCGATGACAACGCTAAATCACAATTACGTCCGATGTTTATTTCGCTTGATCCTGAACGCGATGATGCCAAGCTCGCGGCTCAATACGCCCACTATTTTCATCCCATGATCGAAGGTGCATCAGGCTCAATCGAGACCACGCAACAGCTTGCCCAAAAATACGGTGTCATTTTTCGTAAAACGGAATTACCCAATTCAGAGCTGAAATACACCTTAGATCACAGCTCTTATTTCTATTTCTTGCAGCCAGATGGCACCTTGATCAATAAAGTGCCGCATACCCAAGACCCCGCACCGATCGTGGATGCGATACAAAAAGTCATACATTCAAAAGGATAATTTGATGAAACTGAAAACCATGCTTCTTGCTAGCCTACTGCTTAGCACATCAGCCTTAGCTCAATCAGACATCATGGTTCACCAAGCTTATGCGCGTGCGACTCCTCCTGCCGCAGTCAATAGCGCCTTTTTTGGTGAAGTAATGAACCACAGTGATGTGGAGCGCTACATTGTTTCCGCCAGCAGCGAAGTGGCTGCCAAAGTGGAGCTGCATGACGTCATTAAAGAAGGTGATGTGATGAAAATGCGCCAAGTGCCTGAATTTGTTATCCCTGCCAAAGGTACCTTAGTGTTAAAACCAGGCAGTTTCCACATCATGCTGCTTGAATTGAAAAAGCCACTGCAAGAGGGCGAGAACATCGAAGTGGAAATCACGTTTAAAAACGGGGAGAAGCAAATGATTACGGCACCGGTGAAAAAAGTGATGTCCGGTATGGCTGAGCACAGCTCTCACTAGCGTCTTGATGAGTAAGCACTGTACCGCAGGGCTTACTCAACTAACTTCCCCTCACCACTACCCTCTCACCTCTTTCCAAGACTTATCCATCGTTCTGTTTTCCCCTCTTTTTATTACGTTTTTTACTTATCTGTGTCGCATGCACAGTCCTCAAGCTACGCTTTTTCAGCACTTGGCAACAAATTCATCACTTCCTCTCAAAATCCACAACTTATCACGCCGATTATCAATTATCGGTAGACACATTATCTTGTGCGGTTAATATTGGAGACCTTCAGGATTTATGACTGAAGTAACAATAATTCAAATCTTTTATGATTCGCAGGGATAACTATGCAAAACAACTCGTTTTTCGCCCGTTTTGCGCGTGGAAATCTGGTATTACAAATCTTAGCTGGCATCCTGTTAGGTGCTGCCCTAGCTATTTTTTCACCAGAAAACGCCCAAAAAGTGGGATTACTAGGTAATTTATTTGTAGGTGCATTGAAAGCCGTTGCACCAGTGTTGGTGTTTATTCTGGTTGCGTCCTCTATCGCTAACCAAAAGAAAAATCAACACACTTACATGCGTCCGATCGTTGTGCTGTACCTATTCGGCACCTTTTCAGCAGCACTGACCGCCGTTATTCTTAGCTTCCTGTTTCCAACCACACTCGCGCTTGTCAGCGGTGCGGAAGGAGCAACACCACCGCAAGGTATTGCAGAAGTTCTTAACACGCTGCTGTTCAAATTGGTCGATAACCCAGTGAATGCTCTGATGAGCGCTAACTACATCGGCATTTTGGCTTGGGGGGTGGGTTTAGGTTTAGCGCTTCATCATGCCTCTGCAACCACCAAAGCGGTATTTGAAGACCTCAGCCATGGCATCTCACAAATTGTGCGCTTTATTATTCGTCTCGCACCATTTGGTATTTTTGGCCTAGTAGCCGCAACGTTCGCGACCACAGGTTTTGGTGCTCTGGCCGGTTATGCTCAATTACTCGCCGTACTGCTCGGGGCAATGGTCTTTATCGCATTGGTCGTGAACCCGCTGATCGTTTACTACAAAATCCGTCGTAACCCTTTCCCACTGGTTTTACAGTGCTTACGTGAAAGTGGCGTGACCGCATTTTTCACTCGTTCTAGCGCCGCGAATATCCCAGTGAACATGGCGTTGTGTGAAAAACTCAAGCTCGATGAAGATACGTACTCAGTTTCCATCCCTCTGGGGGCCACCATCAACATGGCTGGCGCGGCCATCACCATCACGGTACTGACTCTCGCTGCGGTTCATACTATGGGCATTGAGGTCGATCTGATGACAGCACTGCTTCTGAGCGTAGTTGCCGCTGTATCCGCGTGTGGTGCATCTGGCGTTGCTGGCGGCTCACTGCTGTTGATCCCGCTGGCGTGTGGTCTGTTTGGTATTTCCAACGATGTCGCGATGCAAGTCGTCGCAGTTGGTTTCATCATCGGCGTGATTCAAGACTCAGCAGAAACGGCGTTGAACAGCTCAACCGACGTTCTTTTCACGGCAGCGGTTTGCCAAGCAGCCCAAGAGCAAAAGGCGACAAGTTCAGCAAACCGTTATGATTCAGAAGTCACCATGAAATAATGCTTTCGCATGACGTAAAAAATGGGCGTAATGCCCATTTTTTTTATACCAAATGCATACGCTGCAACCACGGCTGCCAACGGGTGTGTTGTAACGGGTACGTCTGGGGTACCATCAAATACAACACCCCTACCAGTAAAGCCGCGCCCAACAGATCAACTGGATGATGCATTCCAAGCCAAAGGCGGCTATAGGCAACACTGGCAGCCCATGTGATCAGGAAACCTAAGCTTAAGTAATGTCTCTTCTCTGCTAATAGGCTACCAAAGTAAAGTAAGCAGACCATCGCAAACACGGTATGGCCAGAAGGGAAAGAGTAATCGGTTTCACCCTGCCAATGCTGTACTCGCCACGGGCTGACTTTAGATTCCATCGCAATCATCAGGGCTTCTTGTCGGGGCTCTGAAAGTTTATAAAAATGTCCCGCATTCGGGAGAAGTAGAGATTGTGTCATCAACTCGGTGTATGGCCTTGGTTCTTGGGTTACCGCTTTCATCCCAACTTTCATTACCATCGCTAAACCCAGCAATAACACTAACTGAATGGCTTTATTTAACCATTGCTCACGTGGAATTTTGCAGCGCCATCCGACCCACACTAACAAAAACAGTAGCGAGAATAAGAAACCTTCTTTACCTGCCGAATGTGTTAGATAAGTCATGATCTTGCCCACCGTATCATTCACCGGTTGAGTAAAATCCAGTTGCAACGACAAGATGGTCAAAGGAACCAACAGAAAGACAAACATCAACAGTAACATTAAGGCACCTTTGCAACTCATAATCCGCGCTTTCATCATCTACTCCCATCCCAATACAGGATAAGCATTGTAAAAAAACCTTATTCTGCATTGCCAATATCCTGTCAATTTGCTGGCAAAAAATCCTCGCTAATCCTCATTTCCCCCGCATAAAATTCAATAACAAAAAATTAACAATCAGATTCCAGTTTTATCTCATCTGGGAGTTGTACTAGTAAAAAACCATAGCCTATATTTTGATTTAGCCACTCAATAAGGAGAAGGAATATGGTCAAAGATGCTTTGCTTAAACGTTTGAATGAACTCCCCAGACTCTCTAAAGTTCTACAAGAGTTATTAGATTTGGCCAATCAACCGAATGTAGATTTTCATCAGCTCAGTAAAAAAATCACGTTAGATCAGATCCTCACCGCGCGTTTACTACGTATGGCTAATTCGGCTTATTTTGGAGGTAATGGTCATATTGCGACAGTGAATGATGCCATTATTCGCGTGGGTATTGATTCGGTTCGTACCTTGGTTGTGGCTTCAGTCCTCTCAAGTACCTTTCCGAAAATTGAAACGCTCAACCTCAACGACTACTGGACAAATACTTTTGAAACGGCGCTAATCGCCAGCAAAATTGCAGAACAAGTAGGCTTAGACAAAGCAGAAACTTTCACTACAGGCGTACTGCACAATATTGGCGAGCTGATGATTCACACATTAATGCCAAATGAAGCGAAGTTAATCGAACAGAAAATTGCCCAAGGCATCGACCCGATAACCGCTCAAGAAGAGATCTTAGGGATTTCCGCTCCGCGGATTGGAGCGATGTTGGCAAAAGAGTGGAAATTTCCATCAGAAATGGTCGATGCAATAAAGCATTTTGATGAGCCACGTGAGGCAGAAATATCACCTAAATTAGCCGTAGCAATTCACTTTGCTCGTGATATCAATCGATACTGGGATGAACTTACACAGACTAAAGATAAGTCAGTTTATCTCGCCGATCATCCAGACTCTCGCTTGCTCAACATCTCTGCAACTTTCCAAGCCACCATCGATGGGGTTCGTGGTAATGGCAAAGAGATAGCAACACAAATGATGGCAGCCTAAAAAAACATCCCAAGAAACCATGATGTCTTCTTGGGATGAAACTAGAAAAAGTGAAAACGCTTATGCGCCAATCACCCCACCATCTTCACGAGTGATCATCATAATGGTAGAACGAGGCTTGCTATTACCACCATATGGGAAATGCGATGGCGCAGCCTCTTCACCCGGATGTTGTACACCCACAAACATGGTTTTTTGATCTGGACTGAAAGTTAAACCAGTAATTTCGCAAGCAATTGGTCCAGTAAGGAAACGCTGCACTTCTCCGGTAATCGGGTCACCGCATAACATTTGGTTATTCCCCTGCCCTGCAAAATCACCTTCATTCGAATAGTTACCGTCCGTTAAGATCCATAAGCGACCTGCGTCATCAAAACCTAAACCATCAGGGCTATTGAACATGTTGTCTGCAGAGATATTTTCACTTCCTGCATACAAGTTGCCTTTATGTACGGTTGGGTTACCTGCAATCAAATAGAGATCCCATGCAAACACATCATTGGTGTGATCGCCTTGTGCTGGCATCCAACGTACGATTTGCCCGTAGTTGTTCTTCTCACGAGGGTTCGGGCCACCCACAGGTTGACCTTCTTTACCGCGGTTTTTGTTGTTGGTCAGCGTGCAAAACACATGCTTTTTATCCGGGTGAACCGCAACCCACTCAGGACGATCCATCGTTGTTGCGCCCACTTGAGTCGCAGCACGGCGTGCAAAAATCAGCACTTCCGCTTGATCTTTAAAACCGTTCTCTGGCGTCAGCCCATTTTTACCAAAACTAAGTTCGATCCAGCGACCGCTGCCTTTGAGTTCCTTATCATTCATCTCGAACTTAGCCACGTACAGCGTACCTTCTTCGAGCAATTTACGGTTCTGTTCATCATTACCCGCTTGATAACGATTTTTTGAAACGAACTTGTACAAATGTTCGCCACGTTCATCATCACCCAAGTAGACAACAACATGGCCATCGTTATTGACCACTAATGCCGCATTTTCATGTTTAAAACGGCCAAGAGCGGTACGTTTCAGTGGCGTAGAATTCGGATTGTGTGGATCAATCTCAACCACCCATCCAAAGCGGTTCGGCTCTTTAGGGTTCTTGGTTACATCAAAACGGGCATCGTGTTTATGCCACTGGTAGTCACTGGGTGCCGCAGCAATCCCGTAACGCTTCTGGTCAGCATCGACACTGCCTTCTTGGTCCGCACCAAAGAAATCATCGAAGTTCTCTTCACAAGTCAGGTAAGTTCCCCACGGGGTTTGACCGTTCGCGCAGTTGTTAAAAGTGCCTAGCACTTTTAAGCCGCTTGGGTCATCTGCTGTTTTCAGCAGATCATGGCCAGCGGCAGGGCCGGTCAATAGCATCGGAGTATATGCGGTGATTCGGCGGTTCCGCTCACCTTGGCGATCAACCATCCATTGGCCATTCTTACGAACCACTTCCACGACAGTGACGCCGACAGCCGCTTGTGCTTTACGCACATCGTCAGCGGTCATCGCTTTACCTTGATGATCAAATAAATATTCGTAGTTGGTGTATTCATTGTTGATCGCGAGCACACCGCGATCATCATTGATGGGGAAAAAGCTCATGCCATCGGTGTTATCACCAAACTGCATTTCTTGTGCTTTGGAATCCTGTTTGCCGCTTTGATCGAACTCTGGGGCCTTAGCAAAAATAGGATCACCCCAAGACATCAAGGGTGTTGCTTTGTAGCCTTTAGGAACAATGACTGCATCTGCTGTTGAAACTGGGATCGGAGAAAAATTAAGCAGTTTGGATTTAGCAGGCGAAGCAACGGCCTGCGCTACAGGATTAAGTGCGAGAAATGCACCGGCACTCACCGCAGCACTTCCGGCCAAGAAATGGCGTCGAGACAGTTGCGCTTCAATCATTTCACTAAATTGGGATTCTTGCTCATCACGCTTCCACATTGGGGGCTCCTTGACTTTATGTTTATATCCTGATGATTCAGGTTAAGTAAATGTTGCGCAAGAGTAGCTACCTAAGATGACTGCTCGGTGAAATTTATGTTGCTAAAACATGACAAAGTGAGAAAAAAAACCAAAAGCTTAATCATAATTTAACTATTGAATTAAGCGCTCAACGCTAAGTTGTACTACCTTTCCTTTATTAGCACACTGCTAATCAATCAGTTGTATAGATGGCCATCCCATATTCGATCCCACGACTTGAGTTTATTGCTTCAAGTAAAAAGGAGTTTTTATGTACAAATCTCTGGCTCTTCTGGTTCTTGTCAGCCTCCCAACTCTGGCTAACGATTATCAAGCTCAGCTCACACAATATGTCCAAACAGAGGTCAAACAGATCGCTGCTGATCCTATGATCATCGATGCCGTCAAAGCGCAGAATGCGAAAAATGCCAACCTCACTCAGGGTGATATTGATCAGCTCGACAAAAAGTGGCGTGCCGAAGTCGGCCAAACGGATCAGCCAATGATTCAATCCATTCTCGCTACTCCTGCATCGCAAAAACTGCTCAACATTCAAAATGCGAGCGACGGAAAAATCACTGAAGTGTTTGTAATGGATAATAAAGGCCTCAACGTCGCACAAAGTGAAGTGACATCCGATTACTGGCAAGGTGACGAAGCAAAATGGCAAAACACATACCCTAAAGGTGCAGGGGCGTTCGATATCAGTGATATTGAGGAAGATGAATCAACTCAAATGTTCCAAGCTCAAGTGAGCTATACGGTGACAGATCCCAGTTCAGGAGAAGCCATTGGAGCGATTACCGTCGGCATCAATGTCGATGCACTGTGATCCCCACACTCTCCTGCCCACTTGAAGCTGAGATTTCTGGCAGCTTTAAGTGGGCTGAACCCTACAGCTTGGTTAGGTGGTTGAACTTATGAAATTAAGCATCAGTCGAATTCTCTTGCTCAGTGTGTCTATTCTCAGCTCTCTTGCTCTTCTGTCTTTGACATATTTAACATGGACAAAAAGCGTACGGGAAATGAATGCCATCAGCGCTGAAACCTTTGAAAAAACGGCTCTTTCTCTATCGGATAATGTTGCCACTGCAGTACGTTTTAATAAAACCAATGCACTTGCCGAACGAGTGGAGATTGAACTCAATGCGAACCCTGTCCAGCTGAAGAATGTGTACGCTTTTAATACCAAAGGAGAAGTGCTCTATAACGCTAAAAACACCAACGATACCTCCTCAAATTTAGCTCAGTGGTTTTCTCAGCTACCTACCGAAGGCGCCCAATTAAAAAACTCGGCCGATGGCAATGGATTATTCATTATCGTCCCTTTAAAAGCCGGAAAAAATGCAGATTTAGTCGGCTACCTCATGACTGAATGGGGATTCGATAAAGTTCAAAAAGTAGCTAGCCAGCTTCGTAATCAAGCTTTTATGCTCAGCCTCATTTTTATTGTTCTTACCCTCGTTGCGCTCTATTGGTTACTACGCCGAACATTATTAATGCCATTAAATGAGCTAAGAGTATTGTGTGATGCGTTAGCCAGCGGCAATTGCGACCTTGGCTCGCGGATTAACTTTCGTAAAGAGAACGAATTGGGGCAATTGGCAAACGCGATTGATAGTTTCATTGCCAAAGTAGAAAGTACCTTTGCTCCCATTAAAGATCGGATTGTGGAAGTCACCGACATCAGCCACAAAGTAGAGCAGCAAATTCGTAACTTGGAGGGGAATATCCACAACCAGCAAACGGAGATCACTAGCTCAGTGGATATTGGCCATCAAAGCCAAAACAGCATTCAAGCGGTAACCGAGAGTATTTCTGCGGCATCAGAATCTTTAAAACAAGCAGTCACCAGCAGTGAAGACAGTAAAGTTCAATTACGTGAAGCACAAACACAAAATCATCAATTAGTCGAAAAAGCCGAGATCACGACCAAAACAGCCGCAGAATTAAATACTCAAGTTGAAAAAGTGACCGACATTTTGCAAATGATCCGCAGCATTGCCGATCAAACTAACCTTCTCGCCCTCAATGCCGCGATAGAAGCAGCAAGGGCGGGAGATAATGGGCGCGGATTTGCCGTCGTTGCTGATGAAGTGCGCCACCTAGCGGAAAAAACCTCTGCGTCCACCAACCAAGTTGAAGCACTGTTGACTCAGCTCTCGGGTTATTCCAAAAACCTAATTGTGTATATGGAAGAAAGTTTAGTTGCATCAAAAAATTGTGTGCAAGCCATCGAAAGTGGCTCAAGCCTCGTAGATAAAGCGATTATCGATGTCAATCAAGCTAACCGCACGAACCAAAATGCCGTGCATGATAGTCAACTGCAGCATCGTTTAGTTGAGCAACTGTTAGGACAATTGAGCTTGCTGGATGAGCATGCGCGTGAGCTATTAGGCGACAGTGCGACGATGAGTCAACTGAGTCACGAACTCATGAAATCCGCCAACCAAACTCGTAATAATCTCAATCAACTCTCTCATTAAGAACAAAAATGCAACTGGCAGACGATGAAAACGTCTGCCAAATTCAATGATAAAAGGGGATGAAATCGTTTTGTAAATTACGCGGCATGCACTAAATGAGGTGCGATATCCATCAACTCATCAACAATTTCTTTAGTCTGTTTTGAATAAATCAGCTTATCTTTCGCACCTACGACTTGGATGTAGCGCACTTTGCCGGACAGCACCACTTGGCGCAGTACACGCAACACCATTTGATTATCCAAAACCTTGTGTTCTTCCAAACCATGACCAGGAACCAAAGAAGCCAAATCAATGTTGATCACTAATTGTTCACTGTGTTCAATATAGCTATTCAGTTGGTTTTTAAGTTGCGTACGATTTAAAAAACCACACTCTTCATGGCTTACCCAATCGCACCCGAGATCTTCGGCATACTCGCGTGTTTGTGTATTGGCATGTTCTGTATCTATCCCGATACAAAACAGTTTCGCTTGTACAAAGCGGGATAACGCAAAATGAAATGCGCTTCCCAGTTGCAAATCCAAGGTTTGCTTTAACTCGAAACCGTGTCCGATATGAACAATGCCGATATTCATGTTGTCTTGTGCCAACACAGGCAAAGTATGTAATACCATTTCATGGCAATTAACAAAAGCAACCGGAATTATTCCCATTGCGACCGATTGGCTAAGTGCTTGTTGGTAGTGTGTATCGCCTTTACCCTCAAGCACATAATGGTTTGCATCGGCATATTTCATTCCAGATTGTTGTTGGTACAACCAATCGGAAGCCACATCTAAACTTTGCTGCGCAAACTCAAACTCTACCAGCGACATCGGCTTTACGCGCTGACACACTGTCATAAAGCCAAACGTAGACGTTGGATGACTGGATGTACGATGTAAACGGTAGCGTTTGAATAAGCTAAGCATGATCAATTACCTTTCTGGTGGCAACGCGCGTGCGGCTTGCAGTACATGTAAAATTATCCGTTGTTTGTTGCTTTCGACTCGATGAGCAGGTGCCATCACCGAAATTGCCCCAATCAACTTACTCCCTTTCATTACCGGAGCACTGATCCCCGAAACTCCGGGATCAATTTCAGAGGTACTCACGGCATATCCATGACGACGTATTTTTTCAAACTCGCTCTGCCACTTGTCTAACGTCGGATCTTCGCCAAAATAGCGCAGGATCTTTTCACAACGAGCAGCAGGCATATACGCCAACATTACTTTAGATGAGGCACCTCGAAGCAGGGGTTGACTTTGACCCTGGACGAAGCTGCATCGAAGCGCCTGCATACTTTCTCTTTGGCTAACGCATAGGGCTCGATAACCGACAGGCACCATATACGCGGCCATTTCCCCAGTCTGTTTTTGTAGACGACTTAACACAGCTTCAACCGCATCGAGGTTATGTTGGCTGGTTTCGTAACTTCTCATCAGCAGCAATGCCGCTGGACCGATGATCAAGGTTTTGTCGTGCGGACTCTCTTCAATCAAGTTCCATTCTTTCAGCAGCTTCAAATGTCGATATAGGCTACTGAGCGGTACTTGCAGTTGTTCACTGAGTCCTTTCGCAGAGACAGGTTCTGGGTTTACTGCGACTTGCATCAGCAATTGCAGTGATTTTTCATTAACTTGGTTTGCTGAAATCTTTGTTTCGTTCATGTGTGCTTTTTAGCCTTTAATGGTGGGCACCTCAAATCTTGATTCTTGTATATCGAGAAATAGAGAAGAATTAAAGGATTGCATTCCCAATTGGTGAGAATGAGAGAGAAATTGGGCAAATTAACCAGAAAAATAAGGCTGACTCAGTCCAAAAACAAAGCCTGTTCAACGCAGCGACACCTCTTTTGCTTTGCCGCTGTTTGTATTTTGGGGATGGGGTCGCATCACGCTATTCCCTTATCCACCAAGAGAATGGCCATTCCCTTTACGACGAATGTATGGCGAGAATACACCAATAGAAAGAGGCTCTGCCTGTGCAGAGCCTCTCTTATCTGTTGAGAATCGTTACGTCTGAGGCCAGCTCAGATGCAGCCGATTAATGAGTAGAACAACTCGCGGCACCGAGGTCTTTCCATACCCCCCACTGACCTGATTTGCTTGGGTCTTCACCGCGGGTCCACCATTTGGCTTCCCACGTTTTTCCTGCCCAAGTCACTTGCTGACCGCCAGTGTAGATGCTTTCGGCATTCCACAAGTTGGTACAAGCATCACCACCTGTTCCTGCCTTTTTCTCAACCAATACGGAGGCTGAAGCTTTACTCGTGGCTTTCCCATCACTCACCGTTACCGTGAAATCCAATGTGGTGTCTTGCGTATACTCTCCTGCCACAAAGGTCACTTTTGCTCCTTGTACCGTTGCATTGACACCAACAGGTAAATCCCAAGTAAAGCTCAACGGATCTTGATCTGCATCGCTCGACGCGGAAGCATCGACCACCACTGTTGCTCCGGCTTTGACTGATGCAGGAGCAGAAACTGCCGCAACAGGTGCCGTGTTCACAGGTGTGGTGGACTTCGGATTGACGGTGACCACCACAGTATCGGTTGCCGTAGCACCTTTGTTGTCTGTCACGGTCAGTTTGAAAGTAAGCGTCTGCTTCTCTGTCACTTCTGCAGCGTTAAAAGTCGCTTTAACACTGTTTGCCCCCGTCAAGGTCACTGCAGGACCTGCGGTTTGCTCCCACAAGTAACTTGCAATACTTCCATCACTGTCTTTTGAAGCGCTGCCATCCAAAGATACGGCGGCTGGCCCCGTAACCGTGATGTCCGCTCCAGCATTGGCAACCGGTGCTTTGTTTGCTGGCGGTGTCGTTGTGCCACCTGCTAAACCTTCATGCATTGCATTCAGGATGTCACCGTTGTCGGCATCAATTTCCCATGAGAACAGGCCCGCTAAGCCAAGGTTACGTACGTAAGCCCCTTTTGCTTTCACTGAGCGATCATCATCAAAAGTGACAAGCTGACCTGTAGTACGGTTCCAAACCCAAGGCGCTTCCGCTTGCTCATCGTAGCCGTATTCAAAACCATTCACGCCCGTTTTATTGGCACCCAGCATGAAGTTTTTAACGCCTTTGTAATCAATGACACCCGCTTCCCAAACACCTTGTGCTGTCGTGCCTTTCAACTTGCCATTACCAACGCCCGTCATTGGATCGTTAGGATCTTTAAGCGAGGCAGGAGTCACCCCTTCCCAACCACGGCCATACATTGCTGCGCCCACGACAAGTTTGCTTGGTGGAACCCCTTGAGCCAGCAGCAGTTGAATACCGTTATCGGTCGTGTAAGCTGGGCCTTTGTACGGCTCGCCATTTTCATCCACGCCTTTACCATCACATTGACCAGGGCGCATGAACGAGCCACAGTTCAGCGCCGTTTGGTGGCCCAGTACGTTGTTCCAACCACCGTAGAAGTCATAAGTCATTGCGAAGATATAATCCATGTACTGAACGGCTTGGCCATAGTTCACATCTTCAATCTTGTCATGACCAACACCGATAGCCGACGTCAGTTCATATTTACGACCCGTTTCCGCTTCAAGCTCATCAAGCATAGCGCGCAGCTCTGCCATCAAGGCTACGTAAGCTGGGCCATCTTTTACCGGATCGCCAAGATCAGCCGCTTGACCGCCGCCGCCCGGGTATTCCCAGTCAATATCCACACCATCGTAGAATTTCCATGTTTTCAGGAAACGTTTCACAGAAGCGACAAACACATCGCGCTTCGCTTTATCGGTAAAGCTGAAGAAGGGATCAGAGAGTGTCCAGCCACCGATCGATGGGATGATTTTCAGATCAGGATACGTTTTTTTCAGCGCCATCAACATGGCGTAGTTACCTTTGATCGGTGAACTGTACTGATGACCCGCTTGTGGGAAACTCTTTTGATAAGCAGCCCATGGATCGTGAATGACCACTTCAAAATCTGGCACACCTTTACATGCAGTTTGCAGAGCGTTAAAACTGTTACCGCCAACCGATTTCAACGATTCATTTTGACCACAGATCGGAATAAAACCATACAAAATATGCGTTAGGTTCTGCCCTGGGATGTTATCTACCGTAAACTTACGATCATAAATACTCCATTCAACAAAATAAGTGCCAACCACGGTATTCTGCGGTGTAGTGTAAGGCTTGTTGTTAGGGTCAACGTTCATTTTCAATGGCTTGAGGTGTGAACCATCGGTATCCGCAATTGTGATTTCGCTTGGTGTACTCTTAGTACAACCAGTGGCATCACACGCTTCAACCATCAATTGATATACACCGCCCTTAGGATAGGTAAATTGCGCTGTGGTTTGGCTACCGTTGATTGGACCAGAAGCGACTTCCACACCATCAAAATAAATCTTATAAGTGTTGCCAGTTTCACCGCTCCATTGATTGAATTTAAGTGTGATCGGTGCTTGGTCGTGGTATTTCACCATCTGGTTGTAACCCGCCGTGCTTTCCATCGCGAGTTCAATTTTCGAGAATTGCAGATTGTTCGACCCATACACGTCAACACTAGGAGCCGAGGGTGCTGCCATTACCATGCCCGAAAGAGCACAGGCAATACTTGCGGCGCACAGAGTAATTCGATTCATAAGTTATATCTCTCTTTCCTTAGATGTTTCACTTTTATCAATGACTGCTAACACACCTATAAATGGCGTGAAGGCATCGATTGTCAGTATCTGAGAGACTTTTTTATTTGCGAAAAAAAATTAATCACTTTTCGAGTCATAAGTCGCTAATTTTCCGAAATCAGCGAGAAGTTGCAGAAATTAAGCAATCTTGAGTCAAGAATTTAGAATTTTGACAAAACAAATTGGCATTCATTATTGATTTACGCTATCAGACCGCTCGTTTTCAGAATATTTACCTTATATTGTACGAAATGTATTCTGATTGATTTTTCTGTTAAGTTTCAGTGAATTTGCTTTGCTTTGTGGCGGTCAAACCTTGCCTTTTACTCCTGAAGAGCGCACCCTTTGCCGCACTCGTCACAGAACGAAATACACAAAAAAGGATTGAAAAATGAAACCTATGCAACGTCTCACTTGCTTGCTCGCCCTTTGCTTTGCCGCATCAGCAAGCGCCAAAGTGACCATGGATATTCCCGATACGATTGATCTACTGGTTGTAAACGGAGAAAGCCCGAAACTCTCCGGTGGCTTTTTTGACGCCACGAAAAAGCTTGAACTAGAAGATGGTGAGCAGCAAATCGTCTTTCGTTATGTACCATATTTCAGCCAAGGTAATGATCGCATCATCATTGAGAGTGAAGTGGTGATTGCCACTTTTGATGCGGCTAACCAAGAGCTCAATTTTGATATGCCCAAATATCGTGATGCTCCGCAGGCAACTAAAGCGATCAAAAACATGCAGTGGCGACTGGTTGACCAACAAGGTAAAGCAGTTGAGCTGCGTCAGGATCGCCTAATCAAAGATGGCATGCAGATTGGACGTAATTTTGAATTTGAAGCTTCTGAATATAATAAAAAAAGCGGCGTGGCAGCATTAACTAGCTCGATCACGGTTCAACCAATGGCTCAGCAAGAGATTTCCAATGCAACCGCCATGGCAGCGGCTGAAGAGATGCTGCATTTTTGGTACAACAAAGCCGATGTAGAGACAAAAGCTCGCTTTAAAACCTTTATTAATCAACAGTAAAGACTTTTTTCTGCTGATTACTCTACGCAAGGCGGAATACAAAACTAAACGAGGCCTCAAGGGCCTCGTTTTTTATCCTTCAATACACCAGTTAACTTACTGCCAAAATAGCATCGCAATCGCGGTGAGCAGTCCAATACACGCAATATTGAGATAAAGCCCAACGCGCATCATCTCGCTCTGCTTAATATGACCTGATGCAAACACAATAGCATTCGGCGGGGTTGCCACTGGCAGCATAAAGGCGCAGGAGGCCGCAACCGCAATCAATACCGATAAGAGCACAGGTGACATGCCAAACGCTTCTGCTACGGTGGCAAAAACAGGGATCAGCAGAGCCGCACTAGCTGTGTTACTCGCAAACTCCGTTAAAAACACCACAAAGGTTGCCACCACTAGAATCACTACGAAAATCCCCATATGGGAAACCATATCGCTCAAAGCGTTGGCTAAAAATACACTGGTTCCGGTCTGTTTCAGCACATTACTCAAACACAGACCGCCACCGAACAGCAGCAATACGCCCCAATCAGCGGTTTTCTGGATCTCTTTCCAATGCACAACACGTGCAAAACTGAGCATTAAAATCGCCCCTAGCGCCACCAGCGTATCAAAGCTTTTGAAACCACCCAGCGCAGCGTTAATTGGGCTACTGAAAATCCATAAAAATACGGTTAAACCAAAGATGCCAAGGGTGACAACTTTGCCTTTATCCCAATTAACAGGAGTATGATCCAATTCAAACGTGCCATTGAGAGTCGGCTTTAACAGGAAGTAAAGGATTGCAATCGCCATTGGCAACATCATCATCGCCGTCGGTAAACCAAACTTCATCCAGTCAGTAAACGAAAGTCCGACTTCAGCCGCTGCAATCGCATTCGGAGGACTACCAACCAGAGTCGCGATACCGCCAATACTTGCGCTGTATGCGACGCCCAACAGAACAAACACGTAAGTGCTGCGTTGTTTGTCTGCATCGACTTTACTTAATACCCCCAACACCAGAGGCAGCATCATCGCAGCTGTGGCGGTATTGCTGATCCACATCGAGAGCACTGCGGTAACACCAAACAGCATAAAAACCGCCACGCTCATTTTGCCTTGCGCCATTGCGAGGACTTTATCGGCAATCACTTTATCCAGTCCTTGATGGTGCATAGCTGCTGCCAGTGCAAAACCACCTAAAAATAGGAAAATGATCGAGTTGGCAAAGTTATTCAGCGCCGCTTGGGTTTCGAAAATACCGAAAAAAACCGCCATCACGGGGACAAGAATCGCGGTAACCGTCACGTGCAGCGCTTCGGTTAACCAAAGCACCGCAATGAAGGCGAGCATACTGATCCCCAACACCACATTGTGTTCAAAGGGGAGAAAATGGTAGAGCGCGAGAAAGAGTGCAACATCCGCCAAAACAATCAGGCTGTTACGATGAAGGAACCATTCTCGGGTATTGGTGGGCAGAGGGACACTATCGTTTCTGTTCATTATTATTTTCCTTATGAGGGCCTTTAGGCGACGCCATGATCCCACAGATTTAAACAGAAAAGATAATTATCATTGCAAAATTGTTAAGCTTATCAAAAGCGCGATTACAAATTTAACATATTGAAATGATTTGAAATTCATTGTTGGAACACTTTGTAATCAGGAAAGTTATGCAAGCGTTTAAAACCTATTCACCAATTGGATACTAGATGCACAAAAATCGCTCACTGAGAATTGCCGCAAATTCCAATTTGTCTTCACCGCGATCTGTGGAAGAATGCAAAGCTTGCGAGCGTATATCCAAAGGATTGATATGACAGATATCATTGCTCAATTACAGTTTTCCGCCACCATCACAGGCCCGATCTGCCTTATGCTCGGCTTAGGCGTGTTTTTTAAACGGATTAACCTGATCAATGAGAATTTTATTGAAGTCGCATCGCGGATTGTTTTTCAGGTCACCCTCCCAGCGATGTTATTTTTGAGCATCGTCAGTTCAAAACACGATTTTTCATCTAGCACTTCTTTAGTGCTTTACAGCCTAACAGCCAATATTCTGTTTTTTCTCTTTACTCTATTCAGCACTCGAAAGCTGATCGACAGGCCTCATGATTGGGGAGTGATAACGCAAGGTGGATTTCGAGCCAACACCGCGATTATTGGATTGGCTTATGTTGCCAACACTTATGGCAACGCGGGGGTCGCCCTTGCGGCTATCTACGTCGCCTCGACCACGGTTTTGTTCAACATTCAGGCGGTGATTGCTCTCACACCACGTGGAGAAAGTAATGGTTGGCAAGCGGGAAAATTGATGTTTAAAACACTGACCAAAAACCCGTTGATCATCTCTATCCTACTTGGTTTTCTATGCTATCTCGCCAGTGTACCAATTCCTAAAATTGTGACTGATGCTGGCCACTACTTCGCCAATATGACCCTGCCATTAGCCCTGCTTTGTACTGGTGGTTCACTGAATCTCAACTCTTTGAAAGACGATCGTAACTCCGCTTGGTTTGCAACCGGTTATAAGCTAATTCTCTCGCCTTTACTGATTACTGGTGGCGCTTGGCTACTTGGCTTTCGAGGCTTAGATCTCGGCCTACTCTTTTTGATGACATCCGCACCCACCGCGGCAGCCAGTTATGTGATGGCAAGAGCCATGGGTGGAAATGCGACACTGGCAGCCAATATTATTGCCCTGACCACCGTGTTTTCACTGTTTACCTGTACGCTTGGTATTTTCCTGCTTTCTAGTTTTGGAGTGATCTAATCACCACAGGTGAGCACTGGATCGCAAATTCTCTCTTAGGGTTAAGTGCAAAGGTAAAAAACGACATAAATCAATAGAATTGAGATTTGAATGGCGTAATGTCGGCTTTTTTATTTTGCCGAGTGTCGTTATGTCAAACCATCAGAAAATCGCTAGCCTTGAGCTTGGGCGAGTAATCGCCATGCTGGCAATTATTGCTTTGCATTGCCAACTTTTTACCAGTTATTGGTACACCAATGAAGAACCATGGGTGGCCTACTTATTTAACCAATCCACCCGTTTTGCTGTTCCACTGTTTTTCCTTATTTCGGGCTATTTGCTCCAACCCAAACTCAGCCAGAACCCAATGCAAACCTTGCGTAATTACTGCTCACCATTACTGAGGATATGGGTGATTTGGAGTGTGATTAGCCTATTGATGCCCTTCAATCTCGGAGTGGTAGTTAATCAAGGCTACCTCGCTGAGCGTTCAGGCTATTGGGGATTTTTGCTACAACACCCACTTAACTCACTGTTTGAAGGCGGGCTTGTACACCTTTGGTTTTTACCTGCACTGATGATTGCGGTTGCCATCATGGCACTGTTGATCCGCCAACAAAAAACACACTGGATGCTACCGTTTGCCATCGGGTTATACCTCTACGGTGAATTTGCAGGAAGCAGCGCCGTCGTCACTGGCATGAGCGCGCCCATCTATACTCGTAACGGCCCATTTTTCAGCACTTTGTTTGTCGTGGTCGGTTATCTGATTCGTGAAAGGCGCATCCTGTGGCAAGCGCGCTCTGCATTGTTATTGGCGATGCTAGGAATGGCTTTTCACTTCGTTGAAGCCTATGGCTTACATCAACACGGGCAGGTGTTTAACACCAATGATTATCTGTTTGGCACCGCTTTGTGGGCGATTGGGCTATTTCTTTTCCTGCTCGCCAAACCCGATTTAGGTCGAAAACCTTGGGTATTTTCACTGTCACAAAGCATCCTCGGCTTTTACATCAGCCACCTTTTAATGGTTATCGTAATGATGAACCTCGCTGGTATTTTAGGCCTAGCAGGCTTGCAGAAAGACGCACTGATCCTATTTGGCACTTTGATCACCACTTATCTGCTCGTGAAAGGCATAGAACGTACACCACTTAAGCACCTGTTATTTCGATAGCAATAAGCGTGAAACCACAAAGGGAGCGAACGCTCCCTTTGCTTTTTACCGGAAATAGTACTTATCCCCAAACGACTTGGAGTTGCAGGTAGGCGGCAAGTGGGTTCATCCCCATGAGCATAGACAAACTATGTGATTGGGTTGAACGAACGAAGCCAACACCGCTGCAGCTTCAAGTAGGAAGGGGATAGAAGAACTTGCTATAAGGCAATTCCCATAAGTTTAACACCATCAGCACCACTAAGCAGCCAAAAGTGAGCTGCATACCGCGCACACGATTAGGAATGGTGGCTTTAAACATCGAATCAGCGTGTAACACCCGCCCTACCACAAAGGCCACGCCGAGTGCGTGAATCCACCACACATTAACCCCATTCATTTCAGCTAAACCGAGTAGGATTAGGAAAATGGGAATGTATTCCGTCGCATTACTCTGCGCACTGCGCGCCCGGACTAAGGCATCCACACCACCATCGGCAAACAGCACCTGATGTTTACGCCGCTGACGAATCACCTGTACGGCTAAATAAATCAACCAGCCGCACAGCACGACGGCATATCCTGTTGTGACCATAATCTATCCTTATTTCTTATTGGCTTGACGCGATGAGTGTAAGTGCAAATGGGAAAAATAAACTATTGAGTAGCTGGATTAAAATCCATAATGCCACCACCCGCTTCATAGTGTTTTTCTATCGCTGCGCGTTGCCTCAATAATTCCTCACTCGGTTTAGCCCATTCACTTTCAGGAATAGGCTTAGACCACTCCTCAACCTCTTTTGGTAAGTCAACTTTTGCAAGATTATCCGTCCATTCAGATACCCAATAAGGCAACTTCCATCCACTCAGAATATGAAATAAGTAATAAAAAAACATCGAGGCGTAAGACACCCAAGGCGCGTTAGAATTAAGAATAAACCAACACTTGGGGCCTTTTTGAAATCTATCACACATCTCGCGACGGCTCTTGTCAAAATAGGCACGATCCTCTTTGATAAAGGGACTTGGCACCGGGCGTCGAGTGAGTGGCTCATCCATATACATACGCATCGTCTCCCACATACGCTGTCCATCAGTTACAGAGGCTATCGGGCGTCGCAGTGTCCAGTAATCCTTACCATCTGGCGTAGGAATAGCAAGACCAAAAGTAAAATGCGTTACCATACTGTTACCTGTAGTGCCTCTATTCAATGCCAGCCAACACACCACCTCTTCCCATGGGGCAATAATCGATTTTTTCTCTCTGTCAGAGTAATAGCAAATCTCACGGCGTTGTCGATTTAGCCGAATCGGGCGCTGACGGGCAAAATCGATAGACGTGCCGATAATGACCTGACAGCTAACACAAAGTAAAAGAAAAAAAGCAATAGTTAGTGACACGGCAACGTCATTGAAAGACTCGAGAAATGCGATAAAGAACGAACCGAAGAGTTGCATATCTCGATGACCTACATAAAACAAAATCAGCAGAATCACGATGGCAGAAACACTTATCCCAGAACTCATTATCTGCACCTGCCAAGCTTTACCCTGATTGCGTTGCCCAATATCTAGGTAGGTATCGTTGATTTCCAGAATCTCGGGTGACTGAACTATTGTCTCTGAGGCAATTTTGGCCGAAGGCAACGGTTTAGGTGAAAAAAACACCGCCTCTCCGGTTAAAAATTTGCGCGTATTGCCAGCCTTAGGCACAAGCTCTTTGAGATCGATATCTTGACTCTTCTTTTTCCAAAACATAATTATGTCACTTTCCAATAAATTTGCTGGGTAGTTAACGGAGCAAGATGACCAGCAGAGAGGTTTCTCGCTTTAAACAGCGCAACTTCACTAAGTGGACCAACACGGGTAAAGCTTTCTGCTTGAAAACGCAGAATATCTTTCTCTGACGTATCTGCCATCGGGAAATAATGCAACTCAATGGCAATCCCGTGCTCGGCATTGATTTCAGAACCATACAAAGGTAGTGCTACCACTAGCGGCTCGTGAGTCTCACTCAAACATACCCATTGTTGTTCTAGCTCTTGGGTCCATGGCTGCCAGTTGTTATCACGTAAGCTAGTTTTCCAATAGGCCGACAACATCACACCCGCATCATCCAATGTTTCGCGACTAATACCTGGAAAGCTCAATATCAAAGCTTTACCCTGCTCAAACTCACGGATTTCGACACTCGGCTTAGCTGAGATTCTTGCTAACTGAAGGTTACTCTGTTCAAGAGAAATTGACGAAGGCGACTTACCCCACTGGCAGTTTGCAAACCAAGTGAGGTATTGAGAAAGATTAGTGCGGTTATACCACACAGTCGCCCCTAGCTGTATGGCAGAGATAGCAATACCAATCAAAGTTAAACGAATACTTAGTGAAAGCAAATTAGCGCCATTTCTTGCCCAGATACCAGCGCGAACAGCTTTATCTGCTTTAAAAACTGCATAAGCAACCTTTCCGCTCTCTCTTATACCAACGTAATTGACTCCAATCATTACACCTTCTGCCGCCAATGTAATAGAGGCCTTGGTATCACCTTTTACAACCGCATCGTACCCAGCAGAGGTTGCTTTTACGACTGAACTAATACCACCAAATATATATGCCCATCCACCCAGCATCACGGTCCATTTACCAAGATTGGCACCATAAACAAGTTGACTGACTTTACTACTGACCAACTTGATGGCAGCCATATCTGTTGCAGCCCGTACCCCCTGCACAAAACCTAAAATACCACTTAATGCACCAGTCATCTCTGAGATAAGCAATGCAGTATCCTTATTACGTGCCTTATAAGCATTACTGATGGAAAAACAGACTAGTATCAAAGACAGCACATCCCACTTTCCTGCCTTAATACGTACTGAATATTTACCCAAATTGACGCTTCTAGTTTTCAACTGGTGCAGATCAGCTGCCATCTGCTTCATATCTGCGTGTGTTTCTGCAGACAAACCTTTGATGTAATAACCAACTTTGGCAGGGCTATCACCAAGAGGTGAAAGGGCTTCTGCGAGTTTATTTTCCATAATAAGTAGATTTGACTGATTGCGTTTCAAATCCTGACGCATCTTAGATATCGAAGCAGACTGATTAATTGATTTTCCTTGCTTACGTAATTTTACCAGTTCCTGCCGGAGCTGATTTTTCAAGCTGACGTTCTCCTCACGCATACTCACCGCTTGATTACGCAGCATATCAAAAGCTTCAAATTCTGCTTTATTGGCCAACCCAACGGAAACTCCACTAACTTGATAAGCTTTAAGCATATTCAACCAAGCACTTCCAGAAAGATCTCGAAAAACCCTCTTAGGATCAAACTGTTTATTGGCATTAGCATCTTCCAGAAATTCCGACGTCGCTTTAGCGAGTACTAACGTATTCGCCTGGGCATAACTGGCGTCGATCAAAGAATCAAAGGCTCGCATGCCTTCATCCAGTGAAATCAACCTACTGCCCCAGTCTTGACCTGTAAATTCTTGAGCCAGTAAGCCGTTTAGCTCTAAGCCTATGGTGTTGATAGCTGTAAGATCATCTTCAGCTGCAACCAACTTTTGCAGCTCGCTGATTTTCTTTTGTATTTCCTGGGTAATTTTATCGAAATTTTCGGCAGGCAAGGTAAACAGACCACGATAGGCAATCCAAGGCATTTTATCCAACTGGTCAGCGATGAGCTTACTGGATGTCTCACTCCAGCAAATATCCTGAATACAGGCGTATTCGGTTGCGAGCAAATTTTGCAAGCTCTCAACGTTTGTAGCATCAAAATACCAAGCCGCTGGATAAAAACGACTAAATAATGCCACTCTGTCTTCGGTGATTTGTTCTAGTAGCACTTGCCAGTAAGCCAGTTTTTCTCGTTCTTGTTTTAGAAACGCTTTCATCTCATCTTCATTGATAAGATCCAAAATACCAAGCGTACCCGCATTAGAATCCCAAAACTTGAAACTATTTATACCATGCATTTGACGTTGGTATTGATCTTCAATATCACCGATTAATTCTTGATATTTCTTCCAAAGATCTGCACCAAGAGCATCTTTTAGCTGATTCCTTTTTATCGCATTGAGTCGAGCATGGTTACTACCACGTTCTTCTTGAAATTCAAGCCACTCAACGATTGCTTGCTTTTGGCTGTTATTGAGCTCGTTTATGAAGGTAGTGTCACCAATCGCAACAGCGAGTTGGTCAACTTTATCTGGAGAAAGAGTGATTTGCGATTCAATATAACATCCTTCGACAAACTGTTGATATCGTTTCTCATCAGACGTCCAATCTTCTAGTGATGTTGCGACCAGTGCTTGAAATGAAGCTAAGTCTCTGAGGATACCAATATCATCATTAAGGATAAGGTAAAAATGGCCGTTTCTATATTGGCGTAGAACTTTGGCACTTAACTCAGTAAAGTCGATTTGACGGTATAGTGGTTTATGCTCCCATTGATAAGTCTGGTAACTCAGTGATGACGTCTGTGAAACTACTTTTTCCGCACATTCAGCAATCAGGGAAGATGCTTGTTTAGGCGTCAACAAATTTTCTCCACCAGTCAGCGGGTTTACCTGCAATAAGCTCACCCGCTGCATAAAGCGTTTTCTATCTTTATCATTCTTAATGACTTGTGAACATTTTCTCGCTGTCCATTGAACTTCCGAGTAGCACGCATAAAGGATATCGGTCTTTTTGAACACAAGATTAGCATCACCAACAGTCGTTGTTCTGACATCTTTATCAACGTCACTATCTTGCCATAACAAAGTAGTAATCTGTCCACCTTCGGTCCGATACTCATGAAGTAGCCACGCTTCCTCTTGCTTCATCAAAATATATAACCAACCATCACGAAGTAAGCGAACTCCGATAGGTTTTGACTTAGTTTCGAAAGGAGGTGAAGCAACACCTTTAACAGAAAGAGTTTCTACTAGCCCATATCTAACTGGAATAAGTTGTATTTTATCAATGGCTAATGGACAAACAGCAACGGGGCTTTGGGCATCTTTAGTATCACCACACATGGCGGCTTGAAGAGGTGAGCTCACGATCTTTGCTCCTGAATATATTGATGAGAGTATTGCTCTGCTAGTAAGGCAGCCTGCTCGATACGCTGCGAAGGTGTCTGCTGTGATGTTTGGTGTATAAGCTGATAAATGTCAGGATAAATTGGAGATGCAATGGCCTTAATACCAAGAAACCCAATTACATTAAAGAATAACAACAAGTCTCGTTCAGAATTAAAACCCATTTGATATGCATTTTGCGCTTGTTGATTAAGCCACCCCTCTACATCTGCATACTGTGAAATTGTTTCGGGAAACCATTTACACATGTGATATGCAATATTTTCCAGTGCATTACGCCAAGAAATCTGCCCCATCATCTGCCACTGTTCATCAGACAATTTGTACATACCCTCTGAAATAGTGGGTATAGAATCTGGTTTACTTAATAACTCCCAGCCACTTTTAGTAGGGAGCCAAGCTTGTTCCATCACTTGCCATAACCGAGCAACTCGAGTTTGCAGCAAGACATAAGCACATTCACTATTGGCCATTTTCAAAAATACCGATGTACCATAGGGTGAAAGTACTTTAATCAGACATCTTATGCTCTCTGCTACATCATCCAGTGGTAATGAAGATGAGAAAAAATAACCGACTCGGGTGTTATTCAGATCAAAAAACCATTGCTTTACGGGGTCAGTGGCTTGCACTAAATACGGGGATACCTCGATCAGTTGGTTGTATGGTTCATAGAGATAAATTGGCTCTAAATTTAACTCGCCACTCAAGCTATACAACTGTTTAGCAATGTGCTCAACCTGTGCTCCATCAACCAATAGATACAACGTTTTATTCGGTGCAATAGCGGTATCAGGCAAAACCGTAATCATCTCCATATGCATCACAAACTTTTTGCCTCTTCACACACTTCACACACAGGTGCAGGACCTTTGAGTGCTTCAATTTGTCGCGCCTTAAGTAAAGGTGACATGGACTGCTGAGTGGGAGTTACCGCGGCTAGCTCAATCTCTTGCGGCGTTTTGGCTTTATCCACCCCTTGTGGCAACTCGGCCATTTTACCGCCATAGCCTGAGCCGCTGCCTGCGCTGCCGCCAGAGTTGAGGTTAATAGCAGAGCCGACGACGTGCACACCGCCAGCATCGACTTTAATAAAACTGCCGCCGGCTTTGATGGTAAGCTCGTTGCCTGCTTCCAAGACCAGTTTGTTACCCGCTTTAAGGTGAACCTCTGTGCCTGCATCATAAATCGCTTTGCTGCCGATTTTTTGCTGCAATGAACCGCCGATTTCGCTGCTGCTGTCGAGTTTGACGAGCGTGCGACTCTCCCCCTCCACCGTCAGGTGTTGGTTGTGCTTAATCTGAGTAAATTGGTCATTTTCAACGGTCAGGTGTTGGTCGTGGCGAATGACCGTGGTGTGGTCGTTTTCAATCAAACCATCAAAGTCTTTCTGCGCATGCAGGTAGATTTGCTCTTTGCCTGCTTGGTCTTCAAAACTGAGCTCGTTAAACCCTTCCCCTTGGTGCGTCTCGGTGCGCAGCACGGTTTTGGTTTTGTGCTCAGGCAAAGTGTATGGCGGCGTGTTGGTCGCGTGATAGGTGCGACCGGTGATGATCGGTTGGTCTGGGTCGCCGTTTAAGAAAGAAACAATCACTTCATGACCGATGCGCGGAATGGCGATAAAGCCGTATTGGCTGCCCGCCCAACCTTGTGACACCCGTACCCAACAGGAGCTTTGCTCGTTACCGTTCGAGTAGCGGTCCCACGGAAAGTGGATTTTCACCCGTCCGTGTTCATCACAGAAGATTTCTTCGCCTTCAGGGCCGACAACCGTCGCGATCATTGGGCCATCGACTTGCGGTTTAGGTTGTGGCTCAGCACGCCAGTGGAGGTGCCCTGGAATTAAACTAAATTGGTTACTGTAGGTAGTAGCGCCGCTGCCGCCCTCTTCTTGCAATGCCTGCGGCTGCTCACCTTGGTGGTTAATAGAGACCACCACCCAATCGCGGTTCATCTTGGGGTCAAGGTGCTCTTGCAGGTCAAACTTATAGCCGGCACGCAGCAGCGGCTCGTTGCTCTGCCCTGTTGCGGTGTGGGCATGGCGGCGCAGGTAGTCTAAACGGATTTGGCTAAAGGCTTCACCATTTGCATCGTCTTTATAACGCCCAGGGGCATCAAAATGTTGGTAGCGGGTTTGCTGATAATCCAGCTCCGTGCCCTGTACGGTTTGTAAAAAGGAGTACGCTGGCTTTTTGAAGCTGTAGTCTTTGAGCTGAACTTCGCTCACTTCCGCTTGGGTGCGATAGGTTAAGCCGTGGATATACGGCGTATCCATCGTGCCGCCCGCTAAGGCGTTGTACGGGATGGGCTCCAGAAGTTTGCTTAGGCTGTCACTGGCATCACTGAAATAGAGAGTATGTTTGCCCGCTTCATGGACAAAGCTGTACACCAAGCCTTCTTCAGCGGCGAGGCGGTGCAGAAAGTCGATATCGCTTTCGCGGTACTGCACACAAAACTCACGCTGCACGCAATCACACTTGAGCGCAAAAGCGTAATCGTTAATGCCCATCTCTTGCAGCAAGATAGAGAGAATTTCTGGGACAGTTTGCTTTTGGAAAATGCGGCTATTGTGGCGCAGAGATAAGCGCTCTAAGGCAGGCACTAAAGCGAGTTCGTAGAAGGTGTGGTGATGGCCGATGTCACCTTGGCTAAAGGCACGCACGATGCCATGGACGCGCTGCACCAGCTGTGAGTTGCGGTAAAGCTTCAGCTCAGCACGCTTATCGACCATCTGCTCAGCGGTCAGGTTTGATACCCGACTCGCCAGTTGCACTTCGTAGCGAAACCCGTAACAGGCTTGCTCTAAAAAGACGCTGTTGGAGAGTGACTCCTGCCCATGAAAGCCTCTGACCACCAGAGTCTCATCTTCCAGCCCTTCCACCTCAATGCTGTACGCTAATGTCGCCATCCTGCCTTTCCTTCTCCTACATTAAAAATGGCAAAACCTTAAACCCACAATACCGCGCTAAACGATACTCTGGGTTTAAGGTTTACAATCGCCCACCCGAAGGTGAGCGACATTCTCGGAGCGTAAATTACGCTTCGATTGGCTTACGCCAGTCATCCGCACCTGAAGTACCCGCGTTAACGTGGTCCCAAGTGATTTTGCGGTAAGACAGAGACACAGTCACATTCTGAGTAAAGTCAGATTTTGCTGGGTCTTGGCAGTGTGGCATTTCACAGTGGATATCGACGATAGACGCGTTTTCCAGCTTAGTGGTGAAGAAGTTTTCTTGTTTACCTTCGATAGACGTGCGGTACCATTTCAGTTCAACGGTTTTCAGCTTCTCACCAGAAGAGAGCGCGTTGTACAACAGAGGAACCGCTTTGTTCAGCGCCACAGTGAATTTGAATGGTTTGTGCACGCGTTGGCCTGAAGGCTGACCAGATTGTGGGTCAGTCGGTACGGTCACGACGTGGTCAAACTGTTGAACCAGCATCTCATCTTCGTGGCCTTCAACGAATGAATCGCCGATAGAGTCTGCAGTACATGCGCCAGCAGTGATAAGGCCCTGAGTTTGGCCGTCGATAGAGATATAACATGGAGTTGGCATGGCTATTTCCTTTCTAAAAAATCATTAAATAAATGAAAGCGTTAACGCGCTAAGCGCACCGTCGCCATAGAAAGAGCAAGGTCGATGCCAACTTGCTTACCATTAGAAATCAATGTGTTATCCAATCATCTCCATCAATAAAGCAAAAAACTGCCTGTGATTGAGCAAGATCTTGCTTGGTGGGCAAAAAGTCTCGACTGAGTGAAAACAGCTCTCTCTGAAAAATCCAACCATCAGCGATAAACAATCAACCCGCCGCAGCGGGTTGACTGTTTGATAATGAAACAACGAGAAGTCGCGAGAATTACTCGGCCATCCACTGATAAAACAGCGTCGCAAGCGGAGGAACACGCAATAACAGAGATTGATCTAAGCCTTCACTGCCCACGGCTTCGCTACTGACTTCCTGCAACACAGAGTAATCGCTACCGTTGTATTGCTTGGCGTCGGTATTGAGTAGCAAGCGGTAACGTCCCTCTTTGGGAACGCCTAAGCGAAATTCCTGCTGCGGAACAGGTGTGAAGTTGGTGATCACTAACACGCGATCACCTGCTTCATCCATGCGCTCATGGGCGATCACACTGAGATCGGCATTATCTTGCAAACGCCATTCAAAGCCACGCGGATCGCAATCAAGCTGATGCAGCGCAGTTTGCGATTGGTACAGATGGTTCAAATCACGTACTAGGCGCTGAACCCCAGCATGGCGTTCAAACTGAGTCAAAAACCACTGCAACTGACCATCGTGATTCCATTCAGCAGTTTGCCCTAACTCGGTGCCCATAAAGTTGAGCTTTTTACCCGGTTGGCCATACATATAGCCCAAGTAAGCACGTAAGTTGGCGGTTTGCTGCCACTCGTCACCCGGCATCTTGTACATAAGTGAGCGCTTACCATACACCACTTCATCATGTGACAAAGAGAGCACGTAGTTTTCGCTAAACGCGTAAATCAGCGGGAAAGTCAGGGTATTGTGGTGATATTTGCGATGAACCGGATCTTCTTTAATGTATGACAAACTATCGTGCATCCAGCCCATGTTCCACTTAAAGCCAAAACCTAATCCACCCATGAAGGTCGGAGCAGAAACACCGGGAAACGCGGTCGATTCTTCGGCAATCGTCATCGCATTCGGGAAGTGTTTGTACACTTCTTCGTTCATCCACTTAAAGGTGGCGATGGCGTCGTAGTTTTCACGCCCGCCATCAATATTCGGGATCCATTGATCGTGACTGCGTGAATAATCGAGATAGAGCATCGAAGCCACCGCATCAACACGAATACCGTCGATGTGGAACATCTCAAACCAATACAGCGCGTTAGCAACTAAGAAACGGCGTACATGCTCACGACCGAGATCGTAGATGTAAGAGTTCCAGTCTTGGTGCCAGCCGCGGCGCGGATCCGGATCATGGAACAGCGGTGTGCCATCAAAATTGGCTAGACCGTGAGAATCTGATGGGAAGTGTGCAGGCACCCAATCGAGCACCACTCCAATCCCCGCTTGGTGACACAAATCGACAAAATATTTGAAATCATCTGGCGAGCCGTAACGGCTAGTGGGCGCAAACAGACCAACTGGTTGATAGCCCCAAGAGCCATAAAATGGGTGCTCAGCGACAGGCATTAACTCAACATGGGTATAACCCATCTCAACCAGATAAGGCACCAATTGATCGGCCAATTCACGGTAATTAAGAAACTCGCCGTTTTCACCCCGCTTCCATGAGCCAACATGTAGCTCATAAAACGAGAGCGCTTGTTTACGCTTTTCGGTCACAGGACGTTGCTGCCATGCGCTGTCTTGCCACTGATAGCTTTGATGATCGTATGTGACGGAAGCAAAAGAAGGGTATTGCTCGGCATAAAATCCCCACGGATCGGCTTTATGCGGTAAGCCTTCTCCGTGTGGGCCTTTCAATTCAAATTTATATTGGGTGCCTTCCGGCAAGCCGGGGATAAAAATTCCCCAAATTCCGTAATCGAGACGCTGCATCGGATGACGACGCCCATCCCAATGGTTAAACGCGCCAATCAAACTGCACGCCGCCGCGTGAGGGGCATACACTAGAAAACGTACGCCAGAGACCATTTTTCCATCGCGCTCTAAAGTGACAAATTGCGCACCCATGTGGTGATACATCTGCTTCGGTGTGTGCAAATCATCATATTCGGCATAAATGGTGTGATATTGGTATGGGTCGTCCAGTAACTGTTCTGTGCCTTCCCAATCAACAGCCAATTGGTAGCGGGTAAAACGCAGGTTACGGCCATCTTTTAGAATAAAGCCGCTCTCACCTTCTCGCTCTAACGTAACTCGTGGTTCCCCTTCAACCACCAACTCAACTTTATTGGCTCCCGGCATCCAGACCCGCAATGCGCCTTGCTCTGCGGGAATGTAAGGGCCTAAAAATGAAAAGGGATCAGCAAACGCAGCACGCGCCAACTGATCATAAATTTGTTGAACCTTGGATGGTTTTTTTGTGATCTTCAAACCTAACTCCTAACCTAGCTAGCGAAACATTCCCTTCCGGCTTAAAGAATTATGTCGTTTTGAATCGGTATCTTTAAGTTGTTTGGGTATAGCAGAAAGCCCGCAAACCGCGGGCAAAGCGTGTGTCCATCTTACCGGACTTATCAAGGTGGAAAGAGTGACCAACCCTCAACTTCTTTGGGTCATAGTTAAGAAATTGGTCACTGAGTTCCTTATTGGCTGGCTTTGCTGCGCACTTCAGTCAGTCGAGCCGCAATGCGGTTCACTTCTTCGCGTGCAAAAATCTCGTCCAGATTCATGGAGAGCTTACGTCGCCAGTTCGGGTATTCGTTGACCGTTCCCGGAATATTGACCGGCTTATCCATCTCTAGCCAATCTTCCAACTGCACGCTCAGTAACGCGGAAGAACCTGCCGCCACATGCAGTTGCAGTGCTTCGCTCAGGTAGGAATCCATCGGAACCTGCGTGGCATCACGCCCAACGCCGGCTGGCAAATAACCGTGCCACGCCACAGAATCGAGAATGCCTTGTTTGGATTTCAGGCGATCGTCAAACAAGCCTTGCAGTTGCTCTTCATCGGGATAGAGGCCAATTTCACTCCCCATTTTAAGATCATCACAGTGCCAGAAGCCGCGTAGGGTTGGCATGTCATGGGTACAGAGTGCCGCCATCGATTGCTCCGCGTAATGCGCCGGAGAAACGTAACCACCATCTTCCTTCGAAGTTTCGAAGAAGAAGACTTTGTACGAATGCACGCCGGCATCGCGCAGCAGCTCGACGATTTCATCCGGTACGGTTCCCAAATCTTCGCCAATCACACTGCACTGATGACGGTGAGATTCGAGCGCCAAAATCGCCAACATATCTTTGACTGGGTAGTAGATGTACGCGCCTTTGGTGGCGTTTTCACCTTTCGGGATCCACCATAAACGCAGCAAACCAAGCACATGATCGATACGCAATGCGCCGCAGTGCTTCATATTGGCACGCAGCAGTTTGATGTAAGCATCATACGCCGTCGCTTGCAGCACTTGCGGGTTGAGTGGCGGTAAGCCCCAGTTTTGTCCCAAAGGTCCCAACACATCTGGCGGCGCACCAATGCTCACATCTTGCAGCAAGTTGCCATGATCGGCCCAGGTTTCGCTGCCAGAATCGGCCACGCCTACCGCGAGATCGCGATAGAGGCCAACGGCCATGCCTTTCTCTTCCGCTAATGATTGCGCTTCATGGATCTGCGCATCGGCGATCCACTGCAAATACATGTAGAGATGAACTTGATCTTTCTGCTCATCAACAAATTTCTGTACCGCAGCACTGTCGAAACGGCGGTATTTTTCAGGGAAAACGGGCCAGCCCCACACTGAAGCATCTTCCGCATGCAATTGGGCATGCAGCGCATCAAATGCCGCTTGATGCAGTAAGCTCTCACCACCCTCTTCCACAAAATTCAAGAAAGCATGAGCGCGATCGGACTGTTTATCCAGATGACGCTTTTTGAACTCAGCAAACAGCAGCGGCAACACGCTCAGTTTCAGTTCGGCCACTTCGCTGTAGTTCACCCAATGCGCATCACGTACTTTTTGTAGGCGCTGCTGGAACTCTGGACTACCGACTTTTTGCTGCGCTTCAGCACTGAGTGCAAATTCAGGTACTGAGCTGACATCAATGTACAGAATGTTCAGCCAACGACGAGACGATGGGCTGTACGGGCTGGCACCTTCAGGGTTGGCTGGGAACAATGCGTGAATCGGATTTAACCCAACAAAATCGCCACCACGTGAAGCAATATCCGCCACGAGCTGTTTCAAATCGCCAAAGTCACCCATGCCCCAATTGTGCTGAGTGCGTAGGGTATAAAGTTGAATGCTCGGCCCCCACAGCTTTTTGCCTTGTACCAAGGCGGGCTGCTTATAACAGGCTTGCGGCGTGACAATCAGCGCCATTTCGTAAGGTGTTTTGCGGCGCTTACGCGCAATCAATAATGTGTGATAACCGAGCGGCAGATCATTCGGCAACGCAAACACCAGTGGGCCGCCTTCGGCACGTTCATCACGTACAATTTGTGATTGCAGATAGCCTTCCAGCACCTCGCCTTGCTCGGTCTGCAAGCGCCAATCAAATTCGCTTTCGCGCGCACTCACGCCAAGGTAGAGCGGCACTTCGATCGCCGCACCTTGGTGAACCACGAGTACCGGATCCACCACATCTTTCTTGTGTTTTTTCTCGGCCGATTGCAGCAAGGCTTCATCGCTACTGGTGTCGTAGCCAAGAGACGCCAAAAGATGACGGATCGTGTCATCTTCTACTTGAGCTTCACTGCCCCACGCGCTGACGTATCGATCGGCAATTTTTGCCATTGCAGCGACTTGTTTTAATGCATTGTCTTGATTCATCGCTCTCTCCGAAGGGACTGCTTTCCCCTTCCGTGTAGGGTATGTAAAAAAGGTGAGTCAGAGGGGTCTAACTCACCAAAGGGGCTTAACGCTGTACAGCGCTCAGTTTCCAAATGTTATTCACGTAATCGCGGATACTGCGGTCGGAGCTGAATTTGCCCACTAACGCGGTATTGAGGATGGCTTTTTTCGCCCAGCCCGCTTGGTCACGATACTGTTTGTCGATCGCTTCATGCGCTTTCACGTAAGAGGCGAAATCCGCCAGAACCAGATACGGATCACCGCCATCGAGCAAGCTGTCATAGGTCGCGCGCAGTTTGCCCGGAGCACCCGGCGTAAACTCTTCACCCACCAGCAGATCCAGCGATGCTTTGAGCAGCGGATCGGCATGATAGAAATCGTATGGGTTGTAACCACGCGCTTTCAGTGCTTCTACACCATCCACTTCAAGACCGAAGATGTAGATGTTGTCATCGCCCACTTCTTCACGAATTTCGACGTTCGCGCCGTCCATCGTACCTATGGTCAGAGCACCATTGAGCGCCATCTTCATGTTGCCAGTACCGGATGCTTCTTTACCTGCGGTTGAGATCTGCTCAGACACATCCGCCGCCGGAATGATGATTTCGGCCACGCTGACGCGATAATCAGGGATGAATACCACTTTCAGCTTGTTGCCGACCCGCGGATCGTTATTCACTTTCTGCGCGATCATGTTGATGGCGTAAATGATCTCTTTCGCCAAGTGGTAGCCCGGCGCCGCTTTCGCCGCAAAGAACACCACACGTGGATGCATGTCAAAGCTTGGATCATTGATGAGACGATGGTAGAGCGACAAAATGTGCAGCATATTGAGGTGCTGACGTTTGTACTCATGCAGACGTTTGATCTGCACATCGAAAATCGCATTGGTATCGAGCTCGATGCCCATGTGATCTTTCACCCAATCAGCCAAACGCGCTTTGTTGGCTTTTTTCACTTCCATAAAACGTTTTTGGAACGCGGCATCTTCCGCGTACTGCGCCACTTTGGTCAGTTGATCCAGTTTCGCTGGCCACTCGTGACCAATCTTCTCGGAGATGAGCGCAGACAAATCTGGGTTACAGAACTTTAGCCAGCGACGCGGAGTAATACCGTTAGTCACGTTCTGAATTTTGCCCGGATAAAGCTCAACAAATTCAGGGAACAGGTCACGCTTCACCAATTCAGAGTGCAGCGCGGCTACGCCGTTCACCGCATAAGAGCCGACCACACACAGGTTGGCCATACGCACCATGCGGTGGAAGCCTTCTTCGATGATCGAGAGCTTTTGCTGTTTCGCTACATCACCCGGCCATTTGGCACGCACTTCTTGCAAGAAGCGATGGTTGATCTCGTAAATGATCTCCATATGACGTGGCAGTAAGCGTTGGATTAACGATTCACTCCACGTTTCTAGCGCCTCTGGCAGCAAAGTATGGTTGGTATACGCGAAGGTTTTCGAACAGATCGCCCACGCCGCTTCCCAAGACATCTGCTTTTCATCGATCAGAATGCGCATCAGCTCAGGGATCGCGATGGTTGGGTGCGTATCGTTAAGCTGAATGGTTTCGTATTTCGGCAAATCCGCTAACGCATGACCTACGGCCTCATGGCGACGCAGAATATCGCGCACCGATGCTGCACTGTGGAAATACTGCTGCATCAAACGCAGGGTTTTGCCTTTTTCGTGGTTGTCATTCGGATACAGGACTTTGGTGATGTTACCAGCATCGATCAACGCGTGCTGTGCTTCAAAGTAGTTACCGTTGTTGAAGCTTTCCAACGAGAAAGGCGCGATAGCGCGACACTCCCACAAACGCAGCGGGTAAACCGTATCACTTTGGTAGCCGACAATCGGCAGATCCCACGGCATCGCTTGCACCAGCATGCCCGGAACCCAACGACGACGCTCTTTACCATTTTCATTAACGACTTCAACGTGACCGTAGAAGCCAATTTCCTGCTTCAGTTCGGGGCGCGCGACTTCCCATGGGTAGCCTTCAACACCACACCATGCATCAGGCGCTTCTTTTTGACGGCCTTCTTCAAATGACTGTTTAAACAGACCATATTCGTAGTGCAGACCGTAGCCTACGGTCGGATATTCTTGCGCCGCGCAAGAATCCATAAAACAAGCGGCAAGACGGCCTAAACCACCGTTACCTAATGATGGGTCGCGCTCTTCTTCTAGCAAGTCGGTCAGGTTCTGGCCGAGTTCTTCCATCGCTTGCCCTACGGCTTCATACACGCCCATGCTGATCAAGTTGTTGCCAGTTAAACGGCCAATCAAAAACTCCAGCGATAGGTAGTTCAAACTTTTGCTATTGAGGATGCGTTCATCCTGTTCGGTTTCCAGCAAATCAAAGGTGGTAAATTCAGCAAGGGCTCGCCCCATCGCCAAGTACCATGCACGCGCCGAAGCGTGCTCTACCGTCGTGGCATAAGTTGCGGTTAAATGGCGCTTCACGTTTTCTTGGAACAACTTCTTGTCAAACTGTTTCTGTTGAGTAGGTTTCATTGTGAACTCTCACTTTTTGGTTCTAATCCATCTGACCTCTATCCTGCCTTCACGACTTTGGCAAAACATCCTCCTACTTTTCTCATCAATTAGGAGGAGGAACCAAGGCGTAGAGGCGCAGGAGTCCGGTAGTGAGTGATCTAGCTCCCATCAATGCTTAGTTCAACCAGAGATAGCAGTGATTCGGATCACACCACCCGCCGATTAACCATAGCTAGGCTTTATGAAAGTTCGGAAAACAAGAGGTTGAACATTTGTCCACTCTGCTAAATAGATCACAATAATTTCGTTTCCGTTACCTACTTTTCACTTAATTTCGTAGAGGCTTAGACAATACCCTTGCTCAGGCGCAGATGGATTAGTGACAAGAATCACAAATATGGGGCGTAGTTATGAGCGAAACGTGAAGAACACAGAAAACTCAGTATGGATCAATAAACGCGCAGAATGACTTCAAGTAACATTCGTCCATCTGAGTGTGATACGCCTCGCGTATTCACCTCTCCCTACGCTTGGAACTGGTGTTCCAAGTTAAAAGAGCATGACGCTCTGATTGGAATAGACGAGAGAAAGAAGATGTGGATCCCTTCGAAACTGACTCGCCCGGGACGTTTGCATAACGCCATCGTCCGCCCCCGTGTTCTGGAATTATTGCAACACGCGACTTGCTACAAATTAGTGCTATTCCGCTCTCCGGCGGGGTATGGCAAAACCACCATGGCCGCACAGTGGCTTGCCGATAAGCCCAATCTGGGTTGGTACAGCATTGATGATAGCGATAACGATCCGTTTCGCTTTATGAACTATCTGCTGCAAGCGATTAATAAAGCAACCCACAACGCCTGCCCCAACGCGCAAAAATTGGCAGAGAAGCGTCAATTTTCCTCACTGCACTCACTGTTTAGTGAAGTGTTTGCCGAGATGGCCGACTACCACGGCGAATGCTATGTGGTGCTGGATGATTACCATCTGATCAGCGATGAAACCATTCACGAAGCGATGCGCTTTTTCTTAAAGCACATGCCCGATAATTTAACCTTGGTGGTCACCAGCCGTTCAACCCCACCTTTGGGTACGGCTAACCTGCGCGTGCGTGATTTAATGATTGAGATCGGCAATGAGCTTTTGGCTTTTGATACCGAAGAAACCACGCGCTTTTTCAACCAACGCGTTTCCGATGGGATTGATGCGCTGACGGCGAATCACCTACGTGATTATGTGGAGGGTTGGCCTTCCGCGATGCAGCTCATCGCGCTGCAAGCACAACATCAGCACCGCACGCTCGCTCAAACCATCGAATCAGTTTCGCACTTT